>CAZBNG010000005.1:0-53565 GCA_964493095.1 uncultured Pseudobdellovibrionaceae bacterium
AAACCACGCTCACACAGGCTGTATTTTCCGATAAGCCCTATGTGTCGCTGGAAGACCCGGATATGCGGGAATTTGCCGATACCGATCCGCGCGGTTTTCTGGCGCAATATCCCAAAGGTGCCATTCTGGATGAGGTGCAGCGTTGTCCTGACATTTTTTCCTATCTGCAAACCCGCCTGGATGCCGATAAGAAAATGGGCCAGTTTATCCTGACCGGATCTCAGCAGTTTGGATTGATTTCGGGCATATCCCAGAGTTTGGCAGGACGGACGGCCAAAATTTCACTTTTGCCGTTTAGTCTGCAGGAATTGCAACAGGCGGGTAAAGCGCCCAAAAAGCTAGAAGATCTGTTGTTCAAAGGTCTGTATCCACCGATTTATGATCGTAAGCTGGAGGCCGGTATCTGGCATGCGAACTATATCGATACTTATGTCGAGCGGGACGTGCGCCAGCTTGTCAATGTACGTGATTTAAGCACGTTCCAGCGTTTTGTCCGCATGTGCGCTGCGCGCACGGGGCAGCTTCTAAACCTGTCCGATCTCGCCGGGGATTGCGGCATCACGCATAACACCGCCAAGGCATGGGTTTCCGTATTGGAGGCCAGCTATATTATTCATTTGCTCCAGCCGCACCACAAGAATTTTAACAAGCGCCTGATTAAATCGCCAAAGCTGTATTTTTACGATACAGGCCTTGCGGCCTGGCTTCTCAATATTCAAACGCCGGAGCAACTGGCGACACATTCGGCGCGTGGCCAGCTGTTTGAAACCTGGGTTGTGTCGGAGCTGATCAAATACCGCTACCATCAGGCCTTGGGATCAAACCTGTATTTCTGGCGTGATCATAAGGGGCATGAGGTCGATATTCTGATTGAACAGGCTGATAAACTGATCCCGGTAGAGATTAAATCCGGCCAAACGGTAGCACGGGATTTTTTCGACAGTCTAAAAAAATTCCAGGATATCGCCGGTAAAGACTCCGGCCAGGGCACTTTGATCTATGGCGGTTCCGGCTCGCAAAAACGGGAACAATTCAATGTGATTGGCTGGCAGGATATTCTAAAAGAGCTGGGGGAGAAAAGTAAAAATAATAGTTAATGGAGTGAAAAAATAAGAATTATCCAAGCCATGCCCATAAAAGCGGAATCCAGATCAGGGATGTTGTCAGCGTACCTTTGATGGTTTGATAGGCAATCCATATCCAGAAGGCTTTATGACCTGTTTTGCGTATGCTTTTAAAATCCAGCTTATCAATCATTTCCATGTCAGAACTTCACGCCCACCTGTAGCCAAAATTTTTCGCGGCTGGCAACACCGCTATCGCCATTATAATCAGCATATTTCAGCAGAACATCCAATTTCTTAAAGGGCTGGCCGGCATCAGGAAGCATGAAACTTTTTCCAACAGACAAATCAAGCTCATCACCAAAATCGCCACTGCTGGAATCGTTACTATCAAAATCATGATAGATGGCAGTAAATGTTGTATCGTCAAATGTACTATCCGTACCGGAAACTTTATAAGACCCACTCACATAAGCATCCTCAAGACCGGCATTTGGTGTGCTCAAGAACGCATCAGCCCAGCCATTGAATTTGTGCAAGGTCGCAAGTGATGCCTGAAAGGCATTTGTGCCGTCGCCACCCAATACTTCGTACCCCGCTGTGAACGTAAAACCATGACCGGAGAGTGAGGGCGTAATGTGGTAGTATTCTTCATCATAGCTCGCGGTATTATTGCCATGATCGTCTTGCGTGGCGGCTTCCGCCTCATAGGAAAAGCTCCAATGTTCATTCAAAGGCACCGCACCCGTTGCCCGTGCGCCAAAAGTCCTAGAGGAGCTTGTTGCTAGACGGTCAAAATCAAGCCAGTATCCATAGCCCGTTAATTTCAGCCAATCTGCGAAGGCATAAGACGCATGAGCGATGTGAATATTTGAATCCAGATCGCCCAATGGATTATCGTCACCGAAGATACGATTTACATTTCCAACATGGGCGTACATCAAATTCAGATCTTCGATGCTGGCATTTGTCACTTGTAAGGCATCAAAGGTCTGATCGTTTTGTCGCCAGTCGACTGTGCCTATGAAGCGCTGATTATCCAGATTGATTTTCTGACGCCCAGCTTTGAGAGATGTTTGCGGCAATCCTGCCCATGAAAGCCATAGCTCATTAATTTCAGCCACATTCGGATCGGCCACAATCGGATAGGCCGTTTTCCCGTTTGTTGTGTCGTTAAAATCATTGGCACCTATATTCTGAACAAGCTGTCCTTCAATCAAGGCTTGGAAATCCTTGTACGCCCCTGTTTTGAAGCCAAGATTGGTGCGCACAGTCGAGGCTTTGGCATCATCTGCTATGCCATTTTGATCGGCGTACTCATAGCGATAGCGCATTTCCCCAAAAAAATGACCTTCTTTAATAATGTTCTCAACATCCTCCCCGGCAAGCGCCGATGATGCGCCCTGTATCATCAATCCACAAACGGTAGAGAGAAGCAGTGCTTTTAAGAGTTTTGTTTTGAACATTTTCTAAACTGTTATTTAAGCCGTTATTGTTGAACCCGGGGAAACAGAATGTTGTTTTCTTTGTGAATATGGAGCTTTAAATCCTCTTCCAATTGCTTCAATCCGACGTAAAGGGCTTGATAGGAGGCGCACATATTAGGCTTGATGGCATAATTTTCTGTTAAGCGATCCAGTTCTTCCAGCGCTGCTCCGGCTTGTTCGTGCTCAGCTTCCATAGCCAATATCGGCATTATGATTTGTGGGGATATATCACCAGTTTTCTCCATCTCTATAATCATAGGGAAGAGGACTTGCTCCTCTTTTCAATATGCGCGAGAAGTTCATTTGCCATAGAAACATACACTTCAAGAACTTTATAGAGATGCGCATCCCTTTCACCATGGCGCGATGCCACTTTTTGTGTCAAATGAAACAGCCTCGGCAAATCATCACGTAAATATTGATGATGCGTATCAACAACATGGTTGATAAGATTTTCAAGTGTTTCGGTATTCCAATCTTTTTGGTCACTTTGGTTTTGTTCTAAGGCCATAAAATCGTTAGCTATGACAGAGATTTCAATGCCTTTTTCTTCGCAAACATCAGATAACAAGCGCTTCCCGCCGCAACAAAAATCAATTCCGTATTTATGAAAGATTTTATAGCTGTCGGCGTGCTGTCCGGCTATTTCACGAACTGTTTTATTCTGGATGGCTGTTGCATTCATAATTTATCTCCTCTACTGACTATGAGTATTCTCATAGATTTCAGGTGTGAGACCTTGATCTGGATCAAACGATATCAATCAAAATTTTTCTCCGGAGTTCCAGAATACGCAAGGCAGCTTTGGCGGCATCGCCCCCTTTGTTTTTCTTTTGCGGGTCTGCGCGTGCAATAGCCTGATCTTTATTTTCAACGGTGAGAAGGCCGTTTCCCAAAGCCAGATTGTGTTTCAGAACCAGATCATAAATGCCACGCGCACTTTCATTGCAGACAATATCGTAATGAGAGGTTTCGCCGCGAATAACGCACCCCAGAACGACATAGGCATCGTATTCTTTCTTGCCGGATATAAAAAAGTTTAATGCTGCCGGTATTTCCAGTGCTCCGGGAACGGTTGCAATCTCATACTCATGCCCTTGCTTATTCAGCACAGCGATGGTGCCTTCCCGCAACATGATGGCAATATCCTGATAAAAGCAGGCTTCGATAATCAGGATCTTGCTCATGCAGCGCTCCTTTTCTGATGGATGTAATCAATAATGTCACTGATGCTGGCTATATGAAGGTTGTGTTTTTCTGCGAACTTTATCAGGTCAGGCAAGCGTGCCATTGTGCCGTCATCTTTCATGATTTCGCATATAACGGCGGCTTCACCAAAGCCCGCCAGACGGGATAATTCTACAGAAGCCTCTGTATGACCGGCACGTTCTAAAACTCCGCCTTTGCTGGCACGTAACGGAAAAATATGACCGGGGACACGAAAATCACTGCGGCTGCTTTGTGGGTCGGCGGCCAGACGAACTGTATGAGAACGATCATAAGCAGATATGCCTGTTGTAATATTATCTCTTGCGTCTATGGAGACAGTAAAGGCCGTACCGAGCCTGCAATCATTATTTTCTGTCATCAAGGGCAGTCCAAGGCGATCAATTTTATCGGCGCTCATCGCCAGACAGATCAGTCCACGCCCATATGTGGCCATAAAATTAATATGATCCGGCGTGGTGATGGAGGCCGGAATCACAAGATCTCCCTCGTTTTCACGGCGTTCATCATCGACCAGTATGATCATGCGTTCTTTGCGCAGATCCTCTACAATATCTTTCACAGATGCCAGCTTTGTTTTCATGCGTTATCAAAAACAGAAAAGCACTTCAAAGCCTTGATCCAGATCAAGTTTCTTATGGCTAAAGAATAATTGTGAGCAGAAGCGAAGAATCTTCTTCCGCTTTTACGGAATGGGGCTCGCCGCCATTCAAATACAGCCATTCACCGGCACATAGATTTATGACGGATCCTGTCAGCCCAAGTGATACGCGCCCTTCAAGACAGTGCAAGGTGAGTTCTCCAGGTACTTTATGCGACGGGATTTCCGTACCCGCCTGAAGAACGAGGCGAATAGCCTCAAAACTATCAGTCTTGATGATGGCTTGAGTTCTGGCGTCTTTCAGTGCCTCTCCCAAAGGGTTCAGATCGACACTCTCTCCCGGTTTTGCGTGTGGTAGTGCCATGGTTTTTGTCCTTTCCGCAGGGTTTGGTCAGGCTGCTTTTCGCTCCAGTTCTTCCCGCGGGCCGAAGAACTCAAAATGCACCTGATTGCCCGGGATGCCCCAAGCCAGAAGCTCGTGATAAATATTCACCATGAAGGGTTTAGGGCCGCAGAAATAATAATCCGCATGGCGTGATGGCACGAGGCTTTCAATCAGAGCCTCATCGACAAACCCGCCAGAGCAATTATCACCCGCGTTGTCTTCACCGTTTTCCGCATCGCTGTAACGGTAGTGAACGGTCAGATTTTCACGTTTTGTCGCCAGCGTATCAATTGTGTTCTTGAACGGCTGCACATCCTTGTTCAAACACCCATGGATCAGGATAATTTGACGTTCCGGCATTACGTCCAGCGCAGTTTGCAAAATACTGAGAATCGGAGTGATACCAACCCCCGCCGCCAGCAAAACCAGCGGGCGTTCGTGCTTATCGTTCGTGTTCAGGAAAAACTCGCCACATGGTGGCCCGATCTCCAGTGTATCACCGACATTGATATCATCGTGCAATGTATTGGATACAAATCCTTTCGGTGTTTCAGCCTTTGTGCCAACCTCACGCTTCACACTGATGCGGAAATAATCCTGCCCAGGTTTGTCGGACAGGCTGTAATTGCGCATCGTGGTAGAGCCATCCTTGGTCGGCATCCGCACCGTAATATACTGCCCCGCCATATAGGACGGCAAAGCGCCGTCATCTTGGGGCTTCAGGTAAAAGGACGTAATGATACTGCTTTCTTTTTCTTTACGGTACACCACAAAATCACGAAAACCTTCCCAGCCGCCAGCTTTGTTTGCATTCTCATCATAAAGCTGCTTTTCCCGCCCGATCAGGATATCTGCCAGAAAGCCATACGCTTCGCTCCACGCATTGATTACATCATCAGTTGCGCCTTCGCCCAGCACCTCACGGATAGAGGCCAGCAGGTTTTCACCGACAATCGGATAATGCTCCGGCTTAATCATCAAAGACGCGTGTTTATGTGCAATCAATTCGACCGCCCCGCCCAGTACTTCCAGGTTGTCGATGTTCGCCGCATATGCGCAAATTGCCGCCGCCAGTGCGCGTTGCTGCGTGCCGCCCGCCTGATTGGCCGGGTTGAAAAACGGCGCGACTTCCGGGTTATGACTGAACATGCGTTTGTAAAAATGCTTGGTCAGCGTTTCGCCATGTTCATTCAAAATCGGAGCTGTGGATTTGACGATATCAATGGTTTGTTGTGACAGCATGGGGAATTGCCTTTCTTAATATGTATTTTGTATGTATATTATAGAGCGCGGCCAATTTTGCAACCCTGTCCGCGATAAATTTATGATGAGTACAGCATTATGCAGTTAACACGATTTACCGATTACGGCCTGCGCTGCCTGATGTATCTGGCCGCGCGCCCTGATGACCTATCCAGCGTGAAGGAAATTTCCGAATATTATAAAATTTCCCGCAACCATCTGGTGAAAATCGTGCACCGACTCTCACAGCTTGGATACATTGAAACCAGCAAGGGCAAAGGCGGCGGCATCCGGCTTGCCGGAGGTGCGCAAGACCTGCGGCTTGGCAATATTGTAAAGCAGCTGGAACCGAACATGTTCATGGTGGAATGCTTTGATGCAGAAACAAACACCTGTCGTGTGACGCAGACCTGCAATCTGAAGCACTATTTGTTTGATGCCAGCAATGAATTTATAAACACCCTCAACCAACATACGCTCAGTGATACAGTTACATAAAAATCAGATTTTTTAAAAGTTACGAAATTCCAAGGTGAAATTTTCTGGAGTATAAAGCGCGTCCGTATTCAGGATACGTTCTTGTTTACGCATAAATCCCAATGTAGGGCGGTCATCGCTATGGGTAAAGTTCTGTATGGCGTGTCTGCCTTGATAACCACGATTTTCAAGATCATGAATAATGGCATTGACATCATTCTCATCCATCAGATCTGTGTGAACGGTGGTGCGCACCTCAAAGGGCACGGTTTTTTGCCCGCATAAAAGATCAAGCGTTTTGGTAAATTCGCCATATTTATCAACGCCCGTTACTTTCTTGAATTTATGGGGTGGGGCTTTGTAATCGAGCGCAATATAATTCAAAAATCCCTGACGCAGGAAATCATCAATGATATCCGGCCTCAGGCCGTTCGTATCGAGTTTGATGGCATAGCCCAATTTTTTCACCTGTTTGATAAAGTCCGGCAATCCAGGATAGGCCGAGGCTTCGCCGCCGGAAAGCACGACTCCATCTAGAAGGCCGGCGCGCTTTTTCAGGAAATCGAAGACCTGCCCCACATCCCCGCGTCCCTTGCCCTTAACGATTTGCGGATTATGACAGTAAGGACAGCGCATGTTACATCCTGAGAACCAGATAATACAGGCCGTCTGCCCCGGAAAATCAAGCATCGTGAAGGGAGTGACAGAGTATATGGGAAGCGCCCCCTGCTTTTGAGCAGGGGGTATGGCCTCCTTCCTTTCTATCTTCTTTTTTTCTTTTAGAGCGAGTGTCATGGTTTATACGCCTGAGAATAGATTGCCTGTATCAACCCAATCTTCCTTGAAGTGTTTGCGTTCGCGGTGTTCACCCTGCTTACCCTTGTTAAAGCTATCCACGGGGCGGAAATAACCCATCACGCGCGTCCAGACTTTTGTTTTCTCATGGCATGTTGGGCATTCAGGCTGCTCGCCGTTCAGATAACCATGCGTGTCACAGACAGAGAAGACGGGGGTCACCGTGATATACGGCAGTTGATAATTACCGATCACTTTTTTAACGAACTGCTTACAGGCCTCAGCACTACTGAGCTTTTCATTCATGTAGAGATGCAGCACCGTACCGCCCGTATATTTGCATTGCAGTCGGTTTTGCAACTCCAAAGCCTCAAACGGATCTTCCGTATGATCGGCAGGGATTTGTGAAGAATTGGTGTAGTAGATGTTCTCACCAAAGCCGGCCTGCAGGATGTCGGGGAAGCGCTTTTTGTCTTCCTTGGCAAAACGATATGTTGTGCCTTCCGCCGGCGTGGCTTCAAGGTTGTACAGGTTACCTGTTTCTTCCTGATATCCAAGGAGTTTCGTGCGCATATGATCCAGAATATCAAGGCTCATCTGGATGCCTTGCTCGTCTGTAATGTCGTGCTCGTCATCCGTGAAATTGCGGATCATCTCATTCATACCGTTGACGCCGATGGTGGAGAAGTGATTGCGGAAAAACGGCAGGTAACGGGAGGTATAGGGGTAGAGCCCGCGATCATACATTTTCTGTGCGAAGACACGTTTTTTCTCTAGTGTGGATTTGCCTATATCCATCAGGCGGTCAACTTCTGCCATCAATCCTTTGAAATCACCTTTATAAAGGTAACCCAGACGCGCCATGTTGAGCGTCACAACGCCAATAGAGCCGGTCATTTCAGCAGAGCCAAACAGGCCGTTCCCGCGTTTGAGCAGTTCACGCAAATCCAGTTGCAGGCGGCAGCACATGGAACGCACGGCACCGGGGGAATAGGCTTCCGGATTGCGCACGCGTTCACCCTTTTCATTTTTCATCCATTGGGAGCCGACAAAATTCTGGAAGTAAGAGGAACCGACTTTGGCTGTATTTTCAAAAATAGCTGCTGCCACCTTGCTGTCCCAATCAAAATCCTCGGTGATATTCACGGTCGGGATCGGGAATGTAAAGGGCTGTCCTGTTGAGTCGCCTTCTGTCATGACTTCATAATAGGCGATATTGATCATCTCCATTTCAGGCGCGAAATGTTTGAAGGTGGTGTCTTCAAGGCTGCGCAAGCCCATATCGCGTTGCTGTGCTTTTAACAGCAATTCATCGTTTTCGATCCCCTTAAAGAGATGAAGATTGTTATAAGTCGGGAACTGGCTTTGCAGGTCTTCCGGTACGGTGATATCGAGCGTGATATTGGTGAAAGGAGATTGGCCCCAGCGTGCGGGCACATTCAGATTGTAAACAAACTGACGAATCGCCTTCTTAACTTCTTTAAAGCTCAATTGATCATAAAAGACGTAAGGTGCAAGATAGGTATCGAACGAGCTGAATGCCTGCGCGCCTGCCCATTCGGATTGCAGGATGCCGAGAAAGTTGGACATTTGCCCTAAAGCCTCACGGAAATGCCGTGGTGGGCGAGAAGAAACACGTCCACCAACGCCGTTAAATCCATCATTTAATAATGCACGCAGCGACCAGCCCGCACAGTAACCGGTCAGGCAGTCCAGATCATGGATGTGTATATCACCGTTGCGGTGCGCTTGACCTTCTTCCGCTGCGTAAACTTCATCCAACCAGAAATTGGCAATCACTTTGCCGGCGACGTTATTGATCAGGCCGGCGTTGGAATACCCGGTATTGGCATTGGCCTTGATTCTCCAGTCAGATCCGGAAATATACTCGCTGATAGCCTCGGAGCAATCCACATCCGTTCCGCCAAAAAGCGTAACGATCTGATCTGTTTCGGGGTTGGCGGGATGAGTCGCCGGAAAAGCGATCACTGATTTTTTCTCTACAGAATCGGTGGTTTTGGATCTGGCAGCAGATGCGTCGGACATGGTTTTTCTCCTTTACATGTTTGTTTCATCAGAATTTTCGGGACCTTGCTTCTCGGAAGGAGAAAACGAGGAGGAATTTCGAAATACACTATATGTTGTGTATTCTTATCAAACGATACACTAGATAAAGGGGTGCAAATTTGATCTAGATCAAGTCGATCAGAATATTTTTTCCTGATAATGGCGTTTTCCTGAAAACAGAGAGGAAGACTGCTTGAGCGTTCATTATGTATTTGTACATGGCTGGGGAACTGATCCGGACTTCTGGGAAAGGCTGCGCCTGCATTTTCCCGAAAAGCAATCGCACTTTCTAAATCTTGGCTTTATTGGACCCGATCAAAGAATCGAAAACCACAAAGCGCCGGAAAGCAGCAAGCGTGTCTATATCACGCATTCTTTAGGAACCTTATGGGCGTTGAAAAACAGAGCCTCAGATATTGACGTGCTGATCGCAATTAATGGGTTTTATCGTTTTAAAAACTTTTCAGATGAGCGTTCTTTGCAGGCTATGAAATTAAGGCTGGAGCGTGAGCCTATTCCGCAAATGGGGGATTTCTGGAATAAATGCGGAATCACGAGTGATATGGCTCATCTGAACTTGCAAAGACTGCAAGAAGGCATGGTCTGGATTAGTGAAATCAGCGCCGTAAAAGAACTTTCTGCGCACGCAAGACCTGTTCTTTGTTTGTGTGGCGATGCCGATCCGATACTGGATCATGACATCGTGAAAAAGGAATGGTCGAGTTTTCCGATCAAAACGCTTATGGGCGGCGGGCATATCATGCCGTGGTCGCATCCTGAATGGTGCGCCAATACAATAAAGGAGTTTGTCAGTGGCCTTAAGCTGGAAAGATAAAGTAACGCGTAATTTTGATACGCAGGCACATCTGTATGATCAGTATGGTGATGTGCAAGCCGCTGTGGCTGATAGTCTGGCCCGCGATCTTCCTTGTCTTGAAAAGGCCTCCATATTAGAAATCGGCTGCGGCACGGGGCTTTTGACCGGACATCTCGTCCAAAAATATGCGGGGCATCAGCTTCATATTACGGATGTGAGTCCCCGTATGCTTGAGCAGGCAAAAAGTAGATTTTTGGACAGGGAGGCACGCTTTTTCATTCTGGATGCAGAAAAAGAACAAACCAGAGAAACATATGATCTGATTACCGCCAGTATGGTTTGTCAATGGTTCGAAGATCTGGAGGATGGGTTAAACAATTTGAAAAGCATGCTAAAGAGCGGCGGTACTTTTTATTTTTCATTGCCCGGGCCAGATTGTTTTAAAGAATGGCGGACTACCCTTGATCAACTGTGGCTTCCTTCCGGCATGCCCGATTTTATCTATCCCGAGGGGATCTACAGAGAAGAAAAAATCAAAAAGAGCTATAGAGATAGCCGGGATTTTCTTTCCAGTTTGAAAAATATGGGCGCGTCCTGCGGCAGAAAAAACTATGCGCCTCTTACTTTGTCAGAAATCAGGGCGGCTTGTAATGCCTTTGATTCCCAGAATTTTAAGCATGTCACATGGCATATTCTATATGGCTGCATCCAAAGCTTAAAAGATAAGGAATAGAAATAATGAGTAAAAAAATCGCCGTTATAGGCGCAGGGATATCAGGGCTGTTGGCAGCGTGCATGAATGCCGAAAAAGGCTATCAGGTCACGATTTTCGAGAAACAGGACTTTCCACCCGTTAATCCCAGCACAATTGCGGGGGGCATGATGGCGCCTTACAGCGAAATCGATACGTTACCGTTGAGTTTTGTAAATGCAGGGGTGAAAGGCATTGCAATGTGGATGAGCATGTTAGATGGCGGGGCGGATTTTGTGTTTAGCAAAGAAGGCAGCCTGTTTGTGGCGCATCCGGCAGATGAAGTTTATCTGGATAGATTTGTTCAACATTTGAAATCTGTGAGCGGGTCGTGGCAATGGGTAAACGAAAAAGAAATCCGTGCGCTGGAGCCAGATTTACAGAGCCGTTTTACCAAAGGGCTTTATATTCCAGAGGAAGCGCATCTTGTGCCGTTATTGGCGTTAGAGGCTCTTTTCAAAAAATTCATATCTTTAAACGGACAAATGATAAAGCAGGAGGTGCAGCCGGAGGATTTGGCGCTGGATTATGACTGGGTGATTGATTGCCGTGGCTATACACTGCAGTACGATCAGGATTTGCGCGGTATTAAGGGCGAGATTCTTTTAATCCGGAATTTGGAATTTTCTCTGACACGGCCCGTACGGCTCATGCATCCGCGTTACCCGCTTTATATTGTCCCGAGGCCGGATCATGTATTTGCCGTCGGCGCAACAGCGATAGAAAATGCGGATGAAGACGATGGTCTGGTGATGTTACGTTCAGCCATGGAGCTGATGAGCGCGTGTTACAGCCTGCATCCCAGCTTTGGTGAGGCGAAAGTACTGGATATGTCATCGGGCATCAGGGCGGCTTACAATGATAATCTGCCGCGCATCATAATTGATGGAGAAAAAAGATATATCCGCAGCAACGGGCTGTTCCGGCATGGATATCTGCTTTCCCCGATCATGGCGCAATGTATTGCACATTATATTGAAACCGGAGAAGAGAATGAGGATTTTTTATTATTTTCCGGACGGTTAAATTCTTCAGCTATGTTTTTGTAAAAACCGACAGCCGGAATAGATCGGCTGTCGGCAGGTTATAGTCTAGTTATTGAGTTGATGCTTGCGTTCGCTTTCCATACAGATTTTGCATGGCTTTTCATCAACTTTATTGTCAGCACAACCGCATTCGCAATTTTCACAGTCTTCACAATGTTCGCAGCATTGTTTTGGACAATGTGAACAGGTTGAATGTGTTGTTATGCCTGTTCCAGCACATGCGGCTAAGAACAGAACGACTGCGAAGGGTAAAATTTTTCTGAACATGATTTTTCTCCTTTATTCAGATTGAATTTGTGTTGATTAAAAAAACAAGTTCAGACAGTTTCGGAGGTTTTAAAGGCGGTTTAATTGTCCGGGCATTGATAGAGGAAGCAACGACAATTCGCTCTGAACCGGAATTTAAATTTGATAAAGGAGGCTCGCTATGAATTAAGAACGTAAGGTTTCCGCAAAAGACACAAATGTTTTCACAAGTTAAGTCAGAACTTTCAGAGGGCTTGAGATTGATGTCATGACAAGGCTCATAGCTTTCGCTGATCGCTTTCTGATCTGGCTGACAACAGAGGGATGCCCCAAGGGCGTTTAGAGGAAACATTAAAATCAGAAGCGTAATAATAAATTTATGCATACCATCCAATTCTTAGCCATTGATAACAGTTTCTCGAGAATTTCTATGCCAAGAGTAACCGAGGGTTTTGTGATAAAATCCGTTTGAAAACGGCACGTCTGGTATTAATTTTTTTAATTGCACTTCGGCTTCACTGGCTTCGATCTTTTTATCAAGTACATTTTTGAACAAGCAAGCAACATTGTTCATATCGCATGTGTGCGGCGAAAGGCGGAATGATGTCACGCCCATATCAACCATTTCATGCAATTCATGGATAAGGTTCAGGTAAGTATAGGATAATGTCTGCACTCCGTTGACGCATAAAAAATCTTTTTCTTCGAGCGTTTTTAATATCATGCCGTCCGGATCTTCTTCGCAGACAAACTGGCAGTTATCCTTAACCCGGCCATGAGCACGCGCATGATAACACCGTGCCGACAGCGCAAGGCCAACGCGTCCGAAAACCTGCACTTCAAGGCCGACCCCGATATCTTCGGCTTTTTGTCCCAAAGCAGATAGTGACTCCGCCGGTAATTCCGCAGGTAGAGTGAAGTGGGTTGCGCCGTTTAATGCCAGATGTTCCATCACGTCTTCGTTATAGACATTAAAATACTGGCCGATCCTGTGAGGCTTGCCGCGTAAGTGATAGAGCGCCGCTGCATCATTGGCTTCAACCTCGAAATCTTCCAACTCGCATAATCCTTCTGTCATTTTGCGCTCACGCGGTATCATGATTTCAGCCAGAGAGCAAAACACGACTTTTTTCCCGCCCGCCATAAGGCGCTCGGCAACATCACTATAATGCTGTTCAAAAAAGGGCGTGCGCTTGGAGCAAATAACCTCACCCAGATAGACCGTTTCAACCGGCGCTTCATCGGCAATACGGAAGTAAAAATCTCGCTTTTTCTCAGCAGGCCAGTGGAATAAAATGGGTCCCATTGTCAATTGTGCCGTCATTGGCTTATCTCCATCTTTTGGTTTCATACGCGCCCTGCGTTTGTTTGTGACCTTCGGTCAGGGATAGTAGATGCGCCAGCTCAACATCCCGCCCTGCCATGACGTCATCTATGGCCTTGCGCCATGACGACACGACCTCACGCACATAGGCGCGGGATCGTTGACGCCCCTCAATCTTGAAAGCATGCACGCCGGCCTTGATAAGCTCTGGTAGCAAGCGCGCCAGATTAAGGCTGATCGGCTCTTCAAAGGCATAATAACCGTCCGGCCTGTGTGGTGCACGGTATCGCCCCTTGCAAATGGTTGGGTATCCCGGGTTTTGCGTGCAGGAAAAGCAATCAATGGTGAAAGCGCCGAGTTTGGTTTTCAGGTTGCGCTGCGCGTCTTCCTCATATTTTACGTCCGCCGCCGGGGAACATACCCCGTCCATATTGGTGGATAATCCGGTGACGTAATTTGTCAGGCTGCACCGTCCTTCCGCCATCAAGCCGTGATTGCCGAAAATAAAACATTCGATTTCGCAAGGGATCTCTTTTTTCAGTGATTTGATCTCAGGGATCGTTAATATACGCGGCAAGACGACGCGCCGGACACCAAATTCCTCGCAATAATATTTAATGGCTTCCACAGAAGGCGCGCCAGCCTGGACAGACAAGTGGATGCGCTGATCCGGATGATTTTTCCTGATGTAACCGGCAACGCCGATATCAGCCACGATAATGGCGTCAATTCCCATGTGAACGGCAGAATCAACAGCATCTTTCCAGAGTTGTATCTTGCCCGCAGGCGGAAACGTATTGGCCGCCAGCAAAACTTTTGTCCCGCGTTCATGGGCATAGGCGACAGATTTCTCCATCTCTGGAAGCGTAAAGTTCAGTCCCGGAAAATTGCGGGCGTTGGTTGCATTTTGAAATCCGCAATAGACAGCATCCGCGCCGGCATCCACGGCAGTGCGCAGGGAAGCCGGTGTTCCCGCCGGGCATACAAGCTCTGCCAAAGGTTCACTGTTTTCGGCCATGGTTTCTTGCCTTTCTTAAAATCTTCAAAGCATTTCGTCCGGCAAAGCCGAATAAACTTGCAGTGTCCTCAGCAATGCTGCCCTCTATGTCGTCAATGGCATTACGCAAGCACACAACGGCTTCAGTATCGCCTTCCACCACTAGTTCGCGTGTGAAGAACAGGGCATCCCCGTCCAGTCGTCCATCGACCATATCCAGCAATGTTAAGAATGTTCCGGCGATGCGAGCTTCGACCCGTGGCAAGTTGCGCCGCCGGTATGCACGAAAGGAAAGGCTATCCGGATTGGGGCTTAATACGAAGGCAAAGGGAAGATTAACTGGATCAATCAGGAAAAGCTTGTCTTTATGTGGCCCTATACGGTCAAATAACTCTGGTCGTTTCTGCGCTACGTGTTGAACAATTCTGTATAAGACAGGTTGAATGACAAAAAGAGGCACAGGCGCAAGCATATAGCGCAGTAACCTTGGTAAATACCTGTATTCCTGCTTTTCAGTTTCTGATTTGTAATCGGCCTGTGCTGTCATCATAACCCGACAATAAGCGCTGGGTATGCTTTGGGGATTGATCCAGATCAAGTTATAGCCTGGATATCTTGATTATGATTTACACTTGAAGCATCCAAAGACAGGAGACGTATTGTGAACAATAAACGCGTACCGATGAAAACTCCGCCAAAAATAGAGCAGAAGCTTTTCCCTGATAACCAGAACAGGAAAGTAGCGCAGGAGCGTATTTTAACGTCTCATAACAGGCCGTTTACGCTGAATAAAAAAGAGCGAGCAGCTTGCGATCAGGCTACGGACTGATAAGATTACGCTCATGATTTCTTTTGAAACTGCACAGAAAATTATCCGGGAACTGGCAAGCGCATATCGTCTGGATACAGAGGTAATTGCGCTGCATGAGGCTGCGGGGCGTGTCTGTGCAGAAGATGTACTGGCGCCGCTTACCATACAGCCTTTTGATAATTCTGCGATGGATGGCTTTGCCGTTCGCATGCGCGATCTGGAGGGCGCGAGTGAGGAAACTCCGGTTGTTCTTGAAAAATCCGGCGTTATCGCGGCGGGCGATCCTGTGCCTGAAGAGGCGCTGATGGCTGGAAAATGCATTCATATTATGACGGGTGCGCCTGTTCCGAAAGGCGCGGATGCTGTGGTGCCTATTGAAAATGTCGATGTGCAGGATAAAAAAATCACGTTTAAATCTGTTCCAAAGCTTATGGCGAATATTCGCCGGGCCGGGGAGGATTTCCAGAAAGGCGATGAAATCTTGAAAACCGGTGATACGTTGGGGGTTGCGCATATACTGCCCTTAGCGACATTGGGTATTTCCCGGCTACGTGTCTTTAAAAAACCAAAAGTGGCTTTCATGGCAACCGGTCGGGAGATTGTTGATGATCTATCGACTCCGCTGGAATCCGGACAGATTTATAATTCAAACCATCCCTATGCGCTGGCCATGCTGGATGCGCTGGGGTGTGATGTACGCCCTTGCGAGACAGTGCGCGATGATCTGGACGTTTTTTGTAAAAATCTGGAAAATCTGATGAGCGAAAAATGCGATATCATTATTTCCAGCGGCGCAGTTTCAGCCGGCGAATTCGATTTTGTAAAAGAGGGGCTGGAAAAGGTAGGGGCAGATATCATTTTTCACAAGGTGAAGCTCAAGCCGGGAAAGCCTAATTTATTTGCAATATTGCCTAATGGTGCATTTTATTTCGGGCTGCCAGGGAATCCGGTTGCGAGTGCCGTGGGGCTGCGCTTTTTTGTCGTTTCGGCTTTGCGTGCGATGATGGAGCAAGAGACAGAAAAGCCGCTTCATGCGCGCGCCATGACAAAGTTTGTTAAAAAATCAGGACTGCATATGATTTTGAAGGGAAAAAGCGAAAGCTGGGAGGATGGAACGCGCAGTGTTGATATTCTGGACGGCCAGGCTTCCTTTATGGTCAGTCCGTTTTTGAAGATGAATTGCTGGGTGCATGTTCCTGAAGCACTGGAAACCATCAAGCCCGGTAAAGTGGTAGAGTTTTATCCGTTATTGCCCCGCACTTCAATATGAGAGATTTTTAGTACAGCGGGCATTTTTCACATTCTTCCCGAGCATGCCGTGAGCATATAGACGCGGTATCGGAATCACAGAAATGACAAAGCGCAAACGAATCTCGCATCCTGATCGTGTCTTCTTCCACTGTGATCCCCATATCTTTCATTTGCTTGAGTGTTCTGGAGAAGGTTTCCGGTGTCATTCCCAAATAATTCGCAACGACCTGTTTTTTAAAGGGAAGTTTAAAATCCAGATTTTCATGTCCTTGCTCAATATGTTTGAGCAGGAAATAATACCCCACGCGCTGTAGCGGTGATTTAATATTCATGGCTTCAATCTGATGCATGGCATTTTTATAGTGGCGCGAGACAATACGCAAAAGATTAACGGCAAAAGCGGGATCCTCAAGAACATGTTTTTTAACAACTGAATCCGGAATTTTAAGAATTTTTGCGGCGCACATGGTTTGTACGTTTATTGGCGAAGGAATCCCCATAAAAAGAACGGCTTCCATACATGTGTCACCAGCCTCAAGCATGCGTATTATAGCTTCGCCGCCATCTTCGTTTATGCGGGTTGTTTTTAATGACCCGTCCAACACAAGAAAAATGCATTCCGGTATATCGCCCTGCTGCACAAGAACCCTGCCGGTTTCATAATCCTGCATGACGGAGCGTTGCAGAAGCGCCTGAAGACTGTTTTCGGATAATCCCTCAAACAGCTGCGGCTTCTTTTGCTCATTAAAATTTGCAGGCCATTGCATCTTGTTAACATTCATAATTCTTATATTGATTCATCTTGATCTGAATCAAGTCCAGTCAAATTCACACATGCAATACTAAAGAAAATGGATGAGAAAATAAACTCTCTTTCGTTGAAAATGTAAGTTATCTGAATATGTTGGCGGAGCTAACCCTATGATTACCAAGACAGATCAAACCAGAGCCCTTAGTCTGAGCACGGTGGCATTCACCCTGTGTTTTGCCGTTTGGACGATATTTTCAATTATCGGCGTCCAAATACAAAAGGACATGGGGCTGAGCGACACGCAATTCAGTCTGCTGATCGGGACGCCAATCCTGACGGGTTCTCTGGTCAGGCTGTTTTTTGGTATCTGGGCGGATCAGTATGGCGGGCGCCCGATTTTCATGGCGGTTATGTTGTCCTCGGCTTTTTTCACATGGTGCCTGACCTATGCGGATACGTATGAAATGCTGTTGCTTACAGCGTTGGGCGTGGGTGTCGCCGGCGGTAGTTTTGTGGTCGGTATTGCCTATCTCTCGAAATGGTACAGCAAGGAACGTCAGGGGACTGCGCTGGGTGTCTATGGTATGGGCAATATTGGTGCCGCCGTCACCAAATTTATAGCGCCCTTTGTTATGGTTTCCTATGGCTGGCATATGGTTGCGCAAGTATGGGCGGTATCATTGGTCGTTATCGCGCTGCTATTCTGGTTCTTTACCAAGGATGAGCCACAAATCCAGAAACAAAGGGCTGAAAAGGCTGCGCCCAAATCAATGCTGGGGTCACTTAAACCTCTCAAGAAACTGCAAGTCTGGCGTTTCTCTTTATACTATTTCTTTGTATTTGGTGGTTTCGTTGCGCTGGCACTCTGGCTCCCGCGCTATTATGTCGGTGTTTATGATCTGGACATTAAATCGGCAGGGATGCTGGCGGCCTCATTTTCTATAGCGGCCTCACTGTTCCGTGCCGTCGGCGGATACTTGTCTGATAAGTACGGCGCTCGCTCGGTCATGTATTGGACATTTCTTGTGAGCGCTATTTGCTGCTTCCTGCTTTCTTACCCGCAAACCGATTATGTCGTTCATGGAATTGATGACAATATAGAGTTTAGTTTTGGCTGGGGCTTTATCCCATTTACTGTGATTGTGTTTGTTCTTGGTTTCTTTATGTCCTTGGGTAAGGCCGCGATCTATAAACATATTCCTGTCTATTACCCGAATGATGTCGGATCGGTCGCCGGTATTGTTGGCCTGATTGGCGGCCTTGGCGGTTTCTTCCTTCCCCTTAGCTTTGGTCTGATGAATGATTATCTCAATGTCTGGACAAGCTGTTTCATGCTGCTTTTCGCACTGGTTACGATTGCATTTCTGTGGATGCACGTTTCTATCCGTTTGATGGAGCGTGCGCGTTATCCAGAACTGACAAAACCCGCTTTTTTCACCGAGATGGAGAAGAAACATGTTTTGAAAGTCTGGAGGCCCGAAGAGGACAGTTTCTGGCGCTCGGAAGGGCAAAAGATTGCCCGCCGCAATCTTTGGCTTTCCGTTCCTGCCCTCTTTCTCGCTTTTGCCTTATGGATGGTGTGGAGCGTTGTTGTGGTAAATCTTCCGAAAGTCGGCTTTGATTTTACGACAGAACAGCTTTTCTGGCTTACGGCTTTGCCCGGACTGTCAGGCGCAACCTTGCGAATTTTCTATGCTTTTATGATCCCTGTTTTCGGTGGACGACGCTGGACGGCGCTTAGTACCGGATCGCTCTTGGTGCCGGCCTTCGGTATTGGGATGGCGGTACAGGATCCGTCAACGCCTTATTCGGTGTTTCTGATATTGGCTTTGCTCTGTGGTTTCGGGGGTGGAAACTTCGCCTCCAGCATGGCGAATATTGCATATTTCTTCCCCAAAAAGGAAAAGGGTAACGCTCTGGCACTGAACGCTGGCCTTGGTAATCTGGGTGTCAGTGCCGTTCAGTTCCTTGTACCGCTGGTGATTACGGTTGGCCTTTTTGGCGCTGTTGGCGGTGCTCCACAATTGGCGGATGGAACAAGTCTTTGGATTCAAAACGCTGCCTATATATGGATTCCATTTATTGCCGCTTCCGCAATCCTGTCATGGTTTTACATGAATGACATTGCAGACGCCAAGGCCTCCTTGTCCAGCCAGATGGCCATATTCCAGCGAAAACATAACTGGATTATGTGTGTTCTTTATATTGGAACATTCGGCTCCTTTATCGGCTTTTCCGCAGGGTTTCCCTTGTTAGCGAAGTCACAGTTTCCGGAAGTGAACTCCCTGCAATTTGCTTTTATCGGCCCCCTGCTTGGCGCGCTGTCCCGCGCAGGGAGTGGATGGATTTCCGATAAGTTTGGTGGCGGGCGCGTTACACTTTGGGTGTTTGTCGCCATGATTGCCGGAGCGCTTGGCGTGTATTACTTCCTGACGATTAAAGATCATCCTATGGCATTCTACGGATTTTTCGGCATGTTTCTGGCACTGTTCATTACGACAGGCGTAGGGAATGCTTCTACGTTCCAGATGATTCCATCCATCTTCTGGCAGGACAGGAAAAAAGCCCTGAAAGGCCAGCCAGAGGAAGATATTCGCAAGACGGCAGAAAGAGAATCCGCCGCTGTTATCGGATTTAGCTCCGCCATTGGCGCTTTTGGGGCGTTCTTTATTCCTAAAAGCTACGGCACGTCTATTTCTTTGACGGGTGCGCCGGACGCGGCCTTGCTTGTTTTTGCGGGTTTCTATGCATTGTGCCTGTATTTAACCTGGTATTTCTATATCAGGAAAAAGGCGGAAATAAAATGCTGAATAGACAGGCCTCTTGATCTGAATCAAGGGACGTTATTGCAAAACCGTTAAGACTAAAAAAGAGATAAAGAATCTTAAGGAGCCGCAGCGATGAGCTATTTTATCGACCGTATCAGTTATTTCGCCCAGAACCGAGAGAAGTTCTCCAATGGTCATGGTGTAACGACGGAAGAAAACAGAGCCTGGGAAAAAGCCTATCGGGATCGCTGGTCGCATGACAAGATTGTCCGCTCTACCCACGGTGTAAATTGTACCGGTTCCTGCTCCTGGAAAATCTATGTGAAAAACGGTCTTATTACTTGGGAAACGCAGCAGACGGATTATCCACGCACACGGCCAGATCTGCCCAATCATGAGCCGCGCGGCTGTTCCAGAGGAGCAAGTTATAGCTGGTATATTTATTCCGCCAACCGCTTGAAATATCCGATGGTGCGTAAAAGACTGTTAGAGTTATGGCGCCGTACAAAAAAACAGGTTGGTGGTGATCCGGTCGAGGCATGGAAAACAATTCAAGCCGATCCGGTTTTGCGCCAATCCTATCAAAAGGTGCGTGGTCAAGGTGGTTTTGTCCGTGCAGGTTGGGACGAAGCCAATGAAATCGTGGCAGCGGCCAATATTCATACAATCAAAGAACATGGTCCGGATCGTGTGATCGGCTTTTCGCCTATCCCTGCCATGTCGATGATTTCTTATGCAGCCGGTGCGCGATACTTGTCCCTGATTGGCGGCGTATGCATGAGCTTTTATGACTGGTATTGCGACCTGCCTCCTGCAAGTCCGCAGACATGGGGGGAGCAGACAGACGTGCCGGAAAGTGCGGACTGGTATAATTCCGGCTTTATTATCATGTGGGGATCAAATGTTCCGCAAACCCGTACGCCCGATGCTCACTTTATGACTGAAGCGCGTTACAAGGGTACGCAGGTTGTGACCATTACGCCGGATTATTCAGAAGCTTCGAAATTCGGTGATATATGGCTGAACCCACGTCAGGGGACAGATGCCGCCCTTGGCATGGCAATGGGGCATGTAATCCTGAAAGAGTTTCATATCGATAACCCTTCCGAATATTTTGATGATTATTGCCGTGCCTATACGGATATGCCGTTTCTGGTGAAACTTGAAAAACAGGGCGACCGCTTCGTTCCCTGTCGCATGGTGCGGGCATCCGATTTCAAGGGTAATCTCGATGAAGAGAATAACCCCGAATGGAAAACTGTATGTTTCGATGAAGAAACCGGTAACATTACCGTGCCGACAGGCTCTATCGGCTTCCGCTGGGGGGAAGAAGGGAAGTGGAACATTGTTCCGACCGATTCCAAAACGGGAGAGAATATTCGCCCACGCAAAACTTTACTCGGCGATCATGATGATGTTCTTAAGGTCGGTTTCCCGTATTTTGGCGGTCAGACCCATGAAACCGGCTATTTCGAACCCTCCGCCGGTGAAGATGTTCTGGATCGTAACATTCCGGTCAAATATCTGGATCTGAACGGCGAGAAAGTGCCTGTGGCTTGTGTGTTCGATTTGCTTTGCGCCAATTACGGTATCGCCCGTGAAGGCCTTGGCGGTGATAATGTTGCCACTGATTTCGAAGAGAATATCCCCTATACCCCTAAATGGCAGGAAAGCATCACAGGCGTTCCCGCAGAAAAAGTCATTCAGGTTGCCAGAGAATTTGCCAACAATGCCCACATCACCAAGGGCAAGTCGATGATCATCATCGGCGCGGCAATGAACCACTGGTATCACATGGATATGAATTACCGTGCGGCCATTAATATGCTGGCTTTCTGCGGTTGTATCGGTCAATCCGGCGGTGGATGGTCGCATTATGTCGGGCAGGAAAAACTGCGTCCGCAGACAGGCTGGACACCGCTCGCTTTTGCGCTTGATTGGGTGCGCCCGCCGCGCCAGCAGAATTCAACATCATTCTTTTATGCGCATACGGATCAATGGCGGTATGAAACGTTGGATGTAGATGAAGTTCTTTCCCCCCTTGCGGACAAAGAAAAATGGAAAGGCTCGCTGATTGATTGCAATATCCGTGCTGAGCGGATGGGCTGGTTGCCTTCCGCACCGCAGTTGGAAGAAAATCCGATTGACCTGGTGAAGCAGGCTGAGAACAATAAAGTTGATCCTGTCGACTATGTCGTGGATCGTTTGAAGTCCGGTGATCTGCGTATGTCCTGCGAAGATCCGGATAATCCGAAAAACTGGCCGCGCAACATGTTTGTCTGGCGCTCCAATATTCTAGGCTCTTCCGGTAAAGGGCATGAATATTTCATGAAGCACTTTCTGGGCACGCAGCACGGCGTTCAGGGCAAGGATCTGGGCGACGAAGGTCTCGGAAAATCCAGCGAAGTTGTCTGGCATGACGAAGCGCCGGAAGGAAAGCTGGATTTGGTGGTTACGCTTGATTTCCGTATGTCTACAACTTGCGTGTATTCGGACATCGTGTTGCCTACAGCGAGCTGGTATGAGAAGAATGATCTGAATACGTCTGATATGCACCCGTTCATTCACCCGCTATCCAAAGCGATTGATCCGGTCTGGCAAAGCAAATCAGACTGGGAGATCTACAAAGGCTTTGCAAAGAAATTCTCAGAACTTTGTGAAGGACATTTGGGTGTTGAGAAGGAAATTGTTCTCAACCCGATCCAGCATGATACGCCGGGAGAGCTTGCCCAGCCTGATGTTAAAGAATGGCGCAAAGGCGAATGTGACTTGATTCCGGGCAAAACCGCGCCCAGCATGAAAGTGGTAGAGCGCGACTATCCGGCCACATTTGATCGCTTTACATCACTCGGCCCGCTACTTGAAAAACTGGGCAATGGCGGTAAAGGTATCGGCTGGAATACTGACCATGAAGTAGACTTCCTTAAAAAGCTCAATGGTGAACGGGATGGTCGCGCAAAGATTGTGACGGATATCGACGCCTGTGAAACCGTTTTATCGCTTGCGCCTGAAACCAATGGTGAAGTGGCTGTCAAGAGCTGGGCGGCCTTGAGTAAAATTACGGGCCGCGACCACACGCATCTGGCTTTGCCCAAGGAAGAAGAAAAAATCCGCTTCCGCGATATTCAAGCGCAGCCGCGCAAGATTATCAGCTCCCCTACATGGAGCGGCCTTGAATCAGAGCATGTGTCCTATACAGCTAACTACACAAACGTGCATGAATTTATTCCATGGCGCACGCTGACAGGCCGTCAGCAGCTTTATCAGGATCACCCATGGATGGTTGATTTTGGTGAGGCGCTGGTTTCCTATCGTCCGCCAATCAATACACGTACTGTCCAGAACATGCTGGACAAGCATGGGGAGGAATCGCCAACAATCCTGCTCAACTTCATCACGCCGCACCAGAAATGGGGCATTCACTCCACCTATACGGATAATCTGCACATGCTGACATTGTCACGCGGTGGGCCGATTGTCTGGGTCAGTGAGGTGGATGCCAACAAGATCGGCATTAAAGACAATGACTGGCTGGAAGTCTTCAACACGAACGGCGCAATCGTTGCGCGGGCGGTTGTGTCCCAGCGTGTCAATGAAGGCATGATGCTGATGTATCACGCGCAGGAAAAGCTGGTGCATACGCCAGGCAGTAAAATCACCAATGCGCGTGGCGGTATTCATAATTCCGTCACGCGGGCTACAATCAAACCGACGCATATGATCGGTGCTTATGCCCAGCTTTCTTACGGATTTAACTATTACGGAACTGTCGGCTCCAACCGCGATGAGTTTGTTATTGTCCGAAAAATGGACAAGGTGGACTGGATGGATGAACCGGCTCAGGTGGAGGCAGCAGAATAATGAAAATACGTGCACAAATTGGTATGGTGCTCAATCTCGATAAATGTATTGGCTGTCATACCTGCTCCGTCACTTGCAAGAATGTCTGGACATCCCGCGAAGGGGTTGAATATGCATGGTTTAACAATGTTGAAACCAAACCGGGCCTGGGATATCCCAAAGATTGGGAAAATCAGGAAAAATGGAAAGGCGGCTGGAAACGCCATGCCAACGGTAAGATCCATCCCAAGCAAGGAAGCCGCTGGCGCATTCTCGCCAATATTTTCGGTAACCCGAGTATGCCGGAAATTGATGATTATTACGAGCCATTCACATTCGATTATGATCATCTGCAAAAAGCGCCCGAGATGAAAACCATGCCCACAGCGCGTCCGCGCTCGCTGGTCACAGGACAACGCATGGAAAAAATCGAATGGGGGCCAAACTGGGAAGAAATTCTGGGAACGGAATTTGAACATCGTCGCAAGGATTATAACTTCAAGGATATTGAAGAAGAAATGTACGGCGAATTTGAAAACACCTTCATGATGTATCTGCCTCGCTTGTGCGAGCATTGTATTAATCCAACGTGCGTAGCGTCCTGCCCGTCCGGCTCCATCTATAAACGTGAAGAGGATGGCGTTGTTCTTATTGATCAGGACAAATGCCGTGGCTGGCGCATGTGCGTGTCTGGCTGTCCTTACAAGAAAATTTATTACAACTGGAAGTCCGGAAAAGCTGAAAAATGCACGTTGTGCTATCCACGTCTTGAAAATGGAGAGCCAACTGTCTGCTCTGAGACTTGTGTCGGGCGTATTCGTTACCTTGGTGTCATTCTTTATGATGCTGACCGTATTGAAGAGGCCGCAAGCGTGTCAAATGAAGAAGATTTATATGAGGCGCAACTTGGTATTTTTCTGAACCCCCACGATCCGGAGATCGTTGCGGAAGCACGCAAACAAGGAATTCCTGAGAACTGGATTGAGGGCGCACAAAACTCTCCTATCTATAAAATGGTAATGGATTGGAAAGTGGCGTTCCCGCTTCACCCGGAATATCGCACCTTGCCAATGGTCTGGTATATCCCGCCCCTTTCACCTGTTCAATCAGCGGCAGCACAAGGCAAAATTGCAACCAAAGACGGTATTATGCCGGATCTGGATGATATGCGTATTCCGGTTAAATATCTGGCCAATATGCTGACTGCCGGTAAGGTAGAGCCTGTTCGCCTTGGCCTTAAACGTATGATGGCGATGCGTCATTACATGCGCGGCAAGATGATTGAAGGCAAAGATAATTCCGGCATTCTGGAAGAAGTCGATCTCACACCGGAACTGGTCGAAGATATGTATAAAATAATGGCAATTGCCAATTACGAAGATCGTTACGTCATTCCGACAAGCCACCGTGAAGAAACGCTGGATGCGTTTGGCGAGAGCGGTGGGTGCGGTTTCACCTTCGGCAATGGCTGTTCCAGCCACAGCAACAGCGCGATTGATCTGTTTGAAAATTCTAAACAATCACGCGGCCAGTCCGGTAGCACAAAAAGCAACCGTGTGAATACGATTTTCGAACGTGACAAATACGAAGACATCGGGAAAAAGCATACCGGATGTGGCGGCGGTTCTTGCGGCGGCGGTTGCGGTTGATCAAATAAGAAAGGATGAAGATTATGAATATTTTTAAAAAACAGAATTCTAAAGATAAAAAGCAGGACGCTAAACAAGAGAATGCCCCTGAAGGTAAAAAACAACAGGATACGCAAAAACCCAATCCGCATGCAGAAGGCGGATGCTGCGGCTCTTGCGGAGGACAGCAGGGAAAAGGCTTATGAGAACGCTTAAAATATTGGGATTTTTACTCACTTACCCTTCTGAGTCTCATAAAGAGGTTCTGGATGAGTGCTATAATTTCCTGAAAGAGGAAAAATGGGTTTCTGAAAAGGGGCTTCGCTCTCTGGAAGTATTCCTTGAAGAGATGCGTTCTGCCGATCTTCTTGATTTACAGGAAGCTTATGTAGCTTTGTTTGACCGCACGCCATCCTTGTCGCTGCATTTATTTGAACATATTCACGGTGATTCACGGGAGCGCGGACAGGCCTTGGTCGATTTGACCAAAGTCTATGAAGAAGCCGGTTTGTTGATTAATGCCGATGAAACCCCTGATTATCTGCCGCTATTTCTCGAATATGTATCAACCCTGCCGCCGGAAGATACAAAAGAAAATTTGGGCAGTGTGGTTAATATTCTTTCCGCCATCGGAGAACGCCTGAAAAACCGAGACTCACACTATGCCGCTGTCTTTGAAACACTGGTAGAAACCGCAGCGCGCAAGCCTGATCCGAAGGCGGTAGAGAGCGCCCTTAAGAAAGCGTCGGGGGCTGCATACGACCTTGAAAAACTTGACGCGGAATGGGAAGAGCAATTCGCCTTTGAGAATACAGAACAAACAACCGGCCAGAATAGCGGCTGTCCGAAAGCCGAAGATATGCTGGCGCGCATCAATGGTTATAAGGAAGAGGAAAGGGTTAAAAAATGATAGATTACTTCCTGTTTCAAATCTTTCCGTATATTGCGATCATCGTTTTCTTATTAGGCAGTATTCTGCGTTTTGATCGTGATCCTTATTCCTGGCGCAGTAAATCCTCACAGTTGTTGCGCCGCAAGCAGTTGATTATAGGCAGTATCCTCTTTCACCTCGGCATACTGGTTATTCTGGCTGGGCACGCGGTCGGGTTACTGACACCGATTGCTGTCTTTGACGCGCTGGGCATTTCACATGGCGCAAAACAGATTCTTGCGATTACCGCAGGGGGTATTGCCGGTGTTTTCTGCTTTATCGGTCTTGTTTTACTTCTTCATCGCCGTTTGTTTGATCCGCGTATCCGGATTAACAGTTCGTTTGCGGATATTATGGTTCTGGTCTTGCTGCTTGCTCAATTAACATTGGGTATGTTGACTATCCCGGTCTCCATGCACCACCTTGATGGCCATGAAATGGTGAAATTCATGGAATGGGCACAGCATATTGTGACCTTCCGTGGCGGCGCGTATGAATATATTGCCGATGTTGCCTTGGTCTTCAAAGCGCATATCACGCTTGGGCTATTTCTGTTGGTCATTTTCCCGTTCACAAGGCTTGTTCACGCCTTGAGCGCTCCGGTTGGCTATGTTTTTCGTCCCTATCAAATTGTTCGCAAGAGAGCCACGTAAATGCAAACACTCGCTCCCGGCATAGAGGTCAACGGCATTAAAATCTCACCCGATGAGATTAATGCGGAAGTACAGTATCATCCTGCAGAAAGTCTTTTCAGCGCCAAGTATGAAGCCATGAAAGCGCTCGTGATACGGGAAATTCTGATCCAGCGCGCGGCAGAGCTCGGGCTTTGTAAGCGCAATGAAGCGGTTAAGAAGCCCGACGACATTATTGAGGCTTTGCTGGAGCAGGAAATCACCGCGCCAAAGGCTGACGAAGATACGTGCAGACGGTATTACGAGAATAACAAGAGCAAATTCTTCACGTCGCCGCTTTTTGAAGTGTCTCACATTCTTTATCTGGCTCCACCGGAAGATGAGGAAGCACGTAAAGCAGCCAAATTCAAGGCAGATACCGCGCTGGCAAAGATAAAGAAGGCACCGGAATTGTTTGCCGGTATCGCACGGGAGGAATCGGGATGCTCTTCCGCCAAGGACGGTGGAATGCTGGGGCAGATCAGCAAGGGGCAAACCATGCCCGCCTTTGAAACGGCTTTGTTCCAGATGCGCGAAGGTGATATCAGCGAGGATCCTGTGGCAAGCGAAGTCGGCTATCACCTTATCAAGGTTCATGAATATGCCGAAGGTGCGCAGCTTCCCTATGAAAGTGTAGCAGACTGGATCAAAAACGATCTGGAACAAAAAAGCTGGAACAAGGCGTTTCAACAATATGTGCAGCTTTTGGCGGGGCGTTCGAAAATCAGCGGTTTTCGCTTCGAAGGCGTAAAATCACCGCTGGTGCAGTAGCATCATTTGATTCAGATCAAGGCCGTCTATACATATATTCGTATGATGGGCGCATGAATCAAGTCGATACCAAGGCTCTGCTTGCCAAATATGATTATCCTGTACCGCGCTATACAAGTTTTCCAACAGCGGTGCAGTTTAAGCCTGTGCAGGATGCCGGCATTTATTTTGATTGCCTGAACAAGCTCACGCCGGACGAGTCTGTCTCTTTATATGTTCATATTCCCTTCTGCCACAGCCTTTGTCACTATTGTGGCTGTCACACCAAAATTGTGCATAGCTACAGCCCGATTGCGTCGTATATCGATACATTGATCAAAGAAATAGAGCTAGCGGGCAGAAATTTAAAAGCCGCCCAGAGCGTATCGCGCATTCATTTCGGCGGCGGGTCGCCCAATTACGCAAAGACGCAAGATATAAAACGCATATTGGATACTTTGGGGTGTTATTTTGACCTCTCCTCCGCGCAGATTGATATGGAGTGCGATCCACGGCTTTTGAATGAAGAAAAAATCTCGGATTATGCATCGCTTGGGCTGTCGCGGATAAGCCTTGGTATTCAGGATTTTGATGCGAGAGTGCAAAAAGCCATAAACCGCATTCAGCCCTTTGATTTGGTCAAAAAGCTAATGGGGGCGCTTCGTCGTAACGGCATTCATAATATTAATTTTGATTTGATTATCGGCCTTCCCGAACAAACACTGGAAATCGTCACGGAAACATTGGAAAAAGTCGTGCAGCTACAACCCGCGCGCGTTGCCGTCTTTCCCTATGCCCATGTGCCATGGATGAAGAAGCACCAGAAATTGCTCGAGAAATATGAAATGCCGGAAACATCTTTGCGCTACGAGATGGCCAAGCTCACCGAAACCCGCTTAAAGGAGGCGGGATATGAAGCCATCGGTATTGATCATTTTGCGCGCCCCGATGATCCTCTGGCCTGCGCTTCGAAAAATGGGAACATGCGCCGTAATTTCCAAGGCTACACAGATGATCCTGCCCGCACGATATTGGGTTTTGGTTTATCGTCAATCAGCCAGTTTGAAGAAGCTTATACCCAGAACACCACAGATGCGCCCTTATATAGGAAAACTGTCGATAATGGAGAGGTGCCGCTGGCAAGGGTACTGACGTTGACGCAGGATGATCAGGACAGAAGAAATCTGATCGAGGAGTTGATGTGTAATTTTACTGTTAATTTTAAAGATTATAAGAATATTCCTGTGCCACGATCCGCGCTTGCATTGCTGGAGCAAGACGGCTTGATTGAAATAACCGGTTCGCAGTTGCGGATCATGGAGATTGGTAGAACATTTGTGCGTGTTATAGCCTCGCACTTCGATCCTTATTTTAAAAAAGAAAGTAATCGCCATGCTAAAGCTGTTTGACTCCATATTCTCGCAGCCCTTTCTTGGACGCGGGTTTCGGCCTTTCTTTTTCTTTGGGGCTTTGTATAGCGTCATAAGTCTGGCTCTCTGGGGCGGGTTTTATGCGGGATACGTTGTGCCGCCATATTTCTTGCTTGATGCTGTTTCCTGGCACGCCCATGAGATGATTTACGGATTTTCCATGGCGATTGTGGCAGGATTTCTTTTAACCGCTGTTGCCAACTGGACGGGCGGCGCACCGGCACGTCAGGTGCATTTGGCCGGGCTTTGCCTGCTGTGGCTTTTGGGACGGGTCGTCATGCATTTTGATTTTGGCCTGCCTGCATGGGCAATTATAGCTGTCGAAAGTGCTTTTATACCCGCGCTGGCCTTATCGCTTGCCATTCCACTCATCCGCAGCTGGAATAAACGGAATTTCATTTTTCTAACGCTTTTGAGCGTCCTTTTTGGCTGCGATCTCTGGTTTCTTCTTACCATCAATATGGCTGCGCTTCACGTTGCGCTCATGATGGTTTTAATCATGATATCCCTGATCGGTGGGCGTATTATCCCGGCTTTTACCGTTGCAGCTTTGCGCAGGAAGGGCATAGAAGCCTATCAGACACCGCAAATGAAAATGGATATGGCTGCGCTTGCCTCTTTGGTGGCTGTCGCTTTGTGTCTGGTTTTAGCAAAAGACACCCCAATCCTCGGCATTGCAGCGGGTGTTTCCTGCCTCATACACGGGTTAAGAATGCGCCATTATCACACGCTCAAAACCTTTGATGATCCGCTAGTCTGGATACTCCACGCCGGGTATGGATGGCTGATCGTCGGTCTGGGATTACTGGTCTTGACAGGGTTTGGTGTTCTTGAAATACCAGCCGTCATTCACGCGCTAACTGCAGGCTCCATAGGCTCCATGATACTGGGTATGATTTGCCGCGTCACACTGGGACATACGGGGAGAGAGCTTAAAGTGGGAGCGCTCACAACGCTTTCATTTTTTGCCATTCAGGCCACGGCCATTGCCCGCGTGTTCGGGCCGATATTTATGCCGGATCATATGAATGAATGGATTATTGGCTCAGCCGCTTTATGGTCTTTATGCTTTGCGGCTTACTTGTGGGTTTATACTCCTATGCTCTTTTCAGCCCGACCGGATGGCAGGGAAGCCTAACACGGCACTTCGTTCGGCGAGATGTCGCAGAATTCAGCCAGAGCTTCCATATCTGTAATCAGAATATTCTTCTTTTCGATATGAACGCCGTAAGGTTCCAGTTTTGCCAGGGCGCGGGAAAAGGTTTCCGGCTTGATGTTCATGCGGGTTGAAATCACTGATTTATCGTAAGGCAAATGGACGACCCATTCGCCTTCGGCTTGCCTGTTTTTCTTACAAAACCGTATCAAAAACGCGCCGATCCGCTGTGGAGCCGTGCGGGTTGTGACCTGCTCTATTTGCTGTACAAGGTAATGCTGACGCGCGGCGATAGCGCCAAGCATACGCAATGCGAAACGGCTGTCTTCTTCAATTTTCTGGACAAAAAAACTGCGGGGTATTTCAACAAGAATGACTTCATCCAATGCATGGGCATTCACAGGATAGGTTTTTGTGTCGTTAAAAACAGCCGCTTCGGCAAAAGACTCGCCGGGGCCAAAGACATGGATGATCGCTTCTTCACCATCCTTGGAGATACGATAGAGTTTGACCCAGCCTTCAAGAATAATAAAAAAGGCATCCGCCTTGTCACCCATGGCGAAGATATCACGCCCTTTGGCATATGTTTTTTTATGACATTCTTTAGCCAAGGATTCGATGGTCTGCATATCGACACTGTGAAACAGGGTACTTTTTTTGATGGTTTCTACAATGTTCATGGCGCTGTACTCATTTTAAATACTACATGGGAGGCATTGGATTTATTCCAAATAAGGTCTCGTGAAGACTATAAAGTAAAAAGTACACAAATAAACCTGAAAGTATTCCCGTAATGTCATATCTTGTGAATTGAAACCGTCCTGCCCATAAAGAGCGGGACGCAAAAAGCACAGCATGTGTGTTTTTTGCCAGTATGTCCCATTGCTCCATTCCCAGTTCCCTTTTGCGTTTCCGATCAACGATCTTCAGTCCTACTAACGAAAATCCGGCAAATACTCCGAACATGACAATTAGTGGATATTCACCATTTGGGATAACATGAGAGGCAGACCACAGAAAAAAGCCCCATAAAATCGGATGACGGGTCAGCGCAACAATAAATCCCGGTCTTTCCGGATCAAACTCTTTTCTGTTTGCCGCAATGGATAAGGGATTAGGCACAACGAAGCCTGAAACCAGAAAGATGCAAGCTAGGGGCATGAAAATGTTAGGTATCCAATAAAGTTCATAAAGCCATGGCCATAGCTGGGTGCGAGGCGCGTTCTGCGCCGCAAGGATCAGCCATGCGAGCAATATCAGGCTTAGCAAGGAATAAAGGGTCAAATAGGTCTTCTCTCCCCATTTTTGAACGATGAGGCCACGAAGCCCTGATCGGGCTATAACAGAATGTGACGCCATGAAAACAATAAGCGCGACCCAGAATTCCAGCATTTTTATCCCTCTTGATTCAGATCAAGTCTCTTACTTTTGAATTCTATCATAATGAAAATATAAAGATTCGCCATGTTCACTTGCGCATGGCCGCTCTGAAGCCTTTATGTCCTAAGTCCTTATCATAAGGATATGGCGCAAAGGCCGGGGTTATGTGTGGAAACGCCATGATCTCCCGTGTTTGGAAAGGAGTCTATTGATATGATAAACCAGCCGCAACTTGCGGATAATTTTGGTCGCCGGTTTCCTTATTTGCGCCTGTCCGTAACGGATGTGTGTAATTTCAGCTGTTCCTATTGCCTGCCCGATGGATATAAAAAAACAGGATGTGAGAGCTTTCTGAATCAAGAGGAAATTGTAAGGGTGGTGCAGGCATTCGCCGCGCTTGGTGTTTGGAAAATCAGACTGACAGGAGGAGAGCCGACTGTGCGCCCTGATTTCCTTCAAATCGCGCAGCGCGTTGCCTCAGTACAAGGGATAAAGAAACTGGCTTTTACGACCAATGGCTATAAATTGCCCGAGCGGGCGCAGAGCTATTATGACGTGGGTCTTCGAGCAATCAATATCAGTATCGATTCTCTGAATGCTTCGCAATTTAAAGCCATCACCGGACATGATCGTTTGGAAGAGATATTGGATGGGCTGGAAGCCTGTCACGATGCCGGGTTTGAATCCGTCAAAATCAACACTGTCCTGCTCAAAGGATACAATGATAACGAGCTTGATGATTTTATCGCTTTTGTTCAGGACAAACCTGTTTCCTTGCGATTTATTGAGCTTATGCGCACGGGTGATAATCAGGATTATTTCAGCGAACATCATTTGCCCGGAACGCGTGTTACTGAACGGCTCCTGGCACAAGGCTGGCGGATGAAACCACGTGTTGAAGGTGCAGGACCGGCTCAGGAATTCGAACATAAGGACAGTAAGGGCACAATCGGTCTTATCGCGCCCTATTCAAAGGATTTTTGTAAAAGCTGTAACCGCCTGCGTATGTCAGCCAAGGGTGCGCTTCATCTTTGCCTGTTTGGTGAGGGTGGCTACTCTGTAAGACATCTGCTGCAATCGGACGACCAACAGGAAGAACTGCAAGAAAAAATAATGACCTTGATGAATTTCAAGAAATCAGCGCATTTTTTACATGATAATAACAGTGGCGTTCGCGACCATTTAGCAAGTATCGGAGGATAAAAACCATGTCGAACCATAAAGAAATTATCGCCTTTCCCACGGCGGCGCAGCCCAATTTCAAAATGATTGATGTCGGACGCAAAAGACCTACACGCAGGCGCGCCCTAGCCTGCGGTACTATTCATATGAACACAGAAGCCTTTGAGGCGATCAAAAATGGTAAGCTGCCTAAAGGCAATGTTTTGGCATTGGCTGAAGCGGCGGGCATCACAGGCGCTAAAAAAACACCGGATATTATCCCTATGTGCCACACATTGCCGCTCGATCAGGTCACGATCCATTGCGCCATGAATGAGCAGGATCACAGCATTACAGTCTATGCGCAGGCTGTTGCTTTCGCCAAAACGGGTGTCGAGATGGAAGCCTTGGCGGGTGCGAATGCTGCGCTTTTGACGATATGGGATTTAACAAAAGGTGTTGATCCGAACCTATCTATTGAGGCTGTGCGCCTTCTTGTTAAAACAGGCGGAAAAAGCGGTGTCTGGACCAATCCGAACGGCATACCGGATTGGCTGGCCGAGCAATTGCCTGATGAGAAAACCCTTTCGGGTAAATCAGCCGCCATTCTTGTGATGAGTGACCGTGCATCAAAAGGCGCGTATGAAGATAGATCCGGCCCCGTTTTAAAAGAACTTTTGAATGCGGCGGGAGCCGATATCAAATGCTATGAGGTTATCCCCGATGAAGCGGATAAAATTGCTGCCGCCATTAAAGACATCTGTGCGCAGCATAAACCGGATATCCTGATTGCCTCTGGCGGCACAGGTCCAGGGCCGCGCGACTTAACCCCTGACGTTTTGCAAAAAATAAGCGACCGTATGCTTGAGGGGCTAGGCGATGTGCTGCGCACGGAAAGTCTTCATTTTACAGATACCGCATGGTTGTCACGCATGACAGCAGGCATGGTTGGGTCAACACTTGTTATAGCGTTTCCGGGTTCGCCTAAAGCCGTCAAGGAATGCTGGGATATTATATCGCCATTTATCGGCGATGCGCTGAACAAGATTAAAAAACAAGGATATGAAAAGGCGTGACGATGATAAATTATTCTATTAAATGTTTTGGTGTTTTCAGACAGTTTGGCGATAAGCTCAGCGTTGCCGTTGATGCCGGATCTTCTGTGCAGAAAATCAAGGCGGCCTTGGTGCAGCAATTGGGTGAGCAGCATAAAACACTGGTGGAAGAATCCGTTCTGGCTAACGACAATGAAATTTTGCCGAATGCCTATATTCTGCAGGAAGAAACGCCTCTCTCCATTTTACCGCCGGTCTGTGGGGGGTGATAAATGAGCATTCAAGTTCTTGTCAGCCCTGATCCTTTAAGCCTTGAAACGGCAGTGCAAAGCGTTGTCGATCCGGCGCACGGCGCCATTGATACGTTTATCGGTACGGTGCGCAATATGCATGAGGGTAAAAATGTGACAGGCATCACATACGATGTGCATGAAGCTCTGGCAGAAAAAGCCTTTCATGAAATTTGTGAGGAAGCGCAAGGGTTGTGGCCGGATACGCGCTATTACGTTGCGCATTATCAGGGCGCTCTGGATGTCAGCGGGATTAGCATTATCATTGCTGTGAGCTCCCCGCACCGTGCCGAGAGTTTTGAAGCGTGCCGCTATGTTATCGAAGAGATCAAGAAACGTGCTCCCGTCTGGAAGAAAGAACATTATGTAGGCGGCATGAGCGACTGGCTACCGGGACATTCCCTGAATGATGAAGCGCAGCACTCCATGACCTGTTGCGGCCATTGCCAAGAGGAAGCACATGGGTGAGTACCGCAATATAGCCGGTGTTGTTTTGGCGGGTGGCCGTTCCTCACGCATGGGACAGAACAAGGCTTTGCTGGATTACCAGGGGAAGCCGCTCATCGAGCATATGATGGAGGTGCTTAAAAAAACCGGGATCAAGGAAATATTTATCAGCGGTGATGTCGATGGTTACGACTGCTTCTCCGATCCAGTGCCGTTTACGGGGCCGGCGGAAGCGATAAAGTCAATTATCAAGCGTCTTTCCGGTTACACCGGATATTTATTTGTGCCCGTTGATATGCCCTTGTTAAAGCCGGAAATGCTGCATCTTCTTTTGCAACAAAAAGAGGGAGGGTATTTTATTGACTGGCCCTTGCCGGCCTTCATAACGCCGCCTTATCCAGAGAGCGAGAAAAAATCAGTTCAAGGCTTATTGGATGACTATGGCATTTATCCTGTAGCTTTGCCGGATCTTTTATCTTCTTCCATGAAAAATGCCAATACGCCGCAGGATTGGGCGGAGGTTATAAACCCATGAATGTAAAAATCACCGAAAAATCTGTGACGTTTAAAATCACAGAAGAAGAATTAAATATCCTGAGCACTGGTCAGACGTTAGAAAAAACTGTGCCCATCGGCGGGAATGATTTTGCGATGGTGGTTAATCCTGATCCGGCAGAGTATTTTGAGGATTTTAAGGAAGCTCCGCTCAAACTCATTTTAGATAAGGATGAATCCTGTCTGATGCTCTGTACTAACAAAGATCAGATACAAAAACTCATTGATATGGGACGCAGCAAAGAGGGGCTTTGTGCGCATGTAAACGGGCTTGATGTGTTTCTCCAAGTTGATCTCAAGGCGGATAGCAGGCCGCGTCAGAAAGCATAATACATGATTCTGGCTTTTCTGTTTTTTATCACAGCCCTGCTTTATGCTTGCGTCGGTTTTGGTGGCGGATCGACCTATAATGCGCTTTTAGTGCTGGGGGATACGGATTATCAGCTGATCCCTCTTATTTCCCTCATTTGTAATATCGTGGTGGTTTCCGGAGGGGTATGGCATTTCTCAAAGGAGGGACATATCCGGCTTCCCCGTATTACGCCGTGGATTGTGTTTTCCGTTCCGGCCTCCTTTGCTGGTGGGTTAATACCAGTGCCGGAGGTTATTTTTACCGGAGTTTTGGGATTTGCACTTTTGCTCTCGGGTGTCAGGCTTTTATGGCCGGAGAGAGAAGACCCTTCATTTCCAAACCCAAAAGCACCACAGCACAGGTTTATGCCTGCCATTTTTGGTACATCGCTGGGCTTGCTGTCCGGTATAACGGGGATTGGCGGCGGCATTTTTCTGGCGCCTGTGCTCCATTTTATACGCTGGGGGAATGCTAAGCAGATTGCTGGAGCCTGCGCGTTTTTTATCTTGGTTAATTCACTGGCAGGCCTTACCGGCCAGACCCTGAAAATGGAGACTGCCGCTATATTTCCGGTTCTTTCTCCTTACTGGATTTTGCTGCCTGCGGTTCTGGTTGGTGGGCAGATTGGATCCTGGCTAGGATCATCTCGCATAAATGTTGGCGCCGTCAAAAAAATGACAGCTATATTAATTTTATATGTATCCGCAAGGTTGTTATGGCGCTTTTTGAATTACTGACGTTGATATGAAAATTTTCTTAATAATTTCAGGCATTATTTCCCTTATTTTAGGCATAGTAGGAATACTATTGCCCTTATTGCCAACAACACCTTTTTTACTGTTAAGCGCATTTTGTTTTGCAAGGTCTTCTGAAAAACTGCACGCGTGGCTTTTGTGCCACCCTTCTTTTGGTCCGGCTATAATAGATTGGAGAGAGAACGGGAGTATCAGTAAACGGAACAAAATCTTTGCTATGGTTGTAATATTATTAACCATACTCATGAGTGTCATTTTTGAAGTGTCGTCAGCTATTCTTTTAATTCAGACAGCGGTACTGAGTATTGTTTCTCTATTTATTCTGACGCGTCCTCAAAGCAGCTAATCCATGCTTCATAGCCACCGGACATGCTATAAACGTCTAAATACCCTTGCGCCTTAAGGATTTGTGCAGCTTGGAGGCTGCGCATGCCCTTTTGGCAGTGCAGGATAATTTCCATTTCTTGCGGCAAGTCAGGTATATCGCCCGCCATTATTTTTGAAAGCGGCCAGAGTTGGGCTCCATCAATATGCCCCTGATCCCATTCTTCCTTTTCACGCACATCGATCAGGCAGGAATTGCTTCTGCCGCGCGTCTGCTGCGGCGTTAATTCCGGCACAAATCCGCAAACAGGGGAGCTGTAGGCAAGGATAACATCATCCTGTTTTTTACTGCAAGCCGGGCAGTCAGGATTTTTGGGAATGTTCAAAATGCGTGTTTGCATCATTTTGGTATCAAGCGTCCAGAGCTTGCCGATCAAAGGCGCAAAGCTTTCATGCCCCGTGACGAGTTGAATAACCTGCAACGCCTGTGTTACGCCGATAAGGCCAGCAACAGCGCCAATTACACCCGCTTCCGCACAGTTGGCGATACGTGCCTTGGGTTTTTCCGGATAAAGACATCGATAGCAAGGGCCTGTTTGTGCATCAAACACGCTGGCTTGACCGTCGAATCCCTGAATTGCCCCGTAAACCCAAGGCTTCTTGTATTTTGCCGCCGCATCGTTAATCAAAAATTTTGTTTCGAAATTATCGGTGCCGTCCAGGATAATATCGTAAGCCTCAAATAAATTCGGCGCGTTTTCGGCGTTTAATTCTTCCTCATAGACTTTGATTTCTATTTCAGGATTGAGGGCATGCAACCGTTCTTTGGCCTGAACAGCTTTAGGCTGACCAATGCCGCTTGTTGTAAATAAGACCTGCCGCTGCAGGTTGCTTTCATCAACCCTGTCAAAATCAATGATACCAATATGGCCTATGCCCGCCGCCGCCAGATATAGCAACGCCGGAGAGCCAAGCCCGCCAGCACCAACGCATAAGACACGGGCACGGGCAATCTTCTCTTGTCCGTCAGGGCCAATTTCAGGCAGGGTTATTTGTCGTTTATAGCGCATGGTAACTAATATAACTTTTTGTAAGATTTGTTCTATTCATTATAGCCAACTCTATGATTAATGTCTTCGAGATTGCTACGGTTATCATTCTTTTTCGATGCTTTTATCTGATAAGATTTCAGCTTCCCAGAAGGTTGAGTAAGGAAGGCTTATGAATTTAGAGCGTTGTAAATTAATCGTGGAGCAGTGCTATTACGAAAGCCACGAAGGTGTGAAAGATCTGCCTATTCTTTATAAAGCTTCAGCCGCACGCCTTGTTCATCGGCCTCTGCCGGATCCATGAAGGCATTGGTTGCTGTGAGCTGGGCTCTGGCTTCTTCGAAATCATCCCAGCCGATGCTTTGCGTGTATTTCTGGGCAAAATCCAGCGTACGGATGAGCGGATCAGCCAGGCCGCTATGCGTCAGTGCTTTTAGCGAGGAAAGATAATTGCTGCGGTAAATCGTCGGAATGATAATTTTCTGTTCACCGCCCGCGACCAGCTCCGCATTCATCATGATGCGCGCGGCGCGGCCATTGCCGTCCGTAAAGGGGTGAACTTCGCTGATCAGAAACATCATAAAAATAGCGCGGTGAAGTGGTGCCTGCAGCCCCTGATAAATTTCAAAACCCTTTTCCAGAGTTCCTTCTACAAGGTCCGGTATTACGAATTGCGTGGATCCGGCCTGATTGTTTTTAACTTTGAAACTGCCCGGATGTTTATCGGGCCGCAGCTCCATAAAAACACGGTGGCGGAATTTAATGAGATCAAAAAGCTCTTCGGCACTGTGTGGAAGTTTTGACATTTCCTGTTGGTCAGAGACGATCCGGAACGTGCCCAGAACGTCATGCGCATCTTCCGGCCGGTCTTTGGGGATGCGCCCGTTAAAAACGATGTCCACGGCCTCCTCGATTTCAAATTCCGTGCCTTCAATAAAGTTAGAGAAATAAGCCTCGAAAAATGCCAGGTTGCTTTGCGCCTGCGTGCTCATTTTTTTTACCGGGCGCTGGCCGGGTGCAGTTGCTTTCAGTGCTTCAAATAGTTTGAGAAATATATCCAGGCGGGCGGGATCATATGGTGCGCCTTTTTTACGCGCTTGTCCGATATCGCTTTTCATCTCGGCATCTCTGGTGCCAAGCAAGGAACCGATTAGCTCATCCAGTTTTTTAAACTCTTTTTCCAGATCCAGACGCGGTGCAATCTGGCGTGCATCATCACGTATTTTATTAATGGCGCTTTCACCGCCCTGCCGGAGCAAGCGGTCCAGCTTCTCCTCAATATCTTGTCGCGATAAGGTTCGTGGTATACTATCGCCTCTTGCGCGTGAAACACGCATGTTTTCCAGATAGGCGCGCGCGGTGGAGGATAAACGCACGCCGCCTAAAAACTGCCGGTCATCGTCCAGAGGCGCTGGTCCGGGACGGGGTTTAAAAATAATGCCCGGCAATTCCGTATCCCTTTTTTTCGAAGAAATGATAAATACGCTGCCATCGGCGGCAGGCTGATTTTCCATGGCCGTGCGGTCGGCAATCAGCGCATCGGGATAGTAGTCTTTGAGCAGAAAATACCAGTTTCTTTTGACAATCTCTTCCGGTGAGGCTGTCATATTTTTGGTATAAAGGCGTGAGCCCAGCTTGCACAGTTTTCCGGCGCGCGTATACTTGCTGACGAGATCCGTAATCTCGGTATTTGACACAAACACTTCCGGCAGGTCTTCATATAAAGTGGGCATTAAAAACTCCTTACTTCTCCATTTTATAGATTTTTCGGGGTTTATAAAGTTAAAAATTCTATATTTTGGGATTTAATATTGAGAATAATCTGCTATCCCAAGGGACACTGGCGGGACAGTTGGAAACAAAAAGGGACAATAAACCACGAATTACGACAAAAGCGTTTTTGCTCTAACCTTTTGATTTGTTTGCTGTATTCTGTTTTTGGCTGTTGTGGTTAATTGTCAGAATCCCCCTCATAACCTGAAGGTCGTAGGTTCAAATCCTACTCCCGCAACCAATTTTTCTCTTTATATTTCAATGACTTATCCGTCATTTCGATGCGATGCAGGTCGATGCCCTGCATCGAATTTGGAAGCAATCCGGAAGCAAATTCCTGACAACCTCTTCGAAAACAAGCGAAAATTGACTTAGGAATAATACCCTACAGTTACTTTATGAATAATTCACGCAAGCAAAATCAATGAGTTAGATGCCGGAAATATGCGACCTTCAGGTTTTTTAGGCATGTTTTCCTTCATTAAAAATATGCTTCAAATCATAGGATTACTACGGTTACAGACAAAAAATTGAAGTGGTCACCTTTTCTTATTTCATCTTTAAGTAATTTTATATCTTCACATATTTCTAATATTTTAGAATAATTGATATTATTATCAATAACTTGAAAAATTGACAAAACTTAAAAAATGTCGTATATTTGTATATATAAATTGTCGTATTTTTGTAGAGTTGAACATGACTGGAAAGCGTTTGAAAACATTGGAAGATAGGGTGTCTTACCGCATTGCCCGCAGTAAGCAGAGTGTTTTCGTGCGTGAGGATTTTGATGGATTGGGAGGCTATGACCAGATTGGCCGCGCATTGCGTCATCTGGCTGAAAACGAAAAGCTCATCAAAATCGGTTACGGCCTGTATGCCAAGGCCAAAAAATCTTCACTCAGCGGCAAAACCGTCCCTGTAAAACCTCTGCCGGATCTGGCCAAAGAGGCGATAGAGCGTTTAGGGCTGGAAGCGCGCCCTTCGCAGTTGGAGCGGGATTACAACGCCGGGCGCACGACACAGGTCCCCACAGGCCGCTTGATTGCCGTTAAAGGCCGCATCAGCCGAAGAATCGGCTATAATGGCGCCTATGTCAGTTATGAACGTGCAGCCGCCAGATAAGTCCGTATTTGAAGATGTTTCTCTCGAAACAGGTGTGGCCGCGCCTTTTGTTGAAAAGGACTGGTTTGTAACGCAGGTTATTTCGATCCTGTCCGACATTAAGAGCAGCGGTTATGAGATTGTTTTTTCCGGTGGCACAGCCTTGTCGAAAGCACATGGGCTGCTCCAGCGTTTTTCTGAGGATATAGATTTTAGAATTTTAACGGACAATACGAGCAGGAAAGCTTTGTCCGCCTATAAGAATATCGTCGTTGAAAGATTGCAAGAATGCGGCTTCAGCATAGAAGATCACCAGATCAAAGCCAGGGACGGCAATAAATATTTCTCGATTGATCTGGATTACGAAACCCGCTTTGAACGATCAGACGCCTTGCGTCCGCATGTACAGATTGAATTGACGGCGAGGAATATTCAGCTTCCGGCCATTTATTTGCCTGTCTATTCTTTTGTTAGCAAATTGAGCGGGCAAGAGCCAGAGATCAGCAATATTGGCTGTATAGATCCAGTTGAAAGCGCGGCTGATAAGTTAAGCGCTCTGGCCTGGCGCATTCCTGACAGAGTGAGAGGTGACGAGTATGACGATCCGGCGGTCGTACGGCATCTTCATGATCTGGCTGTTTTAAAAGCTGTAGCCTTGAAAAGCGATATATTCCCCGAACTGGTCTTATCATCCATGAGCCACGATGACAGGCGCTCGAAAAATAATCCTGATTTTGCCGGGCTTGCTGTTGCTGCAAAATTCAAGCAGATGTTTGATGTGTTGGAAAAAGATGACGAATATCAGCGGGAATATGAGCAATTCGTTAAAGGCGTATCTTACGCGCCAGAAGAGAACATTCCCAGCTACGAACAAGCGCTGGATGCTGTCAGAGTATTGGCTGACGTTGTAACAACCTGATCAATATTTACGAGATAGTTTAAATGGCGCGTTGCTTTAATGGCTACTATTATAACCATATCTGTTTATTTATGACTAAAATAAATACCATTGAGAGATTTTTGTATGCCAAGAAAAACAGCTCCGTTGCCTCCGGCTTTAGAAGATATTCTTGAGACGCTGGGAGAAAATATCAAACTGGCGCGACTGCGCCGAAAAATTACAGCCGCTATGCTCGCAGAGCGGGCGGGCATGAACCGTGCAACGCTTCGCAAAATCGAAAATGGAGAAAGGAGCGTAACTATGGGTGCCTATGCCAGCGTTTTGTTTTGCCTTGGACTTGAAAAAGATTTGTTATTGATTGCCAATGATGACGTGCTGGGACGAAAGCTTCAGGATTTGGAGCTAACGTATGCGAAAAAGCGAGTGCCGAAAAGAGTGAAAAACTCAGAAGGCAACTAATTACTTATGAATATCTCTATAAGGTGCACAACTCTGCTTGTTAAGCCGGATAAGCGGAAATATCCTGCATCTTAAATAACCGTTCGGAACGTTAGTGATATACGCCGTCCACGCTCAATTTTAAAGCCGTCAACGACATCTGATTTTCGCGCCGGGATGGCATGTGTCCACTCATACCGTGCCGGACCGGAGAGAATAATGAGGCTGCGCGGCTCCAGATAGAGGTCGTGCTTTTCCTGCTCGTTTGTGAATTGCATGACTGCTCCCGACCCAAGGCTTAGGCTGGCGATGATATCACAAAAACACGGCACGCAATCTACATGCGCGGAAATACCCTGTCCGGGCAGATATTCGTTCACAATGGCCTGATCGGGTTTAAAGGAAAGCTTCTGAGCAATCGGATCAATCCATTCTGGCAAGGATCCCAAATAAGCATCATTCGTTACCGCTCGTGCCTTATAATCATATTTGTAGCCGTAATGCTGTACCCGGCGTTTGAGATCATTAAGCCAAGTCTGCTGGTCGATAATTTCAATCAATGCCCGTTCTTCATCCGCTGTAATCAAATCCTGCACATATCGCAGCCCGGAAATATCTGGCATTGCTGTTGCTGGAATATCGAACAAAAGCCCCGTCATAAATGCACAATCTCCACAGGCTGATCCCATTCACGCTGTAAATATTCTGCCAGCAAACGGCGGTGGCAATTATGTTCAGTTTTGCACGCGCACAGAAAACAAGCCTCATTAACTTCTTCCGGCGATAGAATCTTCGCCAGATTACGGTGCTTTATAAGGTCAATGTACTGAACCTCGTAATCATCCCAGCTGATCTTTCCGTCCTTGTAGGCTTTCAGGATATCCGCGGTCGGTGCCAGATCGTCGCGGTACTCATAATCCGCACCCGCCAATTCTTTGACAAAATACGGAAGGTCTTTCTTCTTCGCAAAACCTGCCAGCTGCGAACTCGCCCATAGGCGTGTGTCGATAACTTTCCTAACTCCCGCGCCACGCAGCCGCTCAAAGAAATGCTCTGCGCTGGAGCCAGTAAAGCCAATGGTGAAGGTCTTGATTGTGTCGCTCATAAGGCCAGCATATATCACATTGATAAAACATGCATTTATGAATACGATCCAGTGATAAAAAAGCCTTTTCATTATTGGATTGCTGCTCATTGCTGTAGGAATTTTTATATTCCACCCGGCGGTGGAAAGAGGCCGTATTTTTGTACCTCAAGACATATATGTCGGCAAAGACTGCGGCTGTGACTGTATTGCAAATAGCCGTCCATGGTATAGCACTTTTAATTACTGGCAATGGCTTTGGATTTTAAGCGTGCCGGTTATTGTTTTTTCCGTTAAGCCAAATGCATCCAAATGGTTAAGAGCCGGAAAGACACTTGTTGCCATACTATTTTGTTACTGGCTGATGAATATGTCCCAGCAGCTTTCTTGGGATATCGTGAACGGCCCTTTCTATGTGAGGCAGGATCTTCCTGACCAGCCTGTTTGGGATATGGGCTGTGCCAATATCGCAGACGGTGCAAGTTTAGTATTTACTTTTTTCTTCGGCTGGATTTACGGCTCCATATATACCGGATGGTGGGAAATAGTCTGGTATCAATATCACAAGCGCAGAACCGGCTTGATAGATGAAAATTTCAAAAGAGATATTTTGACCAGAATTGTCGTTTTTATTTCCCGTCTTGTGGCCAAACTGATTTTGTTTGTAGTGATCGCGCTTCCTTTCGCAGTTGCCGGTTACTATATCTTGAGATGGTTGGGGCTTTTAGAACAGCTTAAATCATTTTTGTTTTAACTTCACCGAACCAGTCAGTTTTGTTTTCCAGCTCCCTGTAATGGGATACATTCTGCCAAAAGCAATTTCAGAAATAGTCACACCCAAGGCTGTGTACCAATTTGGTTCTAAATCAGAAAGGTTATGAGGACCAATGAAAAGCTGTCTGATATCAGCTGGATCTGTAAATTCATCGTAATACGTATACTGAACTTCCGCATCAATGGACACAGTATCCCCATCTTGAATAACCTGGCCTGCCGTTATTGTTTTTATGGTTCCGCCACCAAACACCCATTTCACCTCTTTAAAACGCGGATATGAATTTTCCGTTCTGTAGGTTAAAGGCCCATTTTTAATAGCGCGCATTTTATCCGCGACTTGAGCTTCGAGCCTTTTGTACATTACTTCTTCAGCCTTGGATATGATATCGCCAAGATATCCGGCTTCCGAAAGAGTCACTTCGTTGCCTCCGCCAAAGAAGAAATGCTTGAGAAATTCAAGACTGCTCCATTTTTCTGAATCGTTTATCTCGCTTATAAGCTCTTGCTTTAGCCCTTCTGAGCCTACAGGTTCCGCCCAACACCGGCAGTTAAATTCTTCGCCCGGATCTGGAGAGTCGGCGAGATCGCGGACGGTGCCGTTCAATTCAGCATGGCTTGCGCGGATGCGATCATCCCGTTGCAAGATTGGCTAGAGTGGACTAAAACACCCTTATGGATCACAAGTTCCCCAAAATTTGCGGTAAGGCACCGGCGAAGGTAGAGCTTGAGGCGGGCGTTGATTATTGCTTTTGTCCGTGCGGTTTGTCGGCCACTCAGCCGTTTTGCGACGGCGCGCATAAAAAAAGCGACAGCGGTTACCGCTCTCTTCATTTCACACCTGAGAAAAGCGGCATCTATTTCCTTTGCATGTGCAAGCACACCAAAACGCCGCCCTATTGCGACGGGTCGCATGAGGCCGTGAAGGTCTAGATTCCAAGCCGAGTCGTATCGTATCGCTGAATCCGTCGCTATGGCCTTAGTCTTTGGCCTGTGCCAGAGGAGTAACAAATTCCTCCCAGCCGCCGCCAAGCGCGGCATAAAGCGCGACCAGCTTGGTGATGGAATTGGTTTCGGAGATCACAAGGTCGTCCTCGCTGGCGGTAAGCTCGCGCTCGGCATCAAGAACGGAAAGATAATCCTCTTCGCCTGCATCGAACAATTCCTTGGCAAGCTGTACCGATTTACGGCGGCTTTCCACCCCGGCGAACAGGCGCTTGCGGGTTTCCAGTTCCTGTCCGTATCTGGTGAGCGCGGTTTCGGTATCGGCTAGCGCTTCGAGCACTGCCTTTTCGTATGTGGCAAGGGCAGCCTCACTTTCGGCTTCCTCGGCCTTGATGCGGGCGCGAATGGCGCCTCCCTCAAAGACCGACCATTGCACAAGCGAGCCCAGCGACCAAACGCCGCCGGCGGCACTGAACAGATCGCCGAAGGTGCGGGCTTGTGTACCCGCATTACCGGTCAGGAAGAATTTCGGGAAGAGATCGGAAGTTTCCACGCCAATATCGGCCGCAGAGGCGGCCAGTTCACGCTCCGCCGTGCGGATGTCGGGACGGCGGCGCAGCATGTCGGAGCGCAGGCCCACAGGCACCATGTCGGGCGGCGTGGGCAGTGGTTTGGCCTTTTGCATCTCCTGAAGCAAAGCCTCCGGTGGCTGACCGAGCAAGACGGACAGCGTGAAGATAGAGGCATGCAGATCGCCCACCAAATTCGGTAGGCGGGCGCGGGTAAGCTGGTATTCGCCTCGAGCACGCGATAAATCGAACTCGCTGGCTTCTCCGGCCTCTAAACGGGCATCAACAAGATCGAAAGTCTGTTTTAAAAGCTCGGCGTTTTCTTGGGTGATCGCAATGCGTTTTTGCAACCCGCGGGCCTCATAATAATTGCGCGCGACTTCCGCGAGTGTGGAAAGCATTACGTCGTGGTAATCGGATGTGGCGCTTCCCAAGCGCGCGTCGGCGGCCTCCAGCGCGCGTCGGTTGCCGCCGAAAATATCAATCTCCCACGAGGCATCGAACCCGGCATCGTAAAGGTTGCGGATCTGCCCGCCGTTAGAGGAGGAGATGGCGTCGCTGGTTTTGGAGCGGTCGCCCTCGACCGATCCCTCAAGCTGCGGGTTGAAGGCGGCGTTGCTCTCTCCGCGCAGTGCACGGGCGCGCTTAACGTTGGCCAGTGCGATTTTGACATCCTTGTTATTTTCTACGGCTTCCGTAATGTAGCGTTCCAGCAGCGGGTCGCCGAACACATTCCACCAGTCCAGCTTGACCTCGTCATAAGTAACATGAGAGGTCGCGGGACCATGCCATTCCTTGCGAGCGACTTCCGGGCTCTTGGCGTCGTAATCGGGACCGACGGTACAGGCCGCAATACTGGCTGACAGGGCCAGAATTAAGGTTTTTCTGATCATTCTGCTTTTTCCTCTTGTTCCAGTTTGCGACGGACGTCGCCGGGAGAGCCTGTACCTCTTGCCATTAAATCATAAGCAAGCGGTACGATAAAAAGTGTGAAGAGGGTTGCCGCGCTGACGCCGCATATAATCACAATGCCGATAGCCATGCGCGTTTCCGCCCCGGCGCCGCTGGCCAGCACAAGGGGAACCGCCCCCGCAACGGTGGTGATTCCGGTCATGATGATAGGGCGCAGGCGGGTTTGCGCGGCCTCCATCAGGGCTTCGGAAAACTCCTTGCCCTCATCGCGCAGCTGGTTGGCGAATTCGACGATCAGAATGCCGTTCTTGGCCGCTAGGCCGATCAGCATGATCAGGCCGATCTGAGTATAAACATTGAGTGAATTACCCGTGAAATATAGTCCCGCTAACGCCCCTGCAATTGCCAGCGGCACAGTGAGGATAATGACAAACGGATGAATATAGCTTTCGAACTGCGCCGCCAGCACAAGAAATACGATGGCAAAACCGAGCGCGAAGACGAAGAGTAGGGATGTGCCGCTGGTCTGGTAATCGAGGGATTCACCCTTGTAATCAATCGCTGCGCTTTCGGGAAGGTTTTCACGCACTAGAGTGCGCAGGTAATCCAGCGCTTTACCGAGCGAATACCCTTCTGCCAATCCAGCTTCGATTGTGATGGAACGCACGCGGTTGTAACGGTTAAGCGATCCGGAATCGGCGTATTCCTCTATCTTCACGACATTGGCCAACGGGATAAGCTCGCCGCTGGTGCCGGAACGCACATAAATATTTTGCATGTTCGTTGGTGTGCGCTGTTGGTCGCGCTCACCCTCCAGGATAACGTCGTATTCTTCCCCATCGTCTATATAGGTCGTGACCCGGCGCGAACCCAGCATGGTTTCCAGCGTGCGGCCGATGGTCTGGACGCTGACGCCCAGATCGCCAGCGCGGTCCTTGTTAATGACGAGACGAAGCTGCGGCTTGGTTTCCTTGTAATCGCTGTCGATGTCGGTCAGGCCGGGATTGTTTTCGTTGATCTTGGCGATCAACGTATCGCGCCATTGTGCCAGTTCCTCGTATGTGCCGCCGCCGAGCACGAACTGTACCGGTTTGGACGTCCCGCCGCCGAAGCTCTGGCGCATGACGGGGAAGGCGCGCACGCCGGGAAGGTCGGCGAGCTTGCCCGCCACTTCGTTCATAATATCAAACCCGTTGCGGCGCTCGGCCCAGTCATTTAGCACCACGATGACGATACCGTCGTTAAAACTCGCCAGCGTGCCGAAGGAGCGCGGCGCGCGCACCAGAAGGCGGCTGACCTCGCCGCTCTCAGTATAGGGCATCAGGCGGCGCTCAACCTCCTCCATATACTCTTTCGTGAACTCGTAGGATGCGCCTTCCGGCCCTGTGACCATGATGAAGAACGCACCGCGGTCTTCTTTGGGTGCGTATTCGGAAGGCAGCGCATTAATCAGGTAAACGGCCGTTCCGGCGAGCAGGGCGAAGACCAGAAGCACGATAACGCGAAGCCCCAGCGCCCGCTTCAGGACTTTGCTGTATCCGTTGCTGAAGCTTTGAAAGACTTGGTCTACTTTTGCGCTCAGGGCAAGACGCTCGGTTTTTTTCAGAACCTTCGAAGCGATCATCGGGCAGAGCGTGAGGGCAACGAAAGAAGAGAAGGCAACGGCGGCTGCCATAGTAATGGCGAATTCGGTAAACAGGCGGCCCAGATCGCCCTCAAGGAAAGTGATGGGCGCAAATACCGAGATCAGCACGAGTGTTGTAGCGATCACAGCGAAGCTGACCTGACGCGTGCCGTAAAACGCGGCCTTGAGCGGCGGTTCGCCTTCCTCGATCCGGCGGTAGATATTCTCCAGCACGACGATGGCGTCATCCACTACCAGCCCGATGGCCAGCACTAGGGCGAGCAAGGTAAGAAGGTTGATCGAAAAGCCGAAGACATTGAGCACGATAAAAGTGGCGATCAGGGAAACCGGAACGGTAACAGCGGGCACAAGCATCGCGCGGAAGCTGCCCAGAAAAAGGTAGATCACCGAGACCACGAGGATCATGGCGATTAACAATGTCTTGTAAACTTCGGCAATCGCTCCGCGGATAAAGACGGAGGTGTCGTAGGAATTGATAATCTCCATCCCCGGCGGCAGGTCGGGGCCGATGCGCTTGGCCAAATCGATGGCGCCTTGCGCAACCTCTATCGTATTGCCCTTGGATTGTTTGATGATGCCAAGCCCCACCATGGGCACGCCATTACCGCGGAAGAACGTGCGCTTTTCAATCGCCGCCCTTTCAATGCGGGCGATATCACCAAGACGGACGAGATAGTTATCACCGCGCGCCACGACCAGCTTTTTAAAGTCATCCGCCGTCTGGTAACCGCGCTGGATACGGGCGGTGAATTGTGTTTCTACCGATTCAATGCTTCCGGTCGGAAGCTCGACATTTTCACTGCGTAGCGCATCCTCGACATCAGTAACCGTAAGCCCGCGCGCCGCCAATTGGTTACGATCGAGCCAGACACGCATGGAGTATTCCAGCCCACCGCCGACCCGTACACGCGCCACGCCGGGCAGGACGGAAAAACGATCCTGTAAGTATCGTTTCGCATAGTCTGTGAGCTCCAGCACGTCCATCCGGTCACTGACAAGGTTCAGCCAAAGGATGACGTCATCGCTGGAATCCGCCTTTTGAATATCGGGCGGATCGGCTTCTTCGGGCAGGTCGTCGGCGATGCCCGATACGCGGTCGCGCACGTCGTTGGCGGCCGCTTCGATATCGCGGTTCACATCGAATTCGATATTGATGCGCGATCGCCCGTCGGAGGAGGTCGAGGAGATATATTTAATCCCTTCCACGCCGGAAATGCGGTCCTCGATCACCTCGGTAATACGCGTTTCCACGACGTTTGCCGAGGCACCGCGGTAGCTGGTATCCACCGAAACAACCGGCGGGTCGATATCCGGATATTCCCGCAAAGGAAGCTGGAAGAACGAGACAACGCCGAATACGATCAGCAGCAGTGACAGCACGGAGGCGAATACGGGGCGCGTTACGGATACATCGGAAAGGATCATAGGAGGTCCTTTCCGGCTTTTCCGTCATTGCGAAGCCCTGAAAGGGCTGAAGCAATCCAGAGCCACATGCTCTTTTCTGGATTGCTTCGTCGCATACGCTCCTCGCAATGACGATGTATGTTCTCCCCCATCATTATTACAGTTGCTTTCCGCCGCTAGCCGGTTTTTGTTTAAGCAACTCATCAAGAGGTGTGTCCTCGCTTTCCAGCGCTCGCACCTTCACGGGCGCGCCATCGCCGATTTTCACCGTGCCGTGAGCGACGATTTGATCGCCTTCCTCAAGACCGGAAAGAACCTCAACCTCGCCGGGGCGGCGTCCGCCGATCTCGACTTTTTGCTGGCGAGCCACGGTCTGTCCGTCGTTTTCTTCTATCAGATATACAAAGTTATTTGGTCCGCGTTTGATCAATGCTTCCTCGGGGATTACGAGGGCGCGGCGCTGATCCTTCGATAGGTCGATACTCATCAATAGGCCGGGTTTGAGCAGGCTATCTGGATTGGGAATAACCGCCCGCACCTTCACCGACCGTGTCACGGGATCGACTTGCGTGTTGATAGTGGTCACCTCGCCTTCAAACGCGCGGTCTTTGAATGCCTCTACATGGCCGATCACTTTCATGCCGGGCCGCAAGGCGGAGAGGTAGACGGAAGGCACGTCGAAATCAACCTTGATCTGGCTGATGTCATCAATAGTGGTGATCTGGTCGCCGGGCTGCACCAGTGCGCCCACGCTGACCTCGCGCAGGCCCAGAGCGCCGTCAAACGGTGCGGCGATATCGCGCTTTTCAATGCGGGCCTTGATTTCCTCAATCGCGGCCTGACTTTTTTGCAGAGCGGCGAGGCGCTCCTGTAGCGTACCCTTGGATAGCGCGCTGGTATCCTGCAGGCCCTTGGCGCGGTCATAGGCGGATTGCGCTTCGGCCAGTGAGGCTTCCGCAGAGCGCAGTTCGGCCTCTTCCTCGCTCTTGTCCAGTGTGATCAGGATGTCACCCTTATTCACATACTGTCCGTCTTCGAAATGAATGGCCGTTACTTTTTCGGCGGTGTCGGCGGTAATGACTACCGTTTCATTGGCTTTGGCTGTGCCCAGCGCCTCGACTGTGTCGGAAAAATCCTGCAGTTTTACGGGAGCGGCGATAACACCTGTTGGACCCTGAGGCCCCTTGTTCTGGGCGAAAGCGTTGGTGGGAAAGGCACACAGAAGGGCAAAAGTGCAAAGGGTAAGCGGCCTGAACATGTGTTCCTCTTTCAAGTCGTTATTCAACCTAAGCAATATATGCCATCGAAACCGTTTTGCCAGCTTTTATGAGATTTTATTGTTACGGAATTCAGTACGCTTAATTTTAAATTGCATCCACGCAAGAGAAGTTAGCCAAGCAGCGAGAATATAGGCATGTTAATGCCTTGAAAAGAATAGTCTCGATCACAAATAAGCCTTTCGCGATTTTTGCGAAGCGGGAATTATGATGGTGATGTCAGCGGTTTGCAAGGGGTTTGAGTGTTTATGAAGCGCCGGAGGAAAAGAAGGTGTCAATGAAAGCTTGAATACTGTCTACAACTCGTTCTGCATATCTTTCAACAAGTAAAGTTGTAACTACTATTCCAAATCCAGCAATCCAGTTTCCACCTTTTTGAAGTAGCTTGCTCAAGAATTTTGGTTTCTCCTCGCCTATTATGATAATAGCGTTGGGAAAGAGCCACATAAATATTCGAGGGGCGCCGTATAAAATTATGAAAGTGGTTAATCCCAGCCAAACTTTGTTAGATACAGATTCTAATGTGGTCATCCATAGAACCATGCCTAGAAGTATAATGAGGTAAAGAGCTGGAAAAAACTTGTTTAGATTGTTTCTAACTTTGTCTTCATATTTTTTAAGAAAATCTGCAGTTATTTGTGATCTTCCAAGAACCCATGATTCTGTCATCCCTTGCACCATTAGTTCATTCATACCAAATGCACGTAATTCGAGAGTAATGCCACGATTAACGCCCTGTCTTTCAGGCTCAGAGATGAAAAGCTTCAAGTAAGTGATCGTGAGAACGTCTTTAACATTAATAAAATCATTAAAGTAATTAATTCGTTCTGGTTTACCGTCAGATTGGTAAGTTACAACAACTTGCTGCTTTGGTGAGAATTCACTTCTTATTAGGTTAACAATATCTTCTATATCGTTCTTGTATAGTTGTACGAAACCTAGCTGAATTCTTTTTGTAAAAATTTGTTCTGGCACAGATGCCGTGTTTTTTGGCTGTGCTGTTGCATCAAATGGGTAGGCTATGAATGTTCCACCTGTGCCTATTGTGGAAGACCATTGTCCTCCCAAATTTCCATCGGGTGTAAGCTTGCAATCAATTGTGATATCGCCTTGTATTATATCTTCTCTTTGTAAGGTTGGTTTCCCCTCAAATTTTATGCCGTCTGGGGAGGCCGTTCCTTTTATGTCGTATATAACTACACCAAAATTGTCGTCCATAAAGCGCAGCAAACCCTTGGGGGAGTTTCCTGTTTCGGTCAGAGAAAAGGCAAGTTTTCCGGTGTTCGTCCCGTAAACATGTCCGTTCCAGTTTTTGGTTGTTAGTTCCATGCGCCTAAGCACCTCGACAAATAGAGGCAGCACCCTATCCTATATATTAGATCTTCCAAAAGAGTGTATGGGCGTGCATGGACTTATAGCAACAACTAAATTGTAATTGTGGCGTCAATGTAGAATATATTCCTATATTTTGCAGGGAAAGTCAAGAGGAAAAACGCCCGCTTTCGCGCCTTGCGGCGCTACAGCGTGGCATAAGATTTTCTAATTCGCTTACGCTCACAAGAAAAACTAATGGTGGCTCTGGGGTGATTTGAACACCCGACCAAAGGATTATGATTCCTCTGCTCTACCACTGAGCTACAGAGCCACGCTCAAACGAGATAAGGTTATGGCGTTTTGAAGGCCTTTTTGTCAAGCCTTCTTTCCTTCGGCGTATTCCGTCTTGTCCGTCGCCGTAATCCAGCCGCCGCCAATCACGCGGTTGCCCAGATAGCAGACACCGGCTTGCCCCGGGGAAATACCGTATTGGGGTTCATCCAAAAGGATCACGGCCTTGCCGCCGCCCAGCACATTTACACGACCGGAAACAGGCTTCATGGTGGAGCGGAACTTAACAGATGATCGGATGATCGGATGATCGGATGATCCGAAGTCATCTTTCTTCTGCTCATCTGATAATCTGCTCATCTGCTCATCCGATAAAAGCCAGTTACACTCAGCAACGTGAATGATATCGCGGGCAAGCGCGTCCTTTGGCCCGACGATAACCCGATTGGTTGCGGCATCAAGGCGCACGACGTAGAACGGGTTGTTATCCTCGTCATGACCGCCGCCAATACCAAGGCCGCGACGTTGACCGATTGTGTAATGAATGATGCCGTTATGCGAGCCCAGAACGCGGCCATCTATGTGCACGATCTCACCGGGGTTTTCGGCTTCGGGGCGGAGCTTTTTCACGATCTTGGCGTAATCACCGTTCGGCACAAAGCAGATATCCTGACTGTCCGGCTTGTCCGCGGTGAGCAGGCCCAAACGTTGCGCATGTTCGCGGGTGACTGATTTCTCCCACCCACCCAAAGGGAAGCGCAGGTAATCCAGCTGCTCCGGCGTAGTGGCGAAGAGGAAATAGCTCTGATCCTTGCCGTGGTCATGGGCGCGGTGGAGCTCGGGTACGCCGGAATCCGGTACGTGTCGTTTTATATAGTGACCTGTTGCCATGCAATCGGCATCTAGGTCTCTGGCAACCTCAAGCAGATCGCGAAATTTGACGGATTGGTTACAGCGCACGCAAGGAATAGGCGTCTCGCCGCGCAAATAGCTGTCGGCGAAATCGTCGATTACGCTTTCCTTGAAATTGCTTTGATAGTTCAGGACATAGTGCGGAAAACCGCGCGCTTCGGCAACGCGCTTGGCATCATAAATATCCTGTCCTGCGCAGCATGTTTTGCTGGCGGATGTTTGCGCGCCGCTGTCATAGAGCTGCAGCGTAACGCCGACAACGTCATAGCCTTCTTCATGCAGCAACGCCGCCGCGACAGATGAGTCAACGCCGCCCGACATGGCCACAACCACGCGGGTAT
>CAZBNG010000006.1:0-47297 GCA_964493095.1 uncultured Pseudobdellovibrionaceae bacterium
GGCACATTGCCCGTGTTTAAACCGGCGGATAATATTCCGCAGGGGCATTACCGGGTCGCTGTGATTGGCGACAGCCTTGTGGGTTCTGCATATCCTCAGCAACTGGAAAAAATTCTTAAAGATTCGGGGTGGGACGTTAGCGTTCAAACTCTGGGCGCAGATGGCAGAGGCATGGATTACGCCGTTCAGGCGGCAAAAAAACTGGACAGCCCGCAGGCTGGCGGGCCGGATCTTGCCGTTATCGCCTTGGGCGGTAATGATGCCCTGTATGGAATATGGACTTCAGGTCTGTCACCGGGGGCAAAGCGTACGGAGATGTACGAAAAGATGCTCACCGGACTGGAAGGCAACCTTGATGGGGCTGTTCAACTGTTTAATGATAAGAGTATACCCGTTATGGTTGCGGGAATGAAAGCGCCCGCCGTTTTTCCTGCAGATATCCGTAACCGTTTTGACAAAGTTTTTACAGATATGGCGCAAAAGTATGGCCTTGTTATGGATCCGTTTATTATGAAAGCAATCGTAAAAGATCCTGAAACAAAAGATTTGAGCCAGATATTCCATCAGAAATGTATGAGCGATGGTATTCATCCCAATACACAAGGTGGGGAATTGATCGCAATGGACTTGGCGCAGGAAGTTCAGGAAGCCTTGCTGAAGATAGCCGGGGCTGCCGAAAAACGCGATCCCGTTGTTGCAGCGGGCGTTTCTAATCCGCCGCCAGTGCCCGGAGCCGGGAACTAGCGTAAGCGGCGCAGAAGGCGGACAGACCATCCAATACCACTTTAAAGTTTTCAAAATCTCCTGATTTTTCAAATGTTTCTTCGTTCATGTAAAGAGATTTGTTTATCTCAAGCTGTACACTGTGGCGGCCCCGCGTGGGGGCGCTGTAACGGCGTACAATCTCGACGCCCTTGAACGGGTCGTTAATTGTAACCCTAAACCCTTGTTTTTTCAGGTAATCCCGCAGGGCGTGGATGAAATCGGCGTTGCAAGTCGTGCCATCGCGGTCCCCCAGAACGAAATCGCTGGCGACCGGGCGGTGGCCCAGTATGCCTTTGTTTTTGCGGGGAAAAGCGCTGGCATCGGGCATGGAGTGGCAATTGATGTGGTAGACCTGCCCGAAATTGTAATGCGCTTCATCAATTAAATCCTGTAACGCCTTGTGATAGGGGTAATAATAGCGCTCAAGCCGCGATTGTATATCCTCGACGCTCAAGGGGTGGTCATAAAGGGCGATCCCCGGCGCGACGAGGCGGCGGATCAGGCCTATCCCGGCATCTGACCGGGCGCTGGGCGTATTGGGTTCCGGCCAGGGGGCGGAGAGAAGCTGCGGGTCTATATCGTCGGCGCGGCGGTTCACATCGATATACCAGCGCGGGAAGAGCGCGCAGAGCAGGGCGCCGCCATGGCGCGGGACACTTTCAAACAGTTCCTCGATATAGGTGTCCTCGGTGCGGGCCAGGTCCTGAAGCGAGCAGGCGGCTTTAAACCCGTCCGGGTATTCGCGCCCGCTATGGGGGGAATCAAAAACCAGCGGCAGCGCTTTTTCGGGTTTTGCAATTGTAAAAACGTCGCTCATAAGGTAATGAAACCACATATCGTGTGAATTAACAAAGATTTGATGAACGGAAAGACAGATGTTCGATTTAAAAGCCATCCGCCAGAACCCCGAAGAATTCGATGCAGGCTGGAAGCGCCGTGGCCTGCCGCCGCAGACATCAGAAATCCTGCGTATGGATGAGGCGCGCCGCGCCGTGCAGACCGAGTTGCAGGGGTTGCAGGAGCACCGCAACGAGATGTCGGCGAAAATCGGCAAACTTAAGAAGCTGGGTCAGGACGCGCAGGAAGAGATGAAAGCGGTGTCTATCGCCAAGGAACACATGGCATCGCTGGAGGAGCGCGAACGCACCTTGTTTCAGGCGCTGAGCCAGCATATGGCCAGCCTGCCCAATATCCTGGCGGCGGACGTGCCCGACGGCGCGGATGAGACAGAGAATGTCGAGTTGCGCAAAGTGGGCGAGGTCAAAGTTAAAAGCGGCCCCGACCACGGGGAAATCGGCGAAAAACTGGGCATGATGGATTTTGAAACGGCGGCAAAAATGTCCGGTTCCCGCTTTACGATATTAAGCGGCCCGCTGGCGCGGCTGGAGCGGGCGATTGCGCAGTTTTTCCTCGATACTCATACGGGTGAGCATGGTTACACGGAAGTCTCCCCGCCGTTGCTGGTGCGCGATAACGCGATGTTCGGCACGGGGCAGCTTCCCAAATTCGCCGAGGACCTGTTTCGCGTGCCGGAAAGCTCCGTCACGCTGGAGGCGCAGGTGGAGAGCAGCCGCTGGCTTATTCCCACATCCGAAGTGCCGCTGACCAATATCGTGGCGGAAATGATTGTGGAAGAGGAAACCCTGCCGCGCCGCTATACCGCTTTTACGCCCTGTTTCCGGTCCGAAGCCGGGGCGGCGGGCAAGGATACGCGCGGCATGCTGCGCCAGCACCAGTTCTATAAGGTGGAGATGGTCAGTGTCACCGCGCCAGAGCAGTCAAAAGAAGAGCATGAGCGCATGACGAGTTGCGCAGAGAACGTGCTGAAAAAGCTGGAAATTCCCTTCCGCACCGTGGTGCTTTGCAGCGGTGATACGGGGTTTGGCGCGACCAAGACCTATGACATTGAAGCATGGTTACCGGGGCAGGAGATGTACCGGGAAATCTCAAGCTGTTCCAATTGCTGGGATTTTCAGGCGCGGCGCATGAATGCGCGCTGCCGGGCCAAGGGAGAAAAGGAAACGAAGTTCGTCCATACGCTGAACGGTTCCGGCGTGGCGGTGGGCCGCGCCCTGATCGCGGTGATGGAGAATTATTACGATCCCGCCGATGGCGGCGTGTTCGTGCCCGATGTGCTCAAGCCTTATATGGGGGGGATTGAGAAGATCGCGATCCCCGGTTCGAAAGCGGAAGCGGCCTAGTCAGAGTGTTTTTTCTGTAACGTCATCCCGGTGAAAACCGGAATCTATACGGTGTGAGGGGTAGTGCCTATGGATACCGGCTTTCGCCGGTATGACTATAAAGAGGGAAGGTTTTGGCTTGCGCCGGTATGACGATTAAGGGGAGGGGGTGAAAGATGTCCGAAAAGAGCTTTTACGTCTATATCCTTGCCTCTAAACGCTATGGTACACTTTATATTGGTGTGACCTCCAATTTGCCCAAACGTCTATGCGAACACCAAAACGGGATGATAGAGGGCTTTACCAAAACGCACAGTGTTAAAATTCTTGTCTATTACGAGCATCACGAAAACGCGGGAGCGTAATATGAAAGAATGGAAGCGCGCGTGGAAAATCGAATTGATAGAAAAGAGCAATCCGGACTGGCATGATCTAGCCGATAGTGTATTCTAAAAGCTTATTCACTATGGATTCCGGCTTGTGCCGGAATGACGGTTTTTTGAAATTATGAACACCCAGATTTCCCACAAACGCATCCGTTTTGTCATGGATCTCCGCAACAAGGGGATTACCGATACCGCCACCTTACGCGCTATGGAAAAGGTGCCGCGCGATGTGTTCGTGCCGGCGGCCGTGAAACACCAGGCGTGGGACGATATGGCCCTGCCGATTGGAAGGGGCCAGACGATCAGTCAGCCTTACGTCGTGGCGGCGATGACGCAGGCCCTCAAACTCACCGACCGCGACAAGGTGCTGGAAATCGGCACGGGGTGCGGTTACCAGACGGCGGTGCTCTCGCATATCTGCCGCCGGGTTTATACGATTGAGCGGCATAAACCGCTGTTGGAGCATGCTGAAAAACGTTTTGAAGAGCTGCGCCTGCGCAATATCACGGCGATTGCCGGGGACGGCATGAAGGGCTGGCCGAAGATTAACGGTATCGATCAGGCGCCGTTTGATAAAATTATCGTCACCGCCGCCGCGCCGAAGGAGCCGCCGCCCGCGCTTTTGGCGCAGCTTAAGCCCGGCGGGATCATGGTTATTCCCGTGGGCGGCGCAGGGGACCAGATGCTTAAATCATATACCAAACAGGAAGATGGCGGTTTTATCGTCAAAGACCTGCTGCCTGTGCGTTTTGTTCCGCTGTTGCCTGATATTGCTTCCGACCACGAGGCGGCTTGATTTTTCGTCATTGCGAGGAGCGTAGCGACGAAGCAATCTAGTTAAATGTTTGTGGCACTGGATTGCCGCGTCGGGCTGCGCCCTCCTCGCTATGACGGGGATAAATATGGACTGGTGGGTGCTTAGCGTGTATTTTGATTTCGATGAAGACTTTCTTGCGTTCTGCAACCTTTATCTTATTTCTTGTTACTTTAAGCGCCTGTACCCGGACAGAAGCGCCTGCGCCCGTTATTACCTTTGGCGAAGGAGAGGGGGCGGGCAGCGCCGGGGTGCACAAGGTGGAAAAGGGCGATACGCTCTACAGCATTTCCCAGCGCTACCAGCTGGCTATCCGCGATATCGCCATCAAGAATAATCTCTACCCGCCTTTTGACCTGACCGTGGGGGAGCGCCTGAATTTGCCCCCGCCGCGCCAATACCGCGTACGCGAAGGGGATACGATTTACCGCATTTCGCGTCTTTTCGGCGTCAATTCTTCGGAAATCAGCCGCCTGAACGAGCTTTCAGCCCCCTACAGCATTACGCCGGGGCAGAGCCTGCGCCTGCCGTCCCAGAGCTGGAAGGCGGAAACGCCGCGCGAAATTGCACAGGACGCTTCATCTTCCTTTAGCGTAACCGAGGCGCCGCCGCTGGAAGGGGCGCCACCCGCCAGCGTTGAAACGGCGCAGCTTGACGAACCGGCGCGATCGGCCCCGAAAAGCAGGGTTACGACCCGCCCGCCGGCGAGATCTTCCGGTAATTTTATGAAGCCCGTGGACGGGCGCGTGGTTTCCGGGTTCGGCCCGAAGAAAGACGGGCTGCATAATGACGGCATCAATATCGCGGCACCGCGCGGCGCGCCGGTGCGGGCGGCGGAAAACGGCGTGGTCGTTTATGCGGGTGATGAACTCAAAGCCAGCGGCAACCTCGTCCTTATCCGCCACCAGGGGCATTATATGACCGCTTATGCGCATCTGGACAAAACCATGATCAAGCGGGGGATGACCGTGAAACGCGGCCAGACGATCGGCACAGTCGGTTCCTCCGGCAGCGTATCCTCGCCGCAGCTGCATTTCGAGGTGCGCAAAGGCACAAAGGCAATCAACCCGGCCAAGTATCTGGGATAGCGTCCGCGCTGTGCGCAAAATTTTGAAGAACGCTTGTTTTTGCGCGCCAGCAAGTTATAGTCCCGTCATCATTTTAATTTACAAGGAGATTTTAAGCGATGCTGATATCGAAAGCGTTTGCGCAGGCACCCGAAATCGGTGCGACAGCAGGAGCAGCGGCGGCTGAAGTACCGTCCGCCGGGGAGGCTTTTGCCTGGAATATGGGGCTCGTCCTCGTGATGGTGGTGCTGTTTTACGTGCTCCTGATTCGCCCGCAGCAGCGCCGCATGAAAGAACACGCCAAGATGCTGGACGCCCTGAAAAAAGGTGACAACGTTATCACAAGCGGCGGTCTTGTCGGCACGATCGATAAAATTGTCGATGACAAGGAGTTGATGATCGATCTGGGCAACGGGATAAAAGTTACTGCCCTGCGCGCTTATGTTCAGGGTAAAAGCGAGTCCGTCGCAATGTCGAAACCCGCCAACGATGCAAAGAAAAAGAAATAATCAGGAGTGTCATTGCGAGCGTTAGCGAAGCAATCTAAAGAGGTTTGGATTTATATAGATTGCCGCGTCGCTATCGCCCCTCGCAATGACGAAGAAATTAGATAATCATGATCCATATCGCCCGCTGGAAAATATACCTTACCTTGTTTGTCTGCCTGTGGGGCTTTGCCTATGCTTTGCCCAATATGTTGACGCCCGGCGCACGCGGCTGGGCCGAGGCGCATCTGCCTTCATGGCTGCCGAGTAAAACGGTAAACCTTGGGCTGGACCTGCGCGGCGGCGCGCATATCCTGTATGAGGTCGATGTCGATGTGGTGTTCCGTGACCATGCGGATTTGCTGTTGCAGGACCTTCGTACGGGCCTTCGCAAAGAAAAGATTGGATATTCAAAAATTGCGGCCATCCCACACGGTGTGCGCGTGGTTCTGCGCGATCCGGCGGACGGAGAGAAAGCGCGCAGCATCATCCGCAAAACGGATAACAATCTGGATGTGATTACCGCGCAGGATAACGTGACCATTGAGGCGACGCTGAACGAAGCGGCCGTCAAAAAAATAACGGACCAGACAATTTCCCAGTCAATCGAGATTGTACGCCGCCGCGTAGACGAGCTGGGCACGACCGAGCCCTCTATCGCGCGTCAGGGCGACCGCAGGATTTTATTGCAGGTGCCCGGTGCGAATGCCGACGATCTTAAACGCATCGTCGGCAAAACGGCGAAGCTGACCTTCCATCTTGTCCGCGAACCGGGCGAGGGCGGCGGCAGGTCTTTGCCTTATGCCGAAAACCCGGCGCAGCGCGTAACCATTGACCGGCGCGCGATGATTACCGGGGAAATGCTGGCGGGCGCGCAGCCGACCTTCCAGAACGGCGCGGCGGTGGTGAGCTTTCGTCTTGATAATGTAGGGGCGCACCGCTTTTGCGATGTGACACGTAATAACGTGAACAAGCCTTTTGCCATCGTGCTGGATAACGAAGTGATCAGCGCGCCGCGCATTAACGAAGCGATCTGCGGCGGGCAGGGCGTAATTTCCGGTGGATTTACAGTGCAAAGCGCTGCCGATCTGGCGCTGCTCCTGCGTGCCGGTGCGCTTCCAGCCCCGCTTACCGTGATGGAGGAGCGCAGCGTCGGGCCGTCGCTTGGTGCGGATTCCGTCGAGGCGGGTAAGCTGGCCAGTCTTATCGGCCTGGCGCTGGTTCTCGGGTTTATGCTGGTCGGCTACGGCACGTTTGGGTTTATGGCCAACCTTGCACTGATCGTGAACATAGCACTGATTTTCGCCATCCTTTCCGTCATACAGGCGACGCTGACCCTGCCCGGTATTGCGGGTATCGTGCTGACCATCGGTATGGCGGTAGACGCCAACGTTTTGATATTCGAACGCATCCGCGAGGAAACATCTTCCGGGCGCTCGCCTATGTCTGCGATTGAGGCCGGGTACAGCCGCGCGATGGCGACCATTGTCGACTCCAATCTGACAACGCTGATTGCCGCCTTCATTCTGTTCTCTTTCGGCACCGGACCGATCAAGGGATTTGCCGTGACGCTGGCAGTGGGGATCGTGACATCCTTCTTTGCGGCGATCATGGTCACGCGCCTGATGGTTGCGGCCTGGATGAACAAGAAAAAGCCAACGGCTTTGACGATATAGGAGTTTTAAATGCGTGGAATAAAGTTTGTACCGGACGGCACGAAAATCGATTTTATCGGGAAGCGCTATATCGCCCTGACACTCTCGGCGATTCTGTTGCTCGGTTCCTGCGTGTTCCTGGTGAAGGACGGCCTAAATTTCGGTATCGATTTTACCGGCGGTACGCTGATCGAGATCAAAACGCCGGAAACACCCGATCTTACGGCTATGCGCGGTGCGCTGAACGAATTGGATGTCGGCGCTATTTCCATTCAGGAATTTGGTTCACCTAATGATTTGCTTATCAGATTGCCCCAGCAAAAAGGTGATGTGGACGCACAGAACGCTGTTCTTGAATCGGTGCGTGGCGCCATTGATGGGCAGTTCAGCGAAGCGGTAGATTACCGCCGGACAGAATATGTCGGTCCGCAGGTGGGTGAGGAGCTTAAGAAGCAGGGCCTGATGGCGGTTATCTTCTCGCTGCTGGGCATTATGGCTTATGTGTCTTTCCGCTTTGAATGGCAATTCGGCGTGGCCGCGCTTGGCGCTCTGGCTCACGACTCTCTGGCCACGATCGGCTTGTTTGCCATTACCCACATAGAATTCAGTCTTTCGACGGTGGCGGCGATTTTGATGATTGCAGGCTATTCCATCAACGATACGGTGGTGGTGTTCGACCGCGTGCGGGAGAATATGCGCAAATACAAAAAAATGTCGCTGGGCGATCTTTATAACCTGTCGGTAAACGAGACGCTGAGCCGTACATTGCTAACCTCCGGCACAACGATGCTGGCGCTGGTCGCGCTTTATGCCTTTGGCGGAGCGGTGATCCGCGATTTCGTGATAGCCCTGCTGTTTGGTATTTTCGTGGGAACCTATTCATCGGTGTTTGTGGCCGCGCCGCTTCTGATGTTCATGAAAATTCGCCGGGGCAGTGGCGAAGAATAAAACCATGGACGTTACACCGCTCGTTAGACAAGGCGCACAGATCATCCAGAGCTACGCCGGCGGTGTGTTTAAAATCAGCGGTCAAAGCCATGACGGGCCGGTTATCGTGACAGCACAAGAGACAAAATCATGGAGTGTAAATCCGGAAGTGCTGGCAAACGCCGGGCAGGGCGGCGGGCTTGCGCCGCTAAGTTTTGAGGATTTTTCGCAGGTCATTGAAGTTTCATCAGATTTTGATGTGTTCCTGTGCGGTACGGGGAAAGGTATCAAATTTCTCTCCCCGGATGTAAAAAACGCCCTTAAAAGCAAGGGCGTTTCCTTTGATATGATGGACAGCGGCGCGGCCAGCCGGACCTATAACGTGCTGATGGCCGAAGGCCGGCGCGTGGTGGCGTTATTGCTTCCCGTTGTCCCTTGAGAAAGCTTAGTTAAGGCCCGGGCTAATGTCATGTTTTGGCGTTGCCGCTGGGCCGGTAGAATAAGGGGGGATAGTGCCATCTAATTGCCCCAGAATCTCCGGACCTAGTGTAAGAGCGTTTGTTACTTTTGTCTCAGCCTGTTGAACATGTAATTCTCCTAAATTGACAGTATTTACGCCCAGCGCTTCTTGTAATTCGGGAAATATTGCATTAAGCCGGTCTTGTAAGTCTCTTGGATCGTGATTGGGATCCTGAGAGTCCTCAATCAGGCTAATAATTTTATCTGACAACCCATCAACAGCTTGAATTGCCCCCAGAGTTTGCTCACTAAGAGTGTTGCGTTCAATACTAAGTCCCATAGCTTTTTCCTCATTTAATGTTAAAAACTGCAATTATTATGAACAGATTTTGTTAAAGTGAGGTTAATGGAAAATGTTTTTAAACGGCTGTTTACGAGGCTGGCTTTCCGTCTTCGCTTTTAGGCTGCGGCGAGATTTTGCAGCGGCCCGTTTTCAAACAGCTCTGCCACGTAATCCCAATTCACGAGGCTATCCATGAAAGCTTCGAGATATTTCGGGCGCGCGTTGCGGTAGTCGATGTAATAGGAGTGTTCCCAAACATCACAACCCAGAAGCGCTGTTTTACCATGCGTCAGCGGGTTGTCGGCATTGGCGGTTTTAAGGATTTCCAGCTTGCCGTTTTTATCCATCGCCAGCCATGCCCAGCCGGAGCCGAACTGCGTGACGCCTGCTTCGATGAATTTGCCGCGGAAATCGTCAAAAGAGCCGAAGTTTTCCTTAATGGCGGTTTCCAGCGCACCGGGGAGGGCTTTGCCGCCGCCGTTGGGTTTCATCCAGTTCCAGAAGTGCTGGTGGTTCCAGTGTTGCCCGGCATTGTTGAACAGCCCGGCATTGTTCGCCTTATGGGCGTTGATCACGATTTCTTCCAGTGTTTTGCCCATGTCGCCCGCGCTTTGCAGCAATTCATTGCCTTTTGTCACATAGGCCTGATGGTGCTTGTCGTGGTGATATTCCAGCGTTTCGGCGGACATATACGGGTCCAGCGCGTCATAAGCGTAAGGGAGCTCGGGAAGTTCAAAAGTCATTGTGGTGCCTCCTTTGATTCTGTATGACACATAACCTAGTGGCTTTGCTCAAATTCTCAAGGGATTTATGAAGAAAACGCTTTCCTATTGCGGTGAAATGGTGCGCCGGCACGACCCGGACCGGTTTTTGCTCTCGATGTTTGCGCCGGAAGAGGCGCGCGAGGCGCTTTGGGCGCTGTTTGCCTTTAATTACGAGATCGCCAAGACCCGGGAAGTGGTCAGCGAGGCTACGCTGGGACTGATCCGATTGCAATGGTGGCGCGATGCCATCAAGGCGATTTACGAGGGGGACGACGTGCCGGAGCATGAAGTCGTCAAACCACTGGAGGCCGCGATTAAGGCTTATCACCTGCCGCGGGAACATTTCGACATGCTTTGTTATGCGCGGGAATTTGATCTGGAAGCCGCCACGCCGCAGGATACGGGCGGGTTGCTCCATTACCTGGATTATACCAATACGCCGCTTCTTAAGCTGGCGGTGCAGATTGCAGGAGGGCAGCCGGAAAGCGAACCTGTTCAGGCGGTGGCAATAAATTATGGCCTTGCGGGCATTTTGCGGGCTATTCCTTATCATGCGCGTCAGCAGCGGCGTTTTATCCCCGACAGCGTGATGAATGAGCAGGGCATAAGCAGTAACGAGCTTTATACTTTTAAAGCAGGGGAGAAGCTGGCCGGCGCTGTCAAAACGCTGTCCGCGGAGTTCGTTGAAGGTATAAGAACGAGTGATAAGTTTTTAAAATCATTCAATATTCTGGCTGATATCTATAAGGCGCAAGTCAGGAGCGTGAAACACGATATTCTGCATCCGCGCATGGGGGTAGAGCCGCCGTTTAAAACTTTGCGTTTGATAACCCGTATAAATTTCTTGTGATTATGGTATTGCCTGATTTATAGTACTGGCAGGGACAATTACTAGAGTAAGGTTGAGTATCATGGTTTCATCAGTAAACGGCTTCGGGCCGAGCGTTGTTACAGGCGCCCGCGTACAGGGCGATGCACATTCCGTAGAAAAGAACCGTGCCAGAGAGGATGTCGTTGTAAGGCTGGAAGCGCATAACGATAGTGTCCAGATTTCCAACGCGGCGCGTGACCTGCTTCAGGCACAGGAAGCGGCGCGCAAGGTAAGCTCTGTGCTGGGTGCAAATCCGGAGCAGGTTCTGGGACTTAATCCGGATTTTGAAGGTTCACTGGAAAGCTAAATAAATCAATTCACTAAGAGCCGTACTTAAGTTTTAAGGGCGGGTTTTTAGTTTTTGTTACGCAACTCCTCAAATTCATCGGAGAAGAACTTGTCATCCTTGCCTTTTAGGCGCGGGCGCAGGGGATTTTCCTTGTACGGGAACATGCGGCCCCGGTAATCGTGGCGGCGGCGTATATTCTCCCGTTTGATTTCGTTGATCTTGTCATCCCACCCTGCGCTGGAAGCTCTTTTAAAGGTGACGCGTTCGAAAGAGCTGGTGATGGCTTCCGGCTCCCATTTTTCTTTCTCGCGGTTGATTTTGCCCATATTGACCAGAATGCCGTCGCCCGCCGCAAGATCCGCCGTGCCCCATTCCCCCTGGAAATGCACCTGTCCCTCGTCGGTGAAAACGCCGTATGCATCCGAAACAGGGCCGGCCCAGACGACCGTTCCGCGGATGCCGATAGAGCCATAGGCCGTATCGAGCCGCACATCGGGCTTTTCGCGTTTGGAGATCATGCCGCTGACCCACAGGAAGGTGCCCTTGGCAAAGGAAAAGCGCCCCTTGTTTTCTGACGAATCGTAGGGGTCAAAGACATATTCGTCGATTTTTAACGTGGAGTTTTCACCCAGCGTGATCTGGGTGTCGTCGATAAACATGATCATGGCCTTTGATTTCGGGCCTGTTTCGATCATAGAGTTGAAATAGATTGGGTCATCAACACGGATTTTGGCTTTTTTCTCGCTTCCTGCGTAAAAGGCGTCACCTTCCAGCGCGACCAGTTGCCCGATGGGGTAATAATCCTGCGTTCCCGCGGATGCATGGTCTCGCGATAGAAAATATCCTGTTAGCACAGTAAGTAATAAGAATGTTTTAAAAAATATGTGTATTTCTTTCATGATTTTCTATTTTGGGTTGCTCCCTCTATTATTATGACCTAGCGTTGACATAACGGGAAGCCTTAATTGGCTTTCATTTGAGTATGAGTAATAGTATTCGTGGGGCAAGTTTAATGACGAACACCGCCGATGTTGAAATGCTTCCGAATGTGTTTAAACAGCGCGCTGTTCCTTCCCCCGTAATTTCCAGTTTTCAGCGAAAAGTGCAGCGGGCATTAGATGCCTTTGTTATAGGCAGCGAAGGTAAAGTTTCTGTTGAACCGCAGCAGGGGGCAAGTGGCTTGTGCTGGAATATCATGATTTGGCGCGGACACATCCCTGTCGCAGCTTTAAAGCTGGCGCTCACTATTGGTGAAAATCATGCGGAAGCGTTGCTTTTTGTTGATGATGATGAAGACGCCCCTGAAACCTGGCTGCTCTCCAAAGGTACGATTGCATCGTGGTTTGATCTTTTTGTGAAGTATGATTCCATCATGTCTGAGGCAAAGCAAGGCAGGCCAAGCGTCAAAAAAGTGGGGGCGGTAGAAAGGGGAATCCTTTTCCGCAGAAATTTTGAAGCGGCATCGGATTTGGGTGAACTTATAGATATTTTACAAACATTTGCGGAGGATGTCGGGGTTATGAGGTCTTCCTCTCAGTATACCCCGAAACTTAAAGAGGCATATCGGCGTGACCCTACGCCGCAAGGCGCATAGGACGCAGCCATTCATCAAAATCTTTTAAGGCGCGGGTTGTGAGCGCTTTTTTCTTGTCTTTGCCCTTCAGCTTTTTGCGTTTGCCATTGGGCAGGATAGTAAACATTTCTTCTTCGGCCAGCGGCGGCATCAGGCCGAAATTCACGTTCATCGGCTGGAAGGTTTTGGCGTCCGCGCCGCCGGTTATATGGTTTAAAAGCGCGCCCATGGCCGTGGTGGCGGGCGGGGCCTGCATATCCGTGCCTGCAATCTGCGCAGCAGCGAAACGTGCGGCCATAATGCCGACCGCCGCGCTTTCCACATAGCCCTCGCAGCCCGTGATCTGCCCGGCGAAGCGCAGGGAGGGGCGCGCCTTCAGGCGTAATTGTTCGTCCAGAAGCTTGGGGGAATTGATAAAGGTATTGCGGTGCAGGCCGCCGAGGCGCGCAAACTCGGCATTCTCCAGCCCCGGAATGGTGCGGAAAACGCGGATCTGCTCGCCGTATTTCATCTTGGTCTGGAACCCCACCATGTTATAAAGCGTGCCCAGCGCGTTATCCTGCCGGAGCTGGACGACCGCGTAGGGTTTTTCCGTGCTGTGCGGATTGGTCAGGCCGACGGGTTTCATCGGGCCGAAGCGGAGCGTTTCCGGCCCGCGCGCCGCCATGATCTCCACGGGCATACAGCCGTCGAAATAGGGGGTGTCCTGTTCCTGCTCGGCAAGGGTCGGGGAGCCGGAGGGAAGCTCCCATTCTTTGAACAGCCCGTATTCGGCACTCGTTAGCTCATGGATGAAGGCCAGGTACTGGTCCTTATTCATCGGGCAGTTGATGTAATCCTTGCCGTCACCCGCCGGGCCGGATTTATCGTAGCGCGACTGGAACCACGCCTTGGTCATGTCGATGCTTTCGGTATGCACGATCGGGGCGATGGCGTCGAAAAAGGAAAGCTCGCCTTCACCCGTCAGGTCCTGAATGGCGTTGGCCAGAGCAGGGGAGGTCAGCGGCCCGGTGGCGATGATAACATGCTCCCACTCCTCGGGAGGCAGCCCGGCAATCTCACCTTCTTCAATGGTGATGCGCGGGTGAGATTTTAGCGCCTTTGTCACGCCTTCGGAGAATATATCCCGGTCCACTGCCAGAGCGCCGCCCGCAGGAACGGCGGCCTTTCCGCCCTCGTGCATGATCAGGGAGCCGGCGCGGCGCATTTCCTCATGCAGCAGCCCTACGGCATTGTATTCATGGTCGTCGGAACGGAAAGAGTTAGAGCATACCAGTTCCGCGCAGTACCCGGTCTGGTGCGCGTGCGTTTGCACCTTCGGGCGCATTTCGTGCAAAACCACGTCGACGCCCATTTGCGCGGCTTGCCACGCCGCTTCTGAACCGGCCAGTCCCGCGCCGATAATATGAAGTTTTTTGCTCGTCATTGCGGCATGAGGAATATCAAAATCGGGTATAGGCTGCAAATAATAGTTTTATTTCCGGCCCAGCTTTGTACAATCGGGCATGGAATAAATTCGAGTTGCTGTAAACGGGGGTTCTCATGAAAAAGCTCATACTTCTCGCTGCGTTATCCGTTTCTTTATCAACTGCCGCGCTGGCGCAGGAGGAACGGCATATGCCCTTACATGAGAACGCGCCATGGAGCTATACCGGGGCAAGCGAAGCAGCGCGCTGGGGCGATCTCGATCCCGATTACCATATGTGCAAGGATGGGAAAAGCCAGTCTCCGATTAATATTCAGGAATATGCGCAGGACCCCAATCTGGCGCCCCTGATGCCTGCCTACGTTCCGGCTCCGCTGGATATGGTCAATAACGGCCATTCGCTGCAGGTTAATCTCGCCCCCGGCAGCAAGATGACCGTGGGCGGCAAGACATATGACCTGTTGCAGTTTCATTTCCATACGCCCAGCGAACACTATATCGACGGTGCGCCTTATCCAATGGAGGTGCATTTTCTGCACCGCTCGCCGCAGGATGGCGAACTCGCTATGATCAGCGCCATGGTCAGGCTCGGCGCGCATAACCGCGTGATTGAGGGGCTGTGGCAAAATGCGCCTGCGCCGGGCGGCCATCGCAGCGTTGAGAATTTCAGCATTCTTGCCAGCGACCTGCTGCCCAGGGATCTCAGATATTATAAATATACCGGCTCCATTACCACGCCGCCGTGTATTGAAGGTATGCAGTGGTACATTCTACAGCGGCCTATAGAGATTTCCGAAGACCAGCTCCGCGCCTTCCAGGCGTTGTTCCCGGTTAACGCGCGTCCCGTGCAGCCGTTGAACGGCCGCAGGGTCGTAGGACAGTAGGGTTTAGCTCCAGAACTCCTCTTCATCCGGGACGCGGGAGAAGGCGATTTTTGTGCCGACAAACCCGGAGAGAGTCTGCGGGACGGTGCCCAGCGACACGGTTTCTTTCTGATATTTGTTTTGCAGGCGGTCCAGCGCCCCGGCCAGCGCTTCGCGCTTGCGCAGGGTTTCCAGCGTTTCCGGCGCGGCATTGAAAATATCCCCGGTAATATCCTTGCGCCGTTTTAATCCCATCAGCAGGGTTGAGACTTTTTTGAATTTAACCGGCGGCGGGGTGTAGAGGGTTTTGGGACGGAACCCCGGCAGGGATGCAAACAGGTCCCCGCTTTCGCGGGGAAGACAAGGGGGAGGGCGGGGAAGGCTCAGTTCCCGCATCATCTCTTCCCACAGGTCATCCAGCGTTTTCAGGAAAGTGAATGGATCTTGCGCATGGGAAAGGCGCGCTTCTCCCCGCCATTTACGCCCGTCCAGCGTTCGCGCACCCAGCGCCAGGATGCTGGCGCAGTATTCCTTGCGGCGCAGGCGGTACGTAGCCTTTGTCAGAAGGCGGCGTGCCATCAGCCGCGTTTTGTCCGGGGAGCGCAGGGCGGGGTCCAGCACGCGGGAATGGCCGATCATGACGTTGTCGCGCGTTTCGGGCACTTCAAAGTCGTAACCGTGCAGCCAGTACCACATGCGTTCACCTTGCACGCTGCCCCAGATTTTACGCATCTGTTTGGGCGATGTTTCCCAGAGCTGCCTCATGGAACCTATACCGGCGCGATGCAGGCGGGCCTCCATGTTGGCGCCAATGCCGGGAATGTCGGTCAGTTTGAGTTGCAAAAGCGGACCGGGCAGAGATTCCTGTGGCAGCAGGACAAGGCCGTCGGGTTTTTTCATGTCGCTGGCGATTTTTGCCAACAGGGAGTTGGGCGCAACGCCGATGGAGCATTTAATCGCTTCCCCGATATTGTCATGCAGGCCGCGCTTGATGTTCATGGCGACCTCTGTGGCCCTTTCCGCCGAACGCCGCCCGGGCGGCAGGCGGGAAGAGAGCTCATCAATCGACCATATCCGGTTGATCGGGGTATGGCGCACCACCTCGCTTATAATCCGGTTGTGATAAGAAACATAGATGTCGTGGCGGGCCAGCACGCATTGCAGGCCGGGGCACATTTTACGGGCTTCGTAGATTTTCGTGCCGGTTTTCACACCGTAAGCCTTGGCTTCGTAAGAGGCGGCAATAGCGCAGGTGGAATCCGTTTTCATGGGCACTACGGCCACGGGCCTGCCGCGCAACTGGGGGCGTTCCTGCTGCTCCACGCTGGCGAAGTAGCTGTTAAGGTCCATAAAAAGCCATTTCAGCCCCGGTTCCCGCTGCATGGTGGTGCTTTCCTGTTTTTCGTTGGTCGCCACTAACTATAGACCATCAATAAGAACAAATAAAGAACATTTTGATTTTTTAAGAGGGTAAAAGGCTTTTAGCGCTTGCGGTTTGAGCAAAAAAACATTTGAATAATAAAGAGATGGAGAATACCTATGAATTCAGTCACCGATAGCGAATTTTATATGTGGCGCACCTTGTTTGCGCTTGTGCATGTTGATCACCATGTCACGGACGAAGAGGTGCGTTTTATGGCGGAGGCGCTGGAGGATATCCCGTTTTCTGACGAGCAGCGTGATATCCTGAGCACTGATATCAAGGCACCGCAGGACGTGGTGGAAATGTTCAGCAAGATCACCAACAGCCGCGACCAGGCGAAATTTTTCAATTTTGCGCGTGAAATTGTCTGGGTCGATGGCGATTACGGTCAGGATGAACAGAATATCATGCTCAAGCTGGAGGAAATTCATATCAAGAATACCGTGGTGGATGACCTGATCGGGCATGTGGAACTGGAACTTGAGGATGACGGGGAGAGCCGGGATCAGATTGCTGAAAAACCAAGGCGTCACCGTTTTTCAGACATTATTTCCGCCTTTATCGGGCGTATCCACAGCGACTAGAAAATATATTCAATTTTTTGTGCAGCACAGTAACAAAACCGTCTTGATATGCACGGCGGCTTCGGCTTAATCTGCGCTTGCGGCTAATCTTAATATATAAAGCAGGAGATAGGCTTATGACCTTTGTGGTCACGGATATTTGTATCAGATGTAAGTACACTGATTGCGTGGAAGTATGCCCGGTTGATTGTTTCTATGAGGGTGAAAACATGCTGGTTATCAACCCGGATGAATGCATCGATTGCGGTGTGTGCGAGCCCGAATGCCCGATCGACGCCATCCTGCCCGATACGGATGCGAAGGCGGAAAAATGGCTGGAGCTGAACCGCGAGTATTCGGAAAGATGGCCTAATATCACAGGCACGCGTGAGCCCATGCCCGGTGCCGACGAGCATAAGGACGAAGAGGACAAGTATAAGAAGTACTTCAGTCCCGAACCCGGCGAAGGCGATTAAATCGTTACCCGAAACATTTTCCAGAGAAAATGCAGCAAGACCGCTCGACTTCGTGCGTGATAGCGCTATACTTTCTAAAAAGTAAGTAAGGAGAATGACATGCCCACGAAAGCCGTTAAACATGAAGACCCCGCCGCCCTGAAGCCTGAAGCGGAGTACCGCGGCAAGATATACGGCTCGATCCTTGAGACGATTGGCGGCACGCCGTTGGTGCGCGTTCCCAAATTTACGGCGAAATACGGGCTTGAGGCGGACGTTCTGGCCAAGCTTGAGTTTTTCAACCCGATTGCCTCGGTCAAGGACCGTATCGGCTTTGCGATGATCGAGGCCGCCGAGCGCGCAGGAAAAATTACGCCCGGTAAAACCGTGCTGATTGAACCGACATCGGGCAATACCGGCATTGCGCTGGCATTCGTGGCTTCGGCCAAGGGATACCGCTTGATTTTGACAATGCCTGAAACCATGTCGATCGAGCGGCGCAAGATGCTGGCGTTTTATGGCGCGGAAGTGGTGCTGACCGTTGCCGAACGCGGTATGAAGGGCGCGATTGAAAAGGCGCAGGAGCTCCTCTCCGAGCATGCAGATTCATTCTCTCCCGGTCAGTTTGACAACCCGGCCAACCCGCAGATTCACCGCGAAACCACGGCGGAGGAAATCTGGGGTGATACGGAGGGTAAAGCCGATATTCTTGTGGCCGGCGTGGGAACGGGCGGCACGGTGACCGGCGTTTCGCAGGTTTTGAAACAGCGCAAGCCCGGCTTTAAAACCTATGCTGTCGAGCCAGAGGAAAGCCCGGTTTTATCCGGCGGCGATCCCGGTTCGCATAAAATTCAGGGCATCGGTGCCGGGTTTGTGCCCAGCGTGCTGGAGATGTCCCTGATTGATGAAATTCTGAAAATTCCATCAAATGAAGCGCTGGAGACCGCGCGGGAAGTGGCGAAACTGGAGGGGATTCCTTGCGGCATATCCTCCGGCGCGGCCTTTGCCGCCGCCAAGCGTGTCGCGCAGATGCCGGAAAACAAGGGCAAGATGATTATCACCATCGTGCCGTCCTTTGCCGAGCGTTATATCTCTACCGCGCTGTTTGAAGAGCTTTAAGCCCGTTTTTCTTTCGCCGGGGCGACGTCAAGTTTTTCCTGAAGGGAGGAGCTGGAAGTTGTGTATTCGAATTTCAGCCGCGCATCGGGGTAGCAGTAACGGAACGCCTGACGGGAGGCCAGCGCCGCTTCGTGGAATCCGGACAGGATCAGCTTCAATTTACCGGGATAGGTGTTGATATCGCCCACCGCGAAAATACCGGAGGTGGAGGTTTCAAACGTCGAAGTATCCACGGGGATCAGGTTTTCATGCAGGTTCAGGCCGAAATTGGCGATCGGCCCCAGTTTCATGGTCAGGCCGAAGAAGGGCAACAGGCAGTCACATTCTATCGTATGGCGCTCTTTATTACCGTCTTCTAAGATAACGGCTTTTAACGCGCCGTTTTCACCAACCAGTTCCTTGATCTGGCCCGTAGCGAAGGCCAATTTGCCCTCACTCACAAGGCCGCGCATTTTACCCACGCTATCGGGCGCGGCGCGGAATTCATCGCGGCGGTGCACGAGGGTAAGGTTTTTGGCCAGCGGCTGGAGGTTTAACGTCCAGTCGAGCGCGCTGTCTCCGCCGCCTACCACGACAACGCGTTTATCGCGGAATTGGTCCATCTGGCGCACGGCGTAGAAAACGGAGCTGCCTTCATATTCTTCAATGCCGGGAATAGGGGGCTTTTTGGGCACGAAAGACCCGCCGCCCGCCGCAATCACCACAACGGTCGCTTTGATTTTCGTGCCCGTATCGGTGGTCAGCAGCCATTTGCCGTCCTCGGTTTTCTCCAACCCCTCCGCCATTTGCTGGAGGTGGAAAACCGGATCAAACGGCGCGATTTGCTCCATCAGACGGTCAGTAAGCTCTTGCCCCGTAATCACAGGCCACGCCGGAATATCGTAAATCGGTTTTTCGGGGTAGAGCTCCGCGCATTGCCCGCCGGGACGGTCAAGAATATCGACAAGGTGGCATTTCATATCCAAAAGGCCGAATTCGAAAACGGTAAACAGCCCGCAAGGCCCCGCACCGATTATAATTGCATCTGTTGAAATTATGTCGCTCATTAGTTTTCTGCCGTTTAACATCGTTGTCATCCTGAGCGCAGCGAAGGATCTCTTTCAAGCTTTGAGATCCTTCAGTCGCTGACGCTCCTTCAGGATGACAGGGTAGGGTGTTTTTAAAGCAGGCTTTTGAGTTTGTAAACCGTCTCCAGCGCTTCGCGGGGGGAGAGGGTATCCGGGTCGAGGGCGGCGAGCGCTTCTTCCAGCGGGGAGGGGGCGGGGGGCACCGCATTTTTCGCTGAGTCGGAAGCGGGCGCGGCGGTGGAAAACAGCGGCAGATCGTCGGCCAGCCGGGCCAGCGCGCCGGATTGCTCGCCCGATTGCAGGAGTTTGAGCACCTCGCCCGCACGGGCAATGACGGGAGCGGGCAGCCCGGCGAGCTTGCCCACATGGATGCCGTAGGAGCGGTCGGCGGCACCCTCGGCCACCGTGTGCATGAAAATAATATCGCCCTTCCATTCCCTGACCTGCATCGAATGCGCGGAAAGGCCGGAAAGCTTGGCGGTCAGGGCGGTAAGCTCGTGGTAATGCGTGGCGAAAAGCCCGCGGCAGCGGCTGACCTCGTGCAGATGCTCGACGCAGGCCCAGGCGATGGAAAGCCCGTCAAACGTGGCGGTGCCGCGCCCGATTTCATCCAGAATGACCAGTGAGCGCGCCGTTGCCTGATTAAGGATGGCAGCGGTCTCTACCATTTCCACCATGAAGGTGGAGCGCCCGCGCGCCAGATCGTCCGACGCGCCGACGCGGGAAAATACGCGGTCCACCAGCCCGATACGGGCGGATTTAGCCGGGACGAAAGAGCCCATCTGCGCGAGAATGGCGATTAGCGCGTTTTGCCGTAGGAAGGTCGATTTACCCGCCATATTCGGTCCGGTCAGCAGCCACAGGCGCTGCTGCGCGCTGAAATCGCAGTCATTGGGAACGAAGGGCGTGCTTTGTTTTTTTAGCGCGGCTTCAACCACCGGGTGGCGTCCGCCTTCGATATGAAATTCAAGATCGCCGGAGAGAAGGGGGCGCGTATAATCCATTTCCACGGCCAGCTCGGCCAGACCCGCCGCCACGTCGAGCGCTGCCAGCACCCGCGCCGCCGTACCGATTTCCGCACCGAGGGCGGCGATTTCCTCCACCAGCTTTGCGAATATGGCAAGCTCAAGACCCAGAGCCTTGTCCCCGGCGGAGGCAATGTCGCGTTCCAATTCCGCCAGTTGCGGGGTCACAAAACGCATCGCGTTGGCCATGGTCTGGCGGTGCACGAACGGGTTGTGGCCGTCCTGGTTGAAATTCATGAGCGTTTCACCGTGGCGCGCGGCGACCTCGATATAATAACCAAGAACATTGTTATAGCTGATCTTGAGTTTGTCGATTTTGGTTTCCTGCTGGTACTGGTTTTGCAGCGACGCAATGAGCCGTTTGCTCTCTGATCTCAGCATTTTAAGTTCATCGAGTTTCGTGTCATACCCTTCGCGGACAAAGCCGCCATCGCGCAGAATAGCGGGAGGTTCGTCACTGATTGCTTTCTTCAGGTGATCCTGAAGCGCCGCTAAGGGCGGGTTTTGCCGCAGCGTCTCCAGAAGATCGGAAAGAACCTCTTTTGCGCCATTGTGGCTTTGCAGCTGCGCGCGGATCAGCTCCGCCGCGTGCAAACCCTCGCGGAGCATGCTCAGGTCACGCGGCCCGCCCCGGCCTATGGTCAGGCGCGAAAGGGCGCGCTCCATGTCCGGCACGGATTTGAGTTGCCCGCGAATGACGTTGCGCAGAGAATGATCCTGCGTGAACAGTTCTATCCGGTCCAGCCGCGCATTGATTTGCGCCGGATCGGTCAGCGGGGCGGAGATTTGCGCCTGTAGCAGGCGCGCCCCGGCTCCCGTGATTGTGCGGTCGATTGTCTCAAGCAGGCTGCCCTTGCGTTCCCCGTTTAAGGTGCGGGTGAGTTCCAGGTTGCGCCGCGTCGCCGCATCAATTTCAAGGTGCATGCCTAGCGAAAGCTGAACCGGCGGCGCTATATGCGGAAGGTGACCCACCTGTGTGCGCTCGATGTAATCAATCAGGGCGCCGGCGGCGGAAATTTCCGCGCGGCTGAAACCGCCAAAGGATTCCAGCGTACCGACGCCAAAGAGTTTTTCCAGCCGTTTACGGGCGTTTTCGCTGTCAAACAGGGAGGGCGGCTGCGCCGTGACCTGCTGCCGGTTCATGCTTTCAAACGCGCGGGGCAGGGCAGTCTCCAGCCGCGCCGGGATAAGAATTTCGCGCGGCTCAATGCGCTCCAGCGCCGCCGGGATATCCGTATCGATGCAGGGCTGTACCCAGAAACCGCCGGTAGAAAGCTCCAGCCATGCAAGGCCGTATTGCCCGCCCACCTCGGCCAGCGCGGCAATGTAATTATTCTGCCGCGCATCAAGCAGCGTATCCTCGGTCAGCGTGCCCTGCGTCACCACGCGCACGATGTCGCGGTTCACAAGAACCTTGGAAGCGGGCTTGCCCTCCGCCTTGGCGCGGGCCTTGGCCTCCAGCGGGCTTTCGGTTTGTTCACAGATCGCGACCTTGTACCCGGCGCGGATCAGCTTGGCCAGATACGGTTCATAAGCATGGAACGGTACGCCGCACATTGGGATATCATCGCCGCTGCTTCTTCCCCGTTTGGTCAGAGTGATATCGAGAGTTTCAGACGCTTTGACCGCGTCATCGTAAAATAGTTCGTAAAAATCGCCCATGCGGAAAAAAAGCAGACAATCCGGGTGAGCGTCCTTGAGCGCGAGATATTGCGCCATGACGGGCGTATGCCCCTCGGCCATGAAATCCTCAGGTGTTTTAAGCGCTGCTTGTCCCATGGAATCCAGTATTACCCGCGCAAGCTTCAAAACTCACGAAAATTCTTGGGGTTTTACCGGTTGATGTGGAGAAAACCGAAGGTTAGAGGCCGGGACCTTCCAGAATATCCTCTCTCAGGGTACAAAACGCACCATCCGGATGGAATACAGTGTTGTTAACCGGTGCGCGGCAGACAACGTTTACTTCCAGACCATCCCAACGGGCATCACGAATAAAACGCGACATATCCGTTTCTGCGGTATTAAAAAACCTGTGGTAGAAGGTTTGGTGCTGTGAGCCGTCAGGATTCTGTATTATGACGGGGTACTCTTCTTCAAATCGTGGATCATCCGTAGGAAGTTTTGCCAGTGCAGGGACGTGGAGAAAAACATAGTGCGGCGTTTCAGGCAGCGTACCGCCTTTGGCGTTCCTTCTCCACTGTCTTCTCAGGCGATTTACAAGGCTTTGGAATGCCAAAGCAGGGTGTATGTCAAAAGGGCGTTCAAACATTTTGCCGTCTTAAAAAAAATTACAGGTTTTGATGCAAAATATGTAATTTCATCTATTATTTATGTCAAGAGATAAGAGCGCCGCCTCTCCCAAACAATAGAGTTGTGTTCGGGAGGTTAAAAAAACGGGCTTGGCACGCTATCGAAAACGGGGCTTGCGGCGGGGCTATAGCCATGCAGGCGGCCGCTATAGATGATGCGTTCTTCCGGCCCGCGCCATACGACTTTGCAGGGACGGTTTCCGTGCAATTCTTTTGCTTCGTCGCATTTGCTCCTCGCAATGACGAGTTTTTATCCTGTCCCGATGTTGGAAATATACGTCAATTTATCGTTAATATTCAGTGCGCTGCCGGACGATTATTTTCGCGGGCCGCCCGGAATTTCTTAGGGCCGGGAACGGGGAAGGTAACGCCGCGCTCTTCCATCTTCTGCACAAGGCGTTTATACGCGTTGTAACCTTCAGTCCCCTCTCTGAATTCTTCCAACGTGGATTGTGCGGCGTAGGCAGGAGTAAGGCGGGTTTTTGTTTCTATAAGCGGTGAGACGCCGCGCTCCAAAAGCCAGATGGCGACTTCCGGTTGTTCTTGATTTATAACATTCATCAAAGCTGTTTTGCCGGCGGAATCCTGCGCGTCGATGGGAACGCCGTGGTCGAGAAGAACTTGCGCACATTCCAGCCTGTCATAGATAAAGGATTCAAAAAAGGCTCTCCTGCGTGCATTGGCGGAAGTTTCCCGCATAGGGGCGTTTTCCAGCAGTGCCACTAACAATCCTGGTTTGTTGAGCATCATAGCAAACTCATAGGCGTTGCCGTTATACAGCGCGACAAGATCAGGGTCGGCACCAACTTCCATCAGGATTTTTACGGCCGTCTCGTTTTTTTGGGCCAGCGCATAATGCAGGGGGCGCAATCTGCTGACATCTCCCGATTTTAGAGGGCCTTCCAGGTTCGGATCAGCCCCTTTCGCCACGAGTTCGGCCACGAGGTCCTTGTTACCGTCCAGCGCCGCCGTGACAAGGTCGCGCGTTAGCTTATCGGCAAAATAATAATCAAGCGGGCGAAGCTTATAGGTGACTTCATTACGTTTTTTGTACCAGCTTACCGCCGGAATACCGACCGCTAAAAGGGCTACTAAGGTTATCGAAAGCGCTAAAACGATCTGTATGCCCATGTTCATATGTTTTCCCTTTTATTTGTCCGATTTTAAGGATAGCAGGAAACGCAAGGCAGTCATATATTTAACCGGATAAGGCGTTTAAGCTGTGCCTGTCGAGCCGAAACCGCCCGCAGCGCGTTCCGTTTCGTCAAGGCTGTCGACTTGTTTCCATTCGACGTGAGTATGGCGCTCGACCACCATCTGGGCGATGCGCATGCCGCGTTCGATAGTGAAAGGCTCCTTGCCGTGATTGATCAGGATGACCTTGATTTCGCCGCGGTAATCGGCGTCGATGGTGCCCGGGGAATTTAAAACGGTAACGCCGTGCTTGATAGCAAGACCGGAGCGCGGGCGGATCTGTGCCTCAAAGCCCGGCGGCATCGCTATCGCCAGTCCCGTAGGGATGAGGGCGCGGTCACCCGGGCCCAGCTCCAGTGCTTCTTCCAGAGCGGCGGTCAGGTCCATACCCGCAGATTGTGCCGTGGCGTAGGTAGGAAGCTGCATACCGACGGCATTTTCCAGCGGCATCAGGGCCACGACGATATCGTCTTTATTCTGCGGCGCGAAGAGGGGGGGATTGGCGTTTTCTGTCATGGTTTTTTGTATTTTCTTCTTTGTTTTTAAAATAGTTAATGATTTCGGATACCAGCTTGCTGGCAATTTCGGTTTTACGGATGCGTGGCCATTCCTGCTGCGCGCTTAAGGCTATTAGATATACACGATTCTCATCCGCGCCGAAGGATTTTTCTGCCGCGACATCATTGGCTAAAATCCAGTCGCACTGTTTGCGCGAGAGCTTGGCGCGGGCATTCTCAAGCAGGTTTTCTGTTTCCGCGGCAAATCCGACGACAAGGGCGGGCCGGTTTTTTTTGCGCCCCGCAATGGTTTTCAGGATATCCGGGTTTTCTTTAAGTTCCAGCGAAGGGGCGCTTTGGTTCTCGCGTTTCTTGATTTTATGGGGGTGCGGCGCTTTGGCGCTCCAGTCGCTGACGGCGGCGGCGCATACGGCAATATCGGCGGGCAGGGCATTTTCGCAAGCTTCGAGCATTTCCTGCGCGGATTCAATGTGTTGAACCGTGACGCCCGCCGGGTCGGGCAGGGCGGTGGGGCCGGAAACCAGTGTTACCTCGGCCCCGGCGGCCCGAAGCGCGGCGGCAATCGCATGGCCCTGCTTGCCCGAAGAGCGATTACCGATAAATCTAACCGGATCAATGGGTTCAAAGGTCGGGCCGCTGGTTACCAGCGCCTTATAGCCTTTTAGCGGGCGGTCGTAAAAAAAAGCAATCACCTGCTCCAGAATATCCTCCGGCTCGCTCATGCGGCCTGGACCTTCTTCGTGGCAGGCCATGGCGCCAATCTCTGGTCCTATGACCGTAACGCCGCGGGAGCGTAAAGTTTCTACATTTTCCCGCGTGGCTGGGTGCTCCCACATTTTATGGTTCATGGCCGGGGCGATCATCACCGGTTTATCGGCGGCCAGCAGGGTAGTGGAGGCGAGATCATCCGCCAGCCCCTGTGCCATTTTGGCGATCATGTTGGCGCTGGCCGGGGCGACAAGGATCAGGTCGGCTTCGCGGCTCAGGCGGATATGGCCCATTTCGGTTTCATCCTTCAAGGACCATAAATCGGTATAGACCGGGTTTTCGCTTAAAGATGAGACGCTTAAGGGCGTAACGAACTGCGCGCCGCCAGCGGTCAGGATGCAGCGCACGGTGCCGCCATTTTTGCGGATCAGGCGGATAAGTTCCAAAGACTTGTACGCGGCAATACCGCCGGAGATGACCAGCAATATGCTTTTATCGCTCAGAGTGCCTGCTACGGGTGTGATCATAGGGCATTATATAAAACAAAACCCCCGCAATTTCCAGTGTTTGCTGGCATAAAGCGGGGGTGTTTTTAAACTTATGGTACGGGAAGAAATTACTGGGCTGTGTCTTCCATGCCTTCGGTTGTCTCTTCAGTCTTTTCACCGGCAGCGGGTTCAACAGTTTTCGGAGCTTCTTCCGTCATTTGCTCGGTACCTGCAGCTTTTGCAGCTTCAGTAGCCTGAGGAGCGGCCTCTTCGGACTGCTCTGCAGGCTGTTCTGCAGCCAGATTACCGGCATTTTCGGCAGCTTGTTCCGTCATGTCTTTTGCAGCTTCTGCGGCATTGGACGCTTTTTCGGCAATGTAGTCGCCAGCTTGTTGCAGGGCGCCTTGCTCTTCTGTCATCGTTTCTTCGCCGGCAGCGGGCTCAATCGCGCCAAGGTCGTTTTTCTGCGTCATGTTCGTGTAGATGCTGAATACAGCGATCATAGCAACGGCAAGAACGGCACCGGAATAGAAAATGGATTTAGTAAAATTGCTCATAAGAGTCTTTCCTCCACACGGGGTTAGTTTTGATAATCATGAATTGAGAGGTACAATGCCCTGTTTTATAAGGGCTTGTCAAATAAAATTGATAAGTATTTGAAAATACATATTGTTTCCATAATATTAGATTTTAGTTCCGTAATGAATCGCAGCGATTCCGGCGGAAAGGTTTGAAAAACCAGAGTTTTTTAAACCGGCCTCTTCCATGCGGCGGGCCAGGTCCTTTTGTTTTGGAAATTTTCTGATGCTTTCCACGAGGTATTGATAGCTTTCCTCGTCGTTGGCAACGGCCTTTCCGATGCGCGGAATGACATTAAAAGAGAAGAAATCATACGCTTTTGCAATCAACGGTTCCCGTACATGGCTGAATTCCAGACAATAAAAGCGTCCGCCGGGTTTTAAAACGCGCGCGGCTTCGCTCAGCGCGGTGTCTATGCGGGTGACGTTGCGCAGGCCAAAGGCGATGGTGTAGACGTCAAAGTTATTGTCGGGGAAAGGCAGGCTTTCCGCATTGCCGGTGACCCATTCGAAATCATTGACCCAGCCGCGGTTCATGGCGCGGTCGCGCCCTACATCGAGCATATTGGGGTTCAGATCGCATATGGTGATGTCTGCGCCGGGGGCTTTTTTCCTGATCCTGAAAGCGATATCTCCGGTTCCTCCGGCTACATCGAGGAATTTTTGATTGCTGCGCGGGCGGATGCGGCGCACAAAGCTGTCCTTCCACAGGCGGTGTACGCCACCGGACATCAGGTCGTTCATAATATCGTACTTCGTAGCAACCGAATCAAAAACGCCAATAACGTTCTGGGTCTTTTCTTCCGGGCTTACCTGTTTTTCCCCAAACCATTGGCTTTCGGGGTTTTGACTGTTTTTGTTTGACATAATTTAAAACTCTTTGCTATACGCCTCGGACACTATATTTTACGGGGGATATTATGCCGGGAACCATAGCAGTAATTAAATTTGATCAAAAGTCTTTTCCCGTTTCTCCGGCGGTGCAACTGCGTCAGCATTTTGACACTGCAGGGCGGATTGTTTTTCGCTGTAGCGGGGCTACAGGAAGTTTTAATGAATATGTCCATATTCCTCGAAAAGCGGAAATAACATTACCAGAGCTGGAAGAAGGGCGTTATGCCCTGAGTGTTTCATTGGAGGGAGAGGGAATAAATCAGGCTGTCGTATTTGGATTTTCCTCGATTGCAACAGGTGAAAAATCAAAGACAGAAATTCGGGTGGATTTGCAGGATTATGAGAGAGAAAACGGTTATTCTAGTGAAATTATAAGAGCGGACGCTGGGCACGAGACTAGGTTGAAAAAGATAGCCGCTTATTTTGAAGAAGCTTTTAGTGGGAAAATTTCGTGTGATGAGGAGTTCTGGGCGAAGTTTGCTCGCATGATGGAAGTTGCGCTTGTGCCGGTGCAAGCACAGGTTCGTGCTTTTCGCGATGGGCATGGCTATCGCCCAGTACATGTCGAATATGTGGCGACTTTAACTAACCAGCTTTAGTTACCCGGTATTTCTCTCTTCTTCAAAAAAGTCTTAGCGTCTTTTTATCTTCCCGTATAAAAGGGGAGAATGTCTTTGGCAAAAGCAATGGGGACGGTGGCCGGGCTGACGGGGATTTCCCGCATAGCCGGATTTATCCGCGATATCATGACCGCGGCCTATCTGGGTGCGGGGCCAGTGGGGGATGCTTTTTTTGTCGCTTTGAAACTTCCCAACTTTTTCCGGCGAGTCACAGCGGAAGGCGCATTTAGCGTCGCTTTTGTGCCCCTGTATACCAAAACGCTGGAGGAAAAGGGAGAGGCGCGCGCCGACGCATTGGCATCCAATATGTTTCTTGTGATGCTTTGTATCCTGAGCGTTTTTGTTTTTTTAGCAATTTTGGCGATGCCCTACATATTATATGTGATCGCACCGGGGTTTCAGGATGATCCGATTCGTTATGACCTTGCGGTGAACCTGAGCCGTATCACATTTCCCTATTTGCTTTTCATGTCACTGTCCGCTCTTCTGGGTGGTGTTTTAAACGCCCATGAAAAATTTGCGCCTTTTGCCTTTGCCCCGGTGCTGTTTAATTTGTCCCTGATTACGGCGTTATGGTTGTCCGGACATTTTGAAACTGTCGGCCACGCTATGGCCTGGGGGGTGCTTTGCGCCGGTGTTTTTCAACTCTTATTCTTGCTTGTATGTATTTATAAACAAGGGTTTAAAATTAAATACGAAACGCCCCGTATTAATACAGATGTTAAGAAGGTTTTTCGCCTGATGGGGCCCGGCGTGATCGGGGCGGGCGTCATGCATATTAATCTTTTTGCCGATCTGATTATTGCTTCTTTTCTGAGCGCGGGGTCTATCTCTTACCTTTATTATGCCGACCGGTTAAACCAGTTACCGCTGGGGATCGTCGGTGTCGCAGTGGGGACCGCGCTGTTGCCGATGCTTTCACGCGCCTTTGCAAAAAAGGATCAGAAAGATGCGCAGAACCTGTTTAACCGGGCGCTGGAATACAGTATTTTGCTGGCGCTTCCCGCTGCTGTAGCGTTAATGGTCATTCCGCTTCCCATTATTTCCGTACTTTTTGAGCGCGGCGCGTTTTCCGCGCAGGACGGGGCCATGACCGCCAAGGCGTTAATGGCCTATGCGCTTGGCTTGCCTCCTTATATCGTCATCAAGATATTTTCCAGCGTGCACTGGTCGCGTCAGGACACGGTGACTCCGGTGAAAATATCGGTGGCGGCTACCGTTTTTAACGTTGCGCTCAGCCTCGCCCTGATACACAGCATGGGGGTGGTGGGGATTGCATTGGGCACGGCGCTGGCGGGCTGGCTGCAATTTATCGCCCATATTGCCGTTTTGAAAAAATACCCGGCCGTTTCTTTCGATGCCCGTTTCAAGCGAAATGCGCTGAAGATTATTATGGCGACTTGCCTGATGGCGACGGGGCTGTTTATAGTGACGCGGCTTTTGCAGGGTGCGCTGTACGGCGGAAACGAGTTCCTGTCGATTGCCGCGCTGGCGGGGCTAATCCTGAGCGGCGGCGTTATATACGGTGCAACGGTTATTATTAGCGGCGCGCTCAAGCTCACTGATATGAAAAGGTATTTAAAACGAGGAAAATGACGAAGATGAAACGCATATTATCAGGCATGCAGCCGACCAGTCATCTGCATTTGGGCAATTACCTGGGCGCGCTGAAAAACTGGGTGAAGTTGCAGGATGAGGGTGCGGAGTGCCTGTATATGGTGGCGGATCTTCATGCGATAACGGTTCCTCAGGATGCGGCCAATCTGAAACGCGCCACGCGCGAAATCGCGGCGGCTTTTATTGCCGGGGGTGTTGACCCTAAAAAATCGACGATATTCGTGCAAAGCGCTGTGCCTGGGCATTCGCAGCTTATGTGGCTGCTGGCCACCATTGCGCAAATGGGCAAGCTGGAGCGTATGACACAGTTCAAGGACAAGGCGGGGAAGAACGCCGAGCGCGTTGGCCTCGGCCTGTTTGCTTATCCCGTGCTGATGGCGGCGGATATTCTGGTCTACAAGGCCACGCATGTGCCGGTAGGCGAGGATCAGAAGCAGCATCTGGAGCTTTCCCGCGAGATTGCCTCCACGTTTAACACACGTTTTGGCAAGGAGTTTTTCCCGCAGCCTGAGCCTTATATCATGGGCGCGGCCACGCGGGTGATGAGCCTGCAGGACGGCACGGTGAAGATGAGCAAATCCGACCCGAGCGAGAAAAGCCGCATCAACCTTACGGACAATGCCGATACCATCGCCCAGAAAATCAAGAAGGCACAGACCGATCCCGAACCTATGCCGGAAACGGCGGCGGGGCTTGAGGGCCGGGCAGGTGCTAAAAACCTTGTGACGATTTACGCCGCTCTGGCTGATATAACTCCCGATGAAGTGGTAAAGCAATACGCCGGGCAGGGCTGGGGTGTGTTCAAACCAGCGCTGGCCGAGCTGGCGGTGGAAAAACTCTCTCCCATGACGGCACGGATGAGCGAGCTCATGGCCGATCCCACGGAAATCGACGCTGTCTTAAGGCGCGGCAATGAAAAAGCGGATGTGATTGCATCCAAAACCGTTGCCGAAGCGGAAGAGTTGATGGGTTTCTGGAAATAGTGTTTGCATAATGTTTTTGAGGCGTGCTAGCTTGCCGGCGCGGTGCAGGCTGTTTGGTATACGAATCCCGCAGGGCGAAACTCTAAAACTTTATTCATCAAGGCGCTTTCAAACACATGAGCGAAGAAAAAATAAAATGGACGCCGGGGCGTATAACTTTGGAAGTAGTTAGTGCCGCCTCGCTGTTGGTGGTGATTGGTGGTGGGGTATATTGGGGCTATGAAAAGGTTTTTGGGGAAAAGCCGAAAAGCTCTAAGGTCGCAGATAAGACAGAAGTGCATACGCTCGCAGGTCGCTTTGAGGCAGCGCTGCGCACGGCCTGTAAATCTCCTGAGGGCCGTATCGTCGTCACATTTAATAAAAACGGTTCCTTTGTTGTTTGTCCAAGTGGTCATGAATTGGATATAAAGAAACTTACTATCGAGCCGTAAATCAGACAGGATTTTAGTCTCGCCCCTGTGAATAAAATTTGATATACTTAGAAGGTAAGGACGGCCTTCCTATGAGATTCTTATCCACAGTTTTATCCATAGCTCTAATTATGCTTGCGCAAAATGCGTGGGCCGGGATTTTTGTGGTTGATAGCGGGGATAGCGGTGTGACGCTTAGTTATCCGGATAGCTGGCACCGGGTAAGCCCCCAATTGCCTGATGAGGAAATCGTGATTGACGCGCCTGATAATGGCGACAGCGCGTCCTGCCGCGTGCGGGTACGTGACGACAGGCGCTTTGCTATTTACCCTGTGCGCTATTCCCGTGCCATCCAGCATGAGGCGGTCAGTAAGGAATTCTGGGGCGATTATTTAAGCGAATTTTACTACGCCAACCCGATCAGCATTAAGGATGATGTCGGAATCGGGCGCGGATTTGCCAGCATGGCCGATGTTTCTTTCTATGAAAACCATCCCGTGCCGGTCATGAAGCGCGGTATTATGTTTGCCTCCCTTTACGGCAACCGTCTTTATATTGCTGAATGTTCCGCTCAGCAGGATGCTTATCCGGCGTGGCATCCGACCTTCATGGAAATTCTTAAATCCATAGACTTTAAAAAGATGGAATTTGAAACGCCCACGGGACATTACAGGAATTTCCTCAACGACAGGACGCTTCTTATTCATAATGAAAAACCTGTTGACCTGTATGTCTATTAGGGTCATTCTCCTTTCAAAATAATAAGAAAATTTACCTGCCGGGATTCATCAGAGCACTGTAAGTTTTTCACTATTTGCCAGCGCGGGACCGCATGCAGATCTATTTACCTATCGCTGAAATGACCGTCGATGCAGAGGCTATCGTATTGCTTGGCGCTTTCGTTGGGTTTCTTTCCGGGGTTTTCGGCGTAGGGGGCGGGTTTTTAACCACGCCCTTTCTGATTTTTATGGGTATCCCGCCGGTCATTGCCGTGGGAACGCAGGCCAGCCAGCTTGTCGCCGCAAGCGTGTCGGGCGTGTTCGGGCACTGGCGCAAGGGGAATGTCGATGTGAAAGTCGGCGCCGTGATGTTGGTGGGCGGTATTGTAGGATCCAGCATCGGACAGCTTATCTTTAAAACGCTCCAGTATTTCGGCCAGATCGATTTTGTGATTGCCATCGTTTATATCGCGCTTTTGGGAACGATCGGGTCGTTGATGATGTTTGAAAGCGTGCGCAGCCTGGCGAAAAGCAAGACTGTGAGTTCGGAATTCAATTCCAAGAAGATGTCCCCCTTTATCGCCAATCTTCCCTATAAAATGCGTTTTGAGCGCTCCAAACTTTATGTCAGCGCTCTTGTGCCCGCCGGCATCGGGTTTATCGGCGGCATTCTTGCCTCCACCATGGGGATCGGCGGCGGCTTTTTATTGGTGCCTGCCATGATTTATATCCTGGGTATGCCCGCCATTCTGGTGGCCGGCACGGTGCTGTTTCAGGTCATTTTTACTACCGCCTATGCCACGATGATGCACGCGGTGTTTAACCAGAGCGTAGACGTCATGCTGGCTATCCTTCTGATTACCGGCGGTGTGATCGGCGCCCAGATCGGTGTGCGCGTATCAAGACGGATCAGCGGTGTTCATGCCCGTATTATTTTGGCTGTTTTGCTGCTGACCGTGTGTCTGCAAATGACGGGGCAGCTTTTTATCCACCCGAAAGATATTTACTCGACGGTGGTGAGATGAAGCACTTTCATGTTTTTATCTTTCTCGCCATGCTGTGCGCCGCTGCGCCGTCCCGTGCGGAAGTGCTGAATGTGGATCTTGCGCAAAACCATGTTGATATCACAACCGGTTTTACGGGGGCGCAGCTCGTCCTGTTTGGTGTAAAGGAGCAGCCCGGTGATATTGCGATTGTGATAAGGGGGCCGGAGCATACGATGCTGGTGCGCCGCAAGGACGAAATTCTGGGCGCGTGGGTGAACACCCATTCCATGAAATTTCGTAGCGTGCCATCGTATTTCGATTACGCCATGAGCACGCCGGAGGATAAGCTGGCGAGCGCGGCAATGCTTAAAACGCTGGGAATTGGTTTAAATGCCCTGCATTTCGAGCCGGACAGGCGCCGGGAAAGCGATGAATATGTGCAGAATTTTCAGGAAGCGCTGATACGCAACAAGCAGAAGGAAGGCCTGTTTCCCATCAAGCCGAGGGATGTTATTTTCCTGAGCAGCAATTTTTTCAGAGCCGGTTTTCACCTGCCGGCCAACGTTCCGACTGGAAATTACGAAGTTTTGACGTTTTTGTTTCAAAAAGGGCAGCCGGTGATGCAAAAAACAACCTATTTGCGCGTGGCGCAGGTGGGTTTAGGGGCAAGAATTTATAGATTTGCCTATAAAAACGGCTTTGTGTACGGTCTTTTATGTGTTTCTCTTGCGATTATTGCCGGATTTGTCGTTAATCTGGTGGGGCGCCGTGACCCATAGCACGGTTGGGGGATTAAAATGACTGTTAAAAAGACAGCAAAGGAAAAAGACGCGGTCAGGCCTAAGAAGGCGGCGGCAAAAAAAGAAAAAGCCGACAAGAGGGTTGCCGGGTGTTACCTGATCGTTGCCGATAAAACGGAAGAGTTCTCTCTGGCGTTGCATTATGCCGTCAAGCAGGCTGCTATGCATAGTGGCCGGGTGGCAATTTTGCGCGTTGCCGACATTCAGGATTTTCAGCATTGGGGGGATATCGAGGCACGTTTGCGTCGTGAGCACCGTGAAAACGCAGAGCGTTTCGCCTGGGAGATGGCCAAGAAAGTGCTTGATCTGGGGGGCGACATTCCCGTGATCCATATCAGCGAAGGGCCGCTTTTCCAGACGGTTATGGATGTGATTGAGGAAGACCTCTCCATCAGGCAGCTTATTCTGGCGACCAGCGCGCAGGCGGGCAATCCGGGGCCGCTTGTGAGTTATTTCGTTAGCAAGGCGCTGAGCAAAATCCGCGTACCCCTGCTTATCGTTCCGGGACACCTGAGCGTGGAGCAGGTCGAGTCTCTTGTTTGACAGAGCGTGGCGGGCTTGTTTTAGAGCCTTTGCGGTATACCTCAATAGGAAAGGATTTCACTTATGTTTATTCAAACCGAAAATACACCCAACCCCGCTACCGTAAAATTCCTGCCCGGACAGGTGGTTATGGAGGACGGTACGGCGGAATTCAGGGGCGCAGATGAAGCCGGACCTTCGCCGCTTGCCGCGCGGCTCTTCGCTTTGCAGGGGGTGTCCGGCGTTTTTCTGGGGCACGATTTTGTTTCTGTTACTAAATTCAACGATACCGACTGGGTAATGCTTAAGCCCATGGTTCTGGCGGCGCTCATGGAACATTTATCAACGGGGCAGCCGGTTATAGATCCTGAAAAAATGCGCCCTGAGGAGGCGGTAAGCGATGAGCCGGACGATGAAATCACCGCGCAGATAAAGGAACTGCTTGATACGCGTGTGCGTCCATCCGTCATGATGGATGGCGGGGATATTGAATTTGAAAGTTTTCAGGACGGTGTGGTGTTTTTAAAAATGCGCGGCGCGTGCGCCGGTTGCCCCAGCTCTACGGCGACGCTCAAACAGGGTATTGAAAACATGCTGCGTCATTATATTCCCGAGGTTATTGAAGTTCGTCCGGCGGCGGAGTACTGATTTCCTCGTCGCTTTCCTCCCTTTCCTCGTTCTCATCGTCGGGCTCGGGAGCCGTATCGTTCTTTACCAGCAACATTCCCAGCCAGCGCCAGCGTGGCGGACTGTCTTCGGCCGAAGGGGCGGGCATAGTGCAGTTCACACGTGTGCGCTCATCCAGAAGCGGGCCGTGCGGACGGATTTCAACGCGGTCCTGCCCGACGATTTCCGTGACGGCCTTGCCTTGCCCGGATATAAAGCATGCCAGCGACCCCAGGTCTTTTTGAAGCCGGGGATCGGGTGTAAAGCCGATAATCGGGCTTTCCGGGCCGACGACCGGGCTTTCCGGTTCGATATGCGTGGCGGGCAGAGGCAGGGCATGCGCCACAAGGATGAAGCGGTCAAGGTCCCCATGGCTTTCCGTCATGGCGAAGCGGGGCAGGGCGAACAGGTCGCTTTCCGAATAGACCGCGCCGGAATTTAAGGCCAGTGCGGCGTCAAAACCCTGACTTTTGATCAGATCGTGCAGAGATTTGGAATACTGCCCGAAGGGGTAGGAGAAAATTTTAGGCTCTTCCCCCAGCTCTTCACGGTAGCGCACGCGCGCGCGGTTTATCCGCGATTTTACCTGGGCTTCATCAAGGCCGGTCAGCCGTTCGTAAGAAGCAGGCAGCATGCCGAAGCTGACAAGGTCATTTTTTTTCAATGAATTAAGTGTGTGCCAATCCATATACTGGTCTGCGCCGTTATCGGCGTTGTCGCTGGCGAAGATCACCGTAAAGGGAATGCGGGCTTCCAATAATTGCGGTATGGCGTTTTCGTATGCCGAGCGGTAAGCGCCTTCAAAGGTAATGGCTAAAGCGTGTTCCGGAAGCGCTACGCCTGTCTTCAGGTGATTTAGGATAACGGGAAGGGGCAGGATGTTATACTGGCCCTGTTTAATTTCCTGAAGATGGCTGGCGAATTGTTCTATGGTGATATTGGTATCGCTATAGGAATCCTCGCCGACACGGCCATAACTCAGGATAACGGCGGAGTGCTTGTCCTGCGGCAAAGTCTGGTAGGCCAGGGCAGGAACTGAGAACACAGTAAAGGCTAGTATGAGCAATAAAGTGCGCATCAAACAGGTCGTCTTTCAATGATTTATGGTATCAAACTAGTACGAAATGCGGTAAATAGCTATAAAAAATCATGAATAGACGAAAATATTTAAGAAGATGAACTGCTTAGCTTTTGATACTGCCATGGCCGGGTGCAGTGTTTCTGTTTTACGGGGCAAGGATGGGCGGCCAGTCGGAAGCGCTCGTGCCGCTGTTGCAAGAACTGATGGGCGAGGCGGGACTCGAGTTTGGCGACTTAGACCTGATTGTTACCACGGTCGGACCGGGAGCGTTTACAGGGCTTCGTATCGGGCTTTCTACCGCGCGGGCGCTTTCTCTTGCGCTTGGTATTCCCGTGGCGGGGGTAACCACTCTTGAGGTTATGGCGCAACAGTATTTTGAAAGAACGGCTGCGGAAGGCTGGACGGTAAAGGATTGTGCCGTAGTGCTGGAGACAAAGCGCGGCGATTTTTATTTCCAGCTTTTTAGCGCCGATGGTAAATCGCTGACTGATGAGATGGCGTTGTCCGCGCAGGCGGCCACCGCTTATCTGGAAGGGCGGCAGGTTGCGATAATAGGTGATGCGGCGCGGAGATTTATAAATGAGGCCGGGGCGCAAAAAAATATGGTGCTTGTCGATGGTTTTGAGATGCCTGATCCCGGCCTGATGGCTCGGCTCGGGCTTGAAGCGTTTAAAAGAGGGACGGTCCGTCCGGCAGAGCCGCTTTATCTGCGGGGCGCGGATGTGAGCGAGCGTAAAACGCCGCTGCGCGTGCTGGCCTCATCATGATTGCCGTAAAATTTTTACAATTGCCTTGCCTGTTCTAAAAATGGAATTATATAATCTTGCAAATTTACCGAAGTAAAAACCCAGAAAAAGTGGAAGAAAAACATGAGCGAACAGACAAACCACGAAGAATTACTGTCCCTGACAACTGAAATTGTTTCTTCTTATGTGTCGAATAATACGATTTCCGCTGCTGAAATTCCCGATGTTATTGATCGCGTGTATAAAACGCTTGCCAATGTGAAGCCTGACCATATTGGTCTTGCGGACAGGCCGCAGCCCGCCGTGGCGGTAAAACGCTCTGTTACCCCCGATTACATTATCTGCCTTGAAGACGGTAAAAAGCTGAAAATGCTCAAGCGTCACCTGAAAACAGCCTATAATATGACGCCAGAGGAATACCGTGAACGCTGGGGGCTTCCCGCCGATTACCCGATGGTTGCGCCCAACTATGCCGAGCAGCGCAGCCAGCTTGCCAAAGATATCGGTCTGGGCACGAGAGGACGCTAGCTCAATTCTTCCGCGCGTTTTGACGCTGCCGCCAGAGCGGTATCGAAAAGCTCCTGCAAATCACCGTTCATAAGAATTTCCAGCGCCGCTTGCGTTGTGCCGCCGGGGCTGGTGACGTTTTGGCGCAGCGTGCCGGCGGGTGTGCCGGGGGCATTTTCTGCAAGCGCTGCCGCGCCGATCACCGTCTGGCGGGCAAGGCGCATGGCGAATTCCGGCTCCAGCCCGGCGTTTTCGCCCGCTTTGGCAAGGGTTTCAATCAGCAGGAACATATAGGCCGGGCCGCTGCCCGAAAGTGCGGTTACCGGGTTCAGGAGCGCTTCATCCTCTACCCAGCAAACTTCTCCGCTGGTTTCCAGCAGGACTGTAGCATGGGTCTTTTGCGTATCATTTACATGGGAATTGGCTACGAGCACCGAAATACCCTTGCCGATTGCGGCGGGTGTATTGGGCATGGCGCGGATTACCGGCTGATTTTCGCCGAAATACTGCGCAAAGCGCGCCAGGCTTTGTCCGGCGGCGATGGACAGGATAAGCGCGTCCGGCTTAACGAAAGGCTTAAGGTCGGCACAGGCCTGCCCCATAACCTGCGGTTTGATGGCCATGACGAAAATGTCGCTGTCTGTTAGGGGCGCGGCGGGGGCGGTGAAGTGCGTTACGGCGCCTTCCTTTTTTAAGGAAGAATCCAGAGTTCCCGGCTCAAGGATGTTGATGTGCGCATCAAGACCAGAAGCCAGCCAGCCACGCACCAGCGCGCCGCCCATTTTCCCGCATCCGACAATCGTAATATTTAAAGGACCTGTCATAACGCGCTTACTATACCATGCGCTTGCGCAGGGTTCTAGGACTCGCCGCGTGTTTCCATGAGAGCGAGGTCAAGTGTCTGACGGTCCATGGAGGATGCGTCGGCGATCAGACTGAAAACCGGGTAGTGTTTTTCACAAAGGGCGAGGGAAATATCCATCAGGTCTTCAAGGCGCTCGATGGCTGCGCTCTGTTCAACGCCACGAAAAAGGCAGGTGTGGCGGTAACTCGGGGTTCCGGTCTGGCGAGGCAGGTCGAAATGGCCCATCCAGAGGTTTTCGTTGATATCCATCATGGCTTCGCGCACGGCAGCGAAATTTTGTTCGCATACCGTCATGTCGTACTGGCAGCAAAACTGCAGCGCGCTCATCGATTCCTGCCAAATGAAAAACAGGCGATAATTGCAGGACTTTCCGGCAACGCGTACAACCAGCTCATCGTCATTGATGCGATTGAACGTCCAGTCGTGGGCGTTGAGCACATCTTCAACATTGTCGAGAGGGTTGTTGCATGCTTCGAATTCAGTGAGTTCAGAGTGGTTATTCATGCTTTTTTCGTTCTTATTGTTGTTTTTTTGGTGGGTTTTGTCATTTTTTTGGAAATACTTGTCGTTTTTATGGTCTTTTTGGCTAGTTTTTCGCGCTTTTTAGGAAAATTTTGTGTTTTTAGTGCAGATTCCAGCGCTGCAACGCGCGATTCAAGCCGTTCAAAGTCCTCGCGCGGAACCCAGTCCATTTTTACAGCCAGTTCATCAACCCGGCTGCGCACTTCTTCGCGTACCTGCTGCGCTATGCCTGAAACCATGCTGGCCGCGCCGCCGGCAACGCGCGCGATATCGTCAAGGACCTTTGCTTTGGATGGCATTCGTCTCTTCCCCTGTTCTTTGATATGCAGTGTCGGTAGCATGCGAATGTGTTCCTGACAAGCACTAGGATAAAAAGTTTTTACTAGATATGTGGATGAGTTGCAGTTAGTAGAATAAAGGCATGGGGTTTGAATTTCCTGACATAGATCCGGTCGCTGTTTCGCTGGGCCCGTTGGACATCCGCTGGTATGCGCTGGCCTATCTGGCGGGGTTCCTGCTCGGCTGGAAATACTGCATTTCACTGGCTAAGCGTGATCGGGCACTGCGGCCTTTCCCTGATGATATTGACGATTATCTTCCCTGGGCGATGGCGGGGGTGATCCTGGGAGGGCGCATCGGTTACGTCCTGTTTTACCAGCCCATGCTTTACCTGCATGATCCTCTGGCGGCGCTCAAAATATGGCAGGGGGGGATGTCCTTCCACGGTGGGGCGCTGGGCGTGATTATCGCCACTGTCATATTCTGTTATTTGCGTAAAATTCCGTTGCTTCGCATGACCGACCTTGTGGCCAGTGTCGCGCCGATCGGGCTGTTTTTCGGGCGACTGGCCAATTTCGTGAACGGCGAGCTGTACGGCCGTGTGACAAGCGTGCCGTGGGCGGTACATTTTCCCCGCGGCGGGGATGTATACCGCCATCCTTCACAAATATACGAGGCGCTTCTGGAGGGTGTGCTGCTGTTTACCGTGTTGTTTATTCTCGCCCGCCGGGAAGGAATCAGGAAGCGGCCCGGCATATTATCCGGTGTGTTCCTGATCGGTTACGGCGCGGCGCGTGCCTTCGTCGAGTTGTTCCGCCAGCCCGATAAGCAGATAGGCTTTATCTGGAACGTACTTTCCATGGGACAGATATTAAGCGCGCCGATGATTTTGGCGGGCGCTTTCCTGATTGTATACGGCCTGAAGAAAAGCGGGGCGCCGCATGCTTCCTCATGAAGCCCTGAAAGAGTTCCTGGCCGAAGAAATTCGCACAGACGGCCCCATGGATATTGCCACTTTTATGGATCATGTGCTTTCCCACCCCGAATATGGGTATTACCGCCGTCAGGACCCGTTCGGGGCGCAGGGAGACTTCATAACCGCGCCGGAAGTATCCCAGATATTCGGGGAAATGGTCGGGGCGTGGGTTGCCGATATATGGAACCAGATAGGTTCTCCCGCTGCTTTTATGCTCGCGGAAGCCGGACCGGGCCGCGGGACGCTGATGGCCGATATCATGCGCGCGGGCGGCGCAGCGCGAGGGTTTAAAGAAGCGGCGCGCATCCACCTGATTGAAACCAGCCCGGCCTTGCGGGAAAAACAGGGGGCGGCGCTGGCAGCTTATAACGTGAACTGGCATGAAAGCCCTGAAACTCTGCCCAGGGATATACCCCTGATCCTTATCGGTAACGAGTTTCTCGATGCTCTGCCCGTGCACCAGCTTGTAAAAACTGTGCAGGGCTGGGATGAACGGGTGGTGGAGCTGAGCGGTTCCGGCCTTTATTTCGGTCACCGCAAGGCGCCGCAGGCGTTGATTGATCTTGTGCCCGGAGATTTGCCTTCTGTGCCGCCGGGCAATGTTTTTGAAGTCAGCCCGCAGAGGAAAGCCTTTATTGAAGAGGTTTGCCAACGTTTAAAGGGGCAGGGCGGTGCCGCACTTTTTATTGATTACGGCGAAGATAAGCCGGAAATCGGCGATAGTCTGCACGCTATTTACCAGCATGAGCGCGTGCCTGTGCTAAAAAATCCGGGGCAGGCGGATTTATCGACCAATGTCGATTTTGGAGCCGTGAAACGCGTAGCGGCAGATTCTGGAGCTGTGGTACATGGTCCGGCAACGCAGGCGCGTTTTCTTAAAGCGCTGGGGGTTGAGGTGCGGGCAAGCCATTTGCGGGGCAAGGCGAATGAAAAACAGGCGGAAGATATAGAAACAGCGTTGCAAAGGCTTTTACATTCCGATCAAATGGGAAACTTCAAAGTGATAGGGCTGACATATGACGCAAAGCTTACCCCGGCGGGATTCTGAGCAGGTTTATATTGAAGAAAAAGCGTTCGCGGATAACGCCAAAGCGCCGGTTTTTCATGCCTTTTTTACCCGCAGCGGCGGGGTGAGCCGCGGCATATATGACAGTCTTAACGCGGGTACGGGATCACAGGACGATCGGGAATCCGTAAAGGAAAACCGCCGGATTATGGTGCAAAACCTTGGTGTAGAGCCGGAAAACCTCGTCACCGTGCATCAAACTCACAGCGATATATGCCTAAGCGTATCGGCGCCGTTTCCATCCGGTAAGGAGCGGCCGAAAGCCGACGCGCTGGCCACGGATGTGGCGGGGCTGGCGATCGGCATTCTGACGGCGGATTGCGGTCCGGTGTTGTTTTACGGGCAGAAAAAGGATGGCTCACCGGTCATAGGGGCGGCGCATGCGGGCTGGGGCGGCGCGATTGGCGGTATTTTAGAATCCACCCTTAAAGCCATGACTGAGTTGGGGGCTGAAATGCCCTCAATTCGCGCCTGCGTGGGGCCGTGTATCGCGCAGGCTTCATACGAGGTCGGGCCGGAGTTTATGGAGCGTTTCACGAAGCAAGACCCGGAAAACGAGTTTTTTTTCAAATCCAGCCGCCGCGAAGGCCATGCAATGTTTGATCTTGCCGGATATATAGCGGCAAGGTTGGCCAAAGCCGGAGTGAAACATGTGGCGATTAACGGCGCGGATACATATGCGCAGGAAGGGCTGTTTTTCAGCTACCGCCGTTCCTGCCATAAGCAGGAGCCCGATTACGGGCGGCAATTATCGGGGATTGTGATTAAAAAATGCTAATTTATGCAAAACCCTGTTGATTTACGCGGTGATTTTTTTATAGTGCAGGGCAACACGTTACAACGCCGTACGGGATAAGAATAATTTATGAAACTCATCGCGGGAAATTCCAACAAACCACTTTCTGAAGCCATATCGGCCTATTTAAATGTCCCTCTGACCCAAGCCAATGTTAAGCGTTTCAACGACGAGGAAATCTTCGTTGAAATCATGGAAAACGTGCGGGGTGAGGATTGTTTCTTTATCCAGTCGACCTCTTATCCCGCCAACGACCACCTGATGGAGCTTTTGATTGCGATTGATGCGCTCAAGCGCGGCTCTGCAAAGCGTATTACGGCGGTTATTCCTTATTTCGGCTATGCAAGGCAGGATCGCAAGACCGGCGGGCGTACGCCGATTTCCGCCAAGCTGGTGGCCAACCTGATTACCGCGGCGGGTGCGGACCGCGTCCTGACCATGGAGCTTCATGCCGGGCAAATTCAGGGGTTTTTCGATATTCCCGTTGATAATCTGATTGTGGCTCCGGTTTTCGTGCCACAGATCGAGGAACAGTTTAACGGGGACGCCCTTTGTATCGTTTCCCCCGATGTTGGCGGTGTGGTGCGGGCGCGGGCGCTGGCCAAGCGTCTTAACGCCGATCTGGCGATTATAGACAAGCGACGGGAAAAAGCCGGGGTTTCGGAAGTTATGAACATTATCGGCGAGGTTGAAGGTAAGGTCTGCTTGCTTGTCGATGACATCGTGGATTCCGGCGGTACGCTTTGCAATGCCGCTACTGCCCTTAAGGAGGGTGGGGCCAAGGCCGTCTATGCTTATGTGGTGCACGGGGTTTTATCCGGCGAGGCTGTTTCCCGCATTGAGAAATCTTCCATGGAAAAACTGGTGATTACAGATACGATCGCGGCAACTCCGGCCATAGAGGCCTGTGCTAAAATAACCCAGCTCTCTGTCGCCTCCCTGATGGGCGAAGCAACCCGCCGCATTTTCGAAGAGCGTTCTATTTCCGCGTTGTTTAAATAAAAAATTGACATAATATTTGACGTGGTGCTATAACACTCTACATAAATAGTAAGAGTGAGAGGATTTTTTCATGACGCAGTTAACAGTCCCTGACGTGCAGCAAATGACTGACGAGGAATTTATTGAGGCTCTGGAGGCTAATCTCCGAAACTTTGGTAGCATAACCCGCTATGCTGGCAAGCGTGATGCAGAAGTTTTGCAGAGAGGTGGAATTCTTGGGGCTTATGATACTGTAATGGGCAATCTTCGTGTTTTAACAGATAATTGTCAGGGAAAAGGGGCTAGTGTTCAGGCAGCTATAGAGGCTATTCCATTGGTGGTAAGTTTTGCTCTCAGGCACTCTACACGGTCTGGACGCGCGGACGTTGGAAGCTCTCCTGAATTTTTTAGTCTCGGTGCTGCTGCCAATCCGGTTGGTCCGGCACTGTCTTAAAATACACACTTTGAAAATCTGGCGGTCTGCACCATTATTTTTCCTTGAAATTCCCGGAAAAACGCTCTAAAGACTAGCGCAACCATGCGTGGACACCCCTGGAGGCCGCGCGAAACACTTAAATTAAAGGAAAATGCCATGTCTTCTAAACATTACGCACTTACTGCGGAGACACGTGACCAAGCCGGTAAGGGGGCAGCCCGGTCACTTCGCCGCGAAGGTAAGACACCCGCCGTTATTTACGGCGATAAAAAAGAGCCCCTTAAGATCACTCTGGATGCAAACACGGTAAACGTGATTTACAACAAAGGTCATATGTTCACTACATTGTGCGATCTGAGCGTATCCAATGACAAATTCCTGGTTCTGGCGCGTGATGTACAGCTTCACCCCGTTACAGACATTGTTGAGCACATCGATTTCCTGCGCGTGACAGATAAGACACGCATTATGGTGAAGGTTCCCGTTCATTTTATCAACGAAGAACAATCACCGGGGCTGGAGGCCAAGGGTATTTTGAACATTGTACGCCACGAAGTGGAAGTGCATTGCCGTGCGAACGCTATTCCCGAAATCATCAATGTCGATCTGGCAGGAAAAGGCCTTGGCGATTCCGTACATTCCAGCGATGCGAAATACCCCGATGGTGTTACCCCGGTTATTGACGACCGTGACTTTACGATCGCGACCATTGTTGCGCCGCGCACGATGGAAGAGATTGAAGCCGCTGAAGCCGATACGGATGACGGTATCGAGCGTGAAGGCGAAGAAGCCGAAGGTGAAGGCAAAGAAGAAGCTGAAAAATCCGAAGGCGGCGACGAGTAAGAAGTCAGAACAAGGCGCAGGGCGTAAGAAAATACTTACATCCTGCGTTTTTATATCTTACTTCTAACAAATGTTTTGTTTATTCAAAAAACGCGAGCGGGGCATGTGGCTTATTGCAGGGCTGGGTAATCCCGGTGGTAAATATGCCGGAAACCGTCACAATATCGGCTTTATGGCGGTTGATGAAATCGCTTCGGAATATGGATTCCCGGCGTTTCGCTCCAAATTTCAGGGTGAGCTTGCGGAAGGGCAGGTCGCCGGGGAAAAAGTCGTTCTTCTGAAGCCTCTCACATTTATGAATGAATCCGGGCAATCCGTGGGCAAGACCGCAAAGTTTTATAAAATTCCGCCCGCCCGTATCCTTGTTTTGCATGATGAGCTTGATCTTGTGCCGGGTAAAATGCGCACCAAGCTGGGCGGGGGCGTAGCGGGGCATAACGGCCTGAAATCCATCCGTGCGCATATCGGAACGCCGGATTTCTGGCGACTGCGTTTTGGTATCGGCCATCCCGGAGAGCGGGACAGGGTTTCTGGCTATGTGCTCAGCGATTTTTCCAAATCGGAACAGAAGTGGCTTCCCGGTTTGCTTAAGGCCGTTGCCGCGCATTTACCGTTGATGTTGGAGGGCAGTGATAACGATTTCATGACCCGCGTGGCGGAAGAAACTAACGTAAAGGATTAAAAAATATGGGATTTAATTGCGGAATCGTGGGGTTGCCCAATGTCGGGAAATCGACTCTGTTTAATGCTCTGACGGCGACGCAGGCGGCGCAGGCGGCGAATTTCCCTTTTTGTACGATAGAGCCCAATGTCGGCCGCGTTGCCATCCCCGATGAGCGGCTGGACAAGATTGCACAAATCGGCAAATCGGCCAATATAGTGCCTTCGCAGCTGGAATTTGTGGATATTGCCGGTCTGGTCAGGGGCGCGTCAAAAGGCGAAGGGCTGGGCAACCAGTTTCTGGCCAACATCCGTGAAACGGACGCGATTATCTATGTTCTTCGCTGCTTTGACGATCCGGATATCACGCATGTGGAAGGATCCGTTGACCCGGTGCGCGATTCCGAAACCATTGAAACCGAACTTTTGCTGGCGGACCTTGAGAGTATTGAAAAGCAGATTGCCAATATCGAGCGTAAAGCCAAGGGCGGGGATAAGGAATTCAAGGGGCAATTTGAGTTTATGAATCAGGTTCGCGCCGCTCTGTCCGACGGCAAACCCGCACGCGTCGTTGTTCCGGCTAACGAAGATGAAGCACGTTGGGCGAAACAAATCCAGATGTTGACCGGAAAGCCGGTTCTTTATGTTTGCAACCTTGCCGAAGGCGATGTCGCCGAGGGCAATGAATGGAGCCGTAAGGTTGAGGAAATGGCCAAAGGTAAAGACGCACAGGTGGTAAATATCTGCGCATCCATGGAAGCGGAGATTGCACAGCTTGAAAGTACGGAAGAGCGTGCGGAGTTTCTGGCCGCAATGGGGCTGGAAGAAGCCGGCCTGGATCGCATTATCAAAGCGGGCCATGAGCTTTTGGGCCTGCAGACCTATTTTACCGTCGGGCCGAAGGAGGCGCGGGCATGGACCGTGCGTAAGGGCGCCAAAGCGCCGGAAGCGGCGGGCGTTATTCATAGCGATTTTCAGAAGGGCTTTATCAAGGCGGAAGTCATCGCGTATAGTGATTTTATTAACTGCAACGGAGAGCACGGCGCGAAAGAGGCCGGCAAAATGCGCCAGGAAGGCAAGGAATACGTTGTTCAGGACGGGGATATTATTCTGTTCCGGTTTAACGTTTAGGGTATTTCTTATTGAGCGGCGGGGGCCTGCTGTGGATGCTCGTTTGGTTTTGGCGGAACAGGCGCTGGCGGGGCGGCACGGTCTGCGCCGGGTTGACCTATGTCGCAGCCATTACCTTTGCATTCTTGGACTTTATCGGTCTGCCCCCTCGTTAAAGAATGCTTGGCATTAAGCACTTCGTTGAACTCCGCTTCGACGCGCTTTAATTCTTCGGGCGTCATTTTGTCGGCGTTTGTTGCTAAGAAGGCGTCCCGATATTTTTGAAGTAACGTTTTATCCATATCAGCATCGGCCAGAATATCGGAAATTACGCTGTAAGTACCATTTTTCGCCATGCTTGAGAAAGTATTAGCGATTAGGATTTTTGCCATAAACGACTTAAACGATATGTTGCCTGAATATGCCGCACTTTCTTTTTTTACAATTTCCCAGGCATCCTTAATGTCTTGTTCGGTGCCTTTCTCTGTCAAAGACAGCAAGCTGTTTTCAAGTGCGATTTCAATCTCTTTATTGTTAACGTCAAAAGGGGCACCTTCTTTTGCATAGATATCTTTGAGATTCTGCCATGAACTGGCGAAAGCTGATGGTGTGTCTTTAGCCGTTTTCCACAGCCATTGGCCGACATAAGAATGTTCAATAGCCTCAGAGCCTCCATTTTTGGCGATTAGCGTATGAGAGATGCTTTTTTGCAGCATGTCCCTGAAAGGAATGTTTTCAGCTTGTGCTATTTTTTTCCACTGATCAAAAGCAACAGCAATTTCGGACGGCTTATGTTTCAAAACGGCATCTATGCTTTTGTTGAACAGAGGATACGGAACTCCGGGGGATGACCCTAAATCTTCTTTTATGTTCTGGGGGGCTTGCCCTGTGGCCTTGTCTTTCCAGACTTTGTACTGGCTGAAAATCTGGTCAGGGTTTTGCGCCGATGCCATCAAAAGCGCTTCACTGAAATCTTTTGGGGCTGCATCAGTATGACCGGACCCAGTTGTTTCTTCTGAACCTAGCGGCGGGGCCGGTTTTGCGGGGGCGGCGGTTGTGACGCCGTTCATAATTTCCAGCGTTTTGTCGCGGTAAAGCTTGCCAAAGCGCAAATTATGATACTCCCTGCGCGGGTTGTACGGGTCATTCGGGTCTGCCGTTCCCGTATCGAAATAGGTTACGACGCTGGTTTTCTGCTGGATGGCGAGCTTTTCGTTGAACAGCTTCAACTCCTCCGGCTTGTCTTTCAGGCTTTCACGGATAGCGGTAACCGTTAACGCGGGATCTTTGGCGATTCCAAGGCTGGTAAAAGCGTTCATGTGTTGGCCGGAGCGCAGCGCCTGTTCTTCATTGGGGCCGCCGTATTTTGCATTCCATTTGGCATTCTGATAACGCTCAATCTCCCCGGATTGATAAAGTCGGTTGCGGTAATCCAGTCCGGCGCTGCCCATCAGGGATTTGTAAATGTCGGAAAGTTCGGCGTCACTAGGGTAACCGAAGCCGGCCTGCGCCAGTTTGAGGTCGCCCATGTAAGGTGAGTACTGTCCTTTTGAAATAGCTTGTGAAATGTCTGCGGGTGATGAGACGCCGTATTGTTTGGCGATTTGCTCCATGCGGACCTGCGCCACGCGCCCGACTTGTACCTCATCAAGCATACCGCTGGTCGGGATGCCGATGTCGTTCATGATTTCGGCGAGTTTCGGGTCTTGTGTAAGGAACCGCGCATCGACCTTGCCGCCGTTTTTCGGCTTCAGCATGTCGTAAACGGCGGGGTCGAACATCCGGTCGTCGAAAAGCTGGCCGGCATATTCCCCCGGCCCGCGCACGTCGGCAGGATTGTGGAATTTCAGGTCGGCGGGGATTTGTCCGGTGGCATTATAGATTGTTGTGCCGAGCAT
>CAZBNG010000007.1:0-46778 GCA_964493095.1 uncultured Pseudobdellovibrionaceae bacterium
ATTGCCCGCCCACTGGTTGGAGTGGCGACATGCTGGAACGAGGCGGCGCCCTGTAACATCAAGCTGGCCGAGCAGGCACAGTTCGTGAAAAAAGGCGTGAGCGCCGCAGGAGCGACTCCGCGTGAATTCACTACAATCACCGTAACGGATGGTATTGCCATGGGGCATGAAGGCATGCGCTCATCCCTTGCCAGCCGCGAGGTCATTGCGGATTCCGTAGAGCTTACCATGCGTGGCCATTGCTATGATGCGTTGGTGGGGCTTGCGGGCTGCGATAAATCATTGCCGGGCATGATGATGGTGATGGCGCGCCTGAACGTGCCTTCGGTTTTCCTTTATGGCGGCACGATACTGCCCGGTAAATTTCGCGGACAAGACGCTGATATCGTTACCGTATTCGAAGCGGTGGGCGAGCATGCCGTGGGCAAAGTCAGCGATGAAGAGCTTTATGCCTGTGAATGCGGCGCATTGCCGGGTGCGGGTGCTTGCGGCGGCCAGTTTACGGCAAATACCATGGCGTGCGTGGCCGAAGTGCTGGGACTTGCTATTCCGGGGGCTAACGGTATTCCTGCGGAAGACCACACCAAGGAAAGCTATGCTGAAGCTTGCGGTAAAACAGTGGTGGATCTCATTCAAAATGGCGGCCCATTACCTCGCGATATTATTATCCGTAAATCCCTTGAAAACGCGGCTGCGATTGTGGCGGCAACAGGCGGCTCCACGAATGCCGGTCTTCACCTGCCGGCGATTGCGCATGAAGCAGGCATTGAATTTGACCTGTTTGATGTGGCGGAAATCTTCAAAAAGACGCCGCTTATCGCCAATCTGCGCCCCGGCGGGAAGTATGTCGCCAAAGACCTTTATGATATCGGCGGCGTCGGCGTAGTGATTAAGGAACTTCTTGATAACGGGCATTTGCATGGTGATTGCATCACCGTGACAGGCAAGACTTTGGCGGAAAACTACGCGAATGTCACGCTACCCGAAGGTCAGGATGTTGTATTTCCATGTTCTAATCCCATTCACCCCACGGGCGGTGTAGTAGGGCTTAAAGGCAATCTAGCGCCGGAAGGGGCTATTGTGAAGATTGCGGGGCTTACAGAGCTTGTATTCGAAGGTCCGGCACGCGTTTTTGATGGCGAAGATGCAGCGTTTAAAGCGGTGCAGAAGCGCGAATATAAAGAAGGCGAGGTCCTTATCGTGCGTTACGAGGGGCCCAAAGGCGGCCCCGGTATGCGTGAAATGCTGTCCACCACGGGGGCCATTTACGGTCAGGGAATGGGCGATAAGGTCGCTCTTATTACTGATGGCCGCTTTTCGGGCGGAACACGAGGCTTTTGTGTCGGCCATGTGGGCCCCGAAGCCGCTGTCGGCGGGCCTATCGGCTTGCTCAAAGATGGCGATATCATTCGCATTGATGCCAAGGCCGGCACGGTCGAGGTCAAGCTGTCTGATGCAGAGCTAGAGGTCCGTAGAAAAGAGTGGAAGCCAAGGGAAACCAATTACCAGTCCGGAGCCTTGCAAAAATATGCGGCTCTTGTCGGTAATGCCCGTGATGGCGCGGTTACCCATCCTGGGGCTAAGGCCGAAACCCATACTTACGTAGATATTTAGAAAAAATTTCTTGTCCTGATTTTAAAATTTTTTGCCGTACCAAATATGGTCCGATTGCCTGCGTTTATGCACTCGGTCTGCTCTAAATTTGCATACTCGGGCAGTGGGGAGGATTCCCATATTGCCCTAAGCGTTTGTTAAGCATCTCTTGGTAAAATTTATAGCTGTGGTTCCACTATTGCAATCGGATCAGGGCTATGACATATATCATGCAAATTAATTTTAAATTCAAGAGCTTGTCGATGTTACTTATAACATTGGTTTATCTGGCTATGGCGTTGTCTTCGCCTGCTTTGGCGCAGAACGGCGCGCTCGATAACGTGCCTGAAAAGCCGTCATTCATATTTGATCTGTCGCTTAATATGGCTTTTGCCCGCCCCAACATCGGCGGTGAAAAATTCTCTGATTACAATGCAATACGAAATTTTTATAAAGCACGAGATAATGCTCCGTACTGGATGGATAATAACGGTCTGAACAAAAACGGGCTTATATTGTTTAACGCGCTGGAAACGTCATGGACGCATGGCCTTAATCCGCAAAAATACCATACGGCAAAGCTTAATGCTTTGAAAGAACAACCGAACTTCCTGCGCAATGCACAGATGGAATTGCTTTTGACCGACGGTTTTATGCGCTATGCCAGCGATTTGAGCGGGATGCGCGTAACTGACGTGGATTCCATGCAAACGAGCGCGGAATATTGGCGCCAGCGCATGCCGGTCGTCGAGACACTGGCCCATTTGCGTTCCGATAAGCCGTTTTCCGATATATTGGCCGAGGTTGAGCCACAAAGCGTTACATATCAAAAGCTTCGCGCAGAGTTAATCGCGCTGAACCAGCAGACGCAACGCACGGATTACGATCATGTTCTGCCGATCGAGATCGATTATATGGTCCGCCCCGGTGAGCGCCACCCGAAAATACCGGATTTACGCCTTCGTTTGGGCACAGAGCAGCAAACGAAAGACGCTCTTCGCTATGATGACCGTATGGTTGCGGCCGTGATGCGCTTTCAGCGGGAAAACAATTTGGAAGATGACGGAATTGTGGGCTCTCGTACGCTTCAGCTGCTCAACCGCACATTACTGGATAAGAAATATCAGTTGATCGCCAATATGGAGCGCCTGCGTTGGGCGCCTGCGGACCGTCCGGCCCGTTTTATCGCGGTGAATATTCCTTCCGCCAAATTATGGGGTATTAAAAACGATAAAGTGGCCGTGGAAATGCCGATTATTGTGGGCAGTCCGGTTCGCAAGACCCGTTCTTTTGTGACCCATGTGGAAGGGGTGCGGTTTAACCCCGATTGGACCATTCCCGCCACCATCAAGCGTTTCGACATCTGGCCGAAAGTGCGCGAGGACGTGAATTACCTTGAAGATAAAGGCATCGTGCTCTTAAAAGGCTATGGCGCAAATGCCCGCCGAATCGACCCGCACAGCATTAACTGGAACACTGTTTCCTGGTCGGAGCTGCAACAAATCCGCATGGTGCAGGAGCCGGGGGAAAACAACCCGCTGGGCCGCGTGCGCGTGCTGATGCCTAATGTTTATAATATTTACCTGCATGATACCAATCACCCGGAATATTTCGAGCGCAACGAGCGCGCACTTTCCTCGGGCTGTATACGTATGAAAGAGCCGGAGAAAGTTGCGAAATTTATCATGGAAAGCCGCGCTGGCTGGGGTTCTGGCGATATGTATGCTGCGATTGGCAGTGGTAAAAAAACCGATGTATCCGTCGAGGAACGCATGCCCGTTTACGTGTATTATTACACCAATTGGATCGATTCCAGCGGCAAAGTGGTTTTCGGCAGCGATGTTTACCGCAATGATACCAAGCTTATCAAGCTGTTAGCCGAAAACGGGGAGCTTTACTTGCCCGGATTGATTCAGAAGGGGCCCGAAAAAACAGCCGTTCTGGCGACTTTGGCTTCTGCGCAATAATTTTTTTTTGCAGTTTTGTCTTTTAATAACAAAACGTTGCACGAAAATACATAATTTAATCTTTACACTTTCTCTGAAACTATGTAGAACACTCACTTCTCGAGGGCCTGCAGCAAATGCAGGCCTTGGTTTATAGAGTGAAAAGAGAGAAAGACGTAATGATAGAGTTGTACAGTGCTGAGAATGATACGAAGTCACCCGTGGTTCACCGCCGCGATGTATTGAAAATCGGAGCCATCGGCGCTCTGGCTGCTACAATGCCTTTCCTTCCCCGTCCGTCTTTTGCCGTTTCCGGTAATGATGCATGGCGTTTGAATTTCCGCCACGCCCATACGGGGCAGGCTTTTTCCGGTGTTTACCGCGTGGGTGATAAATATCTGTCCGATGCGTTCGACCGTCTGAATTACGTGCTGCGCGATTTTCGTACCGGTGATATTTTCCCGATGGATCCGCGGGTTTTGGACATTTTGAATATCATTCAGTCCAAAACCGGCTCTGACAAGTCGTTTGAGATACTTTCCGGTTACCGCAGCCCGAAGACGAACGCAATGCTGCGTAAGGCCAGCACAGGCGTGGCGCGAAATTCTTTCCATATGTACGGCCAAGCGCTTGATATTCGCCTTCCGGGCTTTAGCACGCGCCGTTTGCGCGAGATTGCACGTTCCCTGCGTGCCGGCGGTGTGGGTTTTTACCCCGGCAGCGACTTCGTTCACATTGATACCGGTAAAGTCCGTAGCTGGTAAGCTTTCACATTAATGCATCTAAAATGACCCGCCCAAAGGTGCAATCTTCCGGCGGGTTTGTTTTTTAATGTTTTGCTTTAAAAACAGATTGAAATCGTAGCCTAAAAGCCGTTAGTTAAAGCGTTGCTTTAAGATGCAGGAAACTTGGGCTTTATGATTTTAATCGGACTAGGCGCCAATCTGGATAGCAAATACGGCACGCCGCGCGAGACACTGGCGGCGGCGAAGGCGACTTTGACCGAGCGTGGCCTTAAAATTCTTAAATCATCCCGTACGTGGCTTACAGCGCCCGTACCTGTTTCGAACCAGCCATGGTATCATAATGAGGTCATAGAGGTTCACACCCAGTTGCAGCCCGAAGCATTGCTCGCGGTTTTACAGGGCGTAGAGACTGGTTTTGGTCGTGTGAGGGGTGAAAAAAAGGCACCGCGGACGCTCGACCTTGATCTTCTTATTTATCACGATACGGTTATAAAGAGCGAAGAGACAAGCAGCGAACTCATCGTTCCGCATCCTGAAATGCACAGGCGCGCTTTTGTTCTGCTGCCCATGGCAGATATCGTGCCAGAGTGGACGCATCCGGTGTCAGGACAAAGCCTGATGAACCTTATTCGCGCCTTGCCGGACGAGCAGGAAGCCAAGCCGCTAAATACTAAAAGCGAAATAAAATTACCACGAGGAAAAAATGCAGCGGCCTGAAAACTGTGGACAAGTCTGTGGACAGTCACCATTCTGGGAAAAAAAGCATATTATGGGTGTGGTCAATGTGACCCCCGATAGCTTCTCTGATGGCGGAACATTTATCAATATTAACAGTGCAATAGATCACGGTCTTGCATTGGTTCAACAAGGCGCAAGCATATTGGATATCGGCGGCGAGTCGACGCGCCCGGGGGCACAAAGTATTGGTATTCAAGAAGAAATCGACCGTATCTGTCCTGTGATAGAGGGGCTGCGTGGAGAGGCCGAATGGGTATCGGTGGATACGCGCAACGCGGAGACCATGCGTGCGGCGATTAAGGCGGGCGCTACGCTGGTAAACGATATCAGTGCTTTAATGCATGATAATGAAAGTATCAATGTGATTAGAGAGGCTAAGGTGCCGGTATGTTTGATGCATATGCAGGGGGAGCCAGCCACTATGCAGAAAAAACCAAGCTATAATAATGTAATAGAAGAAATTTATGAGTTTTTACAGCGCCGTATAAAACATTGTGAAACGAATGGTATCGAAATTGAAATGATCCTTGCTGACCCAGGCATCGGCTTTGGGAAGACTTTGGAGCATAATCTGCTAATCCTAAGAAATATAAGAAAATTTTTGGGCTTAAGAGTGCCTTTGGTGGTGGGTCTGTCACGAAAATCAATGATAGGTGCTCTTGATGACGATGCGGCTGTGGATAACCGGCTGGCGGGATCGCTAGCCGGGGCGCTCTGGTGTTTACAGAATGATGTACAGATGTTCCGCGTGCATGACGTACAGGAGACGCAGCAGGCGTTCAGAATTTATCAGGCGATTTTGGAGGCGGAGCAGCTTTCCGTATCAGAATCGGAAAAAACATTCTCCAGTGCCTCGATGGTGTCATAAAGATCACTTTTTTCTCGTTTGAGGGCTTTTTCCTGCTCGCAATAGCGATAATGATACACATCCCAAGGGAATTTGCGGTTCATATTGTGAGGCATGAACTCATATAGATGTGCGTTTTCAAAGCGTCCGGGTGTGGAAATCTTCCAAATCTCACCTATGGCGCGCATTACACCACCATGGCAGACAATAAGAACGGGATCATTGTGAACCGATAATGCGCTTATTTTTGATTTTTTTACCCGGGCAAAAAAATCAGCTGTCTTTTCGCCGCCCGGCACATCAACCCAGCCGGTAAAAAGCGGGTTGGCTATTTCGTAAGAAACGCCTTCCCACTCGCCGGCATTGATTTCGCCAAAGCCTGCATCTTCGTGCAGCGGCAGGTTCAAAACCTCGTTAATAATATGTGCCGTATCACGCGCGCGGGAAAGCTGGCTGTGAATGATAGTTTTGGGCTTGATTTCCAGCCGTTTGACCACGTCTTGAACCGCTTTAGCCTGCTTGCGCCCCAACGCGGTTAGCGGGGTATCCATCACTCCTGCCATAATGCGCGCCGCATTGGCCTCGGTCTGGCCGTGGCGGATCATATAAAAATGCTTGCGCGGGATGTCGTTCGTCATGTCAACACCGCCAAAGGCTCGGAAAGCCCTCTTAAAGCCGACACGATACTGGCCCCCGCAAGAACGGAGCTTTTGGGGTTATCCGGATCGGGTTTGTTGGAAATACGGGAGCTTATAGTAGAAAATTCCCCGATTACTTCCAGTTCATGTTGATTTCCTTTTGCGTCAGGATCGGCCCAGATTTCGACTTGTGTAAATTCTGGCCCTATGCCATGCGCGAGTGAGAGTGTAGCGGCGACATTCACGTTGGCGGGAAAGCCTGAAGCGGCTTTCAGAGCATTTCCTTTAAACAGGCATGTTTTTTGGGTTATGGCCGCCAAATCGATGCCGTTTTCTACGATGTAAGGCGCTCCCGCGAACCCCGTCGGTGCTTTGGTTGAGGCGATTTTAGCGCTTTTAATTCCAAGTTCTTTCAGTGCCTTAACGCCGTCAAGGCCCGTTAAAGCTCCAGACGGCACGATAATGCGTCCCCGTTTGACCGGATCAAGTTTATTAAATGATTCCAATATCTCAGGATAAATTAGTAAAGCGCAAGATGAGATCAGCACCAGATCCTTGCCCTTCGCGAACACAGCGCGGCAAAGATCAGGCACGGCGGAGGCGGGCAGACACTCGACTATGAGGTCGCAACTCTCAGCCAACTCCTCAAAACCCACATAAGGCAGGTTAAAAGCCTTGTTTGGCGTGGTGTCTGACAAAGCAATGAGTTCATAACCACCGATGCCCGCTATGAGGGCCTTGGCGACAATAGAGCCCAGTGCTCCGGTTCCGGCGATGCCGACGTTTTTGACCGTGTTTGTGCTCATCATGTAAGTTCCTTAAGGCTTGCCAGAGTTTTATCCGCCACCTCGACCCAGCCGCGCTCAAGGGTGCGAGAAAGCGTCTCAAGCGAGCGTTCACCGGGCAGGGTAACGCCGCTTGCTCCCGGGGCGGGCGGGCAGGCGTGAAGCGTATCAAACGCGTCATGGATTTGTTTATAAAATAAAGGGTTACCCATAGCTTGCGGGTCAATCGCCAGAATAAAGAACCCGTCATTATCATATAAATCTTCCTTGATCGCGACCGCGCCTATCAAGGGGCCCGCAAGAAGCTCCATCATCAGCCCCAGCGCAAAGCCCCGGTAATCGGCAAGAGGCAAAATCGCGCCGTCATAGGCATCATCCGGATTGGTTGATGGCACACCATCCTTGTCGATCAAAACCCCTTCGGGGATAGTCTCCCCCTTGTCATTCATCACCAGTATTTTGCCGTAGGCAATGGCGGACGTGGCAAAATCGGCTATCATCGCCGGATCGCCTGCGCTTTCTCCCGCCGGGATACCGATGCCCACGGGGTTGGTGCCGAGCATGCGTTTGCGCCCGCCGGGCGGGGCGACAAGAGCCACGGAATTACAACCCATGAGCGCTATCAGCCCTTGGGCGCACATGCGGCGCAAGTAATAGGTCATTGACCCGCTTGTGGCGATATAATTACGGATGCCGATGACGGCTATCCCATATGTTTTGGCACGCTCGGCGGCTAAATCCATGCCCTGCTTAACGGCCAGAACGCCGATGTGACGATTGGCATTTAGACGCGCAAATGAACCGTTATCGAACTCAAGCTCCGGCCCGCGTGCTGGTAAACCATGCTCAGCCAGCGCCTTGATGGCTTGCGTCACGCGCACAAGGCCGTGCGAGGCCTTGCCGCTATATTCGTTTTCCAGCAGGTGATCAGCGATAACGGCAGCGTCTTCACGGCTCAGCCCCGCTTTGGTCATGGCGTCAAGGCATAGGGATTCCAGATCTTTTATGGGGATTTGTACCATTTCCTTGCTTCCGGTCCGTGGGCTTAACGCGTATTGTAGTGGCATGGAAAGCTGGCAAGATCAAGCCATAGTGTTGAAAGCGCGCATGCATGGCGAAAGCGGGGCGATCGTCTCGCTTTTGACCGAGCATCACGGGCGGCACGCGGGTTATGTGCGCGGGGCGCGTTCCTCGCGCATGCGGGGTGTCATTGAGCCGGGCAGCATGGTGGATGCGCGTTGGAGTTCGCGTGTATCCGATGCTTTGGGCTCGCTCACCCTGGAGCAGCAGCGCAACCCCTGCGCCACGTTTATGAGTGACCCTCTTCGGCTGGCGGCGATGCAGGCGGCCTGCGCGCTTTGTGACGAGGCTTTACCGGAACGGGAAGGGCATGCGGGGCTGTATTACGGGCTCGGCGCGCTTTTTGATGTGCTGGAGGCCGATATATGGGGCCAGGCCTATGTAATGTGGGAAATTGCGCTGCTTAAAGAGCTGGGCTTTTCGCTCGATTTCAGCACTTGCGCGGGCGGTGGCGATGCCAGCGACCATTGCTATGTCAGCCCGAAAACGGGCCGCGCCGTTAGCTGCGCGGCAGGGGCGGTCTATAAGGACAGGCTTTTGAGCTTGCCGGAATTCCTCAAGCCTTCTCGCGGGGAAGCGGGAGATGAGGACATTTTAGAAGGTTTGCGGTTGACCGGATATTTCCTTGAAAACTGGGTGTTCAACCACCATACACGCGGCGTGCCGGAGGCACGGATAATGTTTCAGGAGCGGTTTCAGTTAAGAACGGATAGCTTTGCCAAACTTTCTGTTGACATAATTTGATGTTTGTTTTAGCAAATGAGCTTGATCTGTTTTTGCTAAAGGAAATGAATTATGCCAGCAGTTGTTCAAGCAATGTCCAAATTAAATCCTACGCAGCGTATTTTAGGAGAAACTTTTTTACCTGTAGCCCGCGGTTATGTTGGGTTTGCTGTTCGCACTGTGACTGCTGAATTTCTGGTTTCTGAAATACTGGCCGAAGCAAGGCGGTTGTTAGCCGACCAATATGACGATGAAAGTATGTCTCATGGAAAACAAATCGGAAGGCTTGCTGATATGCCGCATTTGCCGGTAGAAAAGGTGGCTTCTAATTCGGCGGCTGAAAGACGCCTTGAAAAAATTATCGCTTATTTAGAAGGGCTAGAGCAAAAAGGAGAGCAGTTTATCTCTTTGGATCCTACGCAGGATTGGGAGTTTCAAATTTTAAATAGAGCCGATAAAAACAGTTCTCCTTCATCTCCGTTGCAAACTGATGAGCTGCAGGCAACTGCGGGTTAATTTTAAAAGCCCTTTGTATCTTTGCTTTCTTGATGCTAAACAGCTTCTATGACCGCAGACGAATCCGCAGCACAACAGATCATAGACCAGAATTTCGGCGAGATTCTCTCCGATAAGTACCTCTCTTACGCGCTTTCAACGATTATGAGCCGTTCGTTACCCGATGTGCGCGACGGGCTGAAGCCCGTGCATCGCCGCCTGATGTATGCGATGTACCAGCTCAAGCTTAACCCCGCGCAGCAGCCCAAGAAATCGGCGCGCGTGGTGGGTGACGTTATCGGTAAATACCACCCGCACGGCGATACGGCCGTTTACGACGCCATGGTGCGTATGGCGCAGGATTTCGCGCAGCGTTACCCGCTTGTGGACGGGCAGGGCAATTTCGGCAATATCGACGGCGATAACGCGGCGGCGATGCGTTATACCGAGGCGCGCCTGACTGACATCGCTTTGCTCCTGCTTGATGGGATCGAGCAGGACGCCGTTGACTTTCGCCCAACCTATGACGGGTCGGAAAATGAACCGGTTGTGCTTCCCGGCGGGTTTCCCAATTTGCTGGCCAATGGCGCAAGCGGGATCGCCGTGGGTATGGCGACCAATATTCCGCCGCATAATATCGGCGAGCTTTGCGCCGCGTCACTGGCGATCCTTGAGGATAAGGATGTTACGCCGCAGGCGCTGAGCGAGATTGTAAAAGGCCCCGATTTTCCGACCGGCGGCGTCTTGGTGGAAGACCCGGCAGCGGTGCAGGAAGCTTACGCCACGGGTCGCGGTTCGTTCCGCATCCGCGCCAGATGGGAGCGCGAGGATATGGGGCAAGGGCAGTATCAGATTGTGGTCACCGAGATACCTTATCAGGTGCAGAAATCGCGGTTGGTCGAGAAAATTGCCGAGCTTATCAATGCGCGCAAAATCCCCGTGCTGGAGGATGTGCGCGACGAAAGCGCGGAAGATGTACGCCTCGTTCTTGTGCCGAAAAGCCGCAATGTCGAGGCAGAATTGCTGATGGAAGCTTTGTTCCGCAATTGCGACCTTGAGACGCGCTTTGCGCTTAATATGAACGTACTTGATGGCGGTCTAAAGCCGCGCGTCATGAACCTGAAAGAGGTTCTTCAGGCCTGGCTCAATCACCAGCGCGAAGTGCTTGTGCGCCGTTCTCAGCACCGTCTTGAGAAGGTCATGCATCGCCTTGAGGTTCTGGATGGTTACTTGATTGTTTACCTTAATATTGACGAAGTCATCCGCATCATCCGCGAGGAAGATGACCCCAAAGAAAGCCTGATGAAGACTTTCAAGCTGACGGATGTTCAGGCCGAAGCGGTTCTGAATATGCGTTTGCGCTCTCTTCGCAAGCTCGAAGAGATGGAGATCAAAACCGAGCACGACAAGCTTTCACAAGAACGCGACGAACTTGAAAAGCTTATCGCTTCTACGGCGCGCCAATGGACCCGCATCAAAAAGCAGATCAAAGATATTGCCTTGACTTTCGGCCCCGAGAGCCCGCTTGGTGCGCGGCGCACCGAAATCGGTTCCGCTCCTGCGCCTGTGGCCGTTGACCTTGACGAAGCGTTGATCGAAAAAGAACCGATCACTATTATTTGCTCCGCCAAGGGCTGGGTGCGGGCCATGAAGGGTCACGGCCATAACGCGGTCGAGTTCAAGTATAAGGACGGCGATAGCGGTGCCTTCGTCATTGAGGGGCAGACAACCGACAAGCTGCTGGTGTTCGGCACCAACGGGCGGTTCTATACCGTCGGATGCGACAAGTTGCCGCCCGGTCGCGGCTTTGGCGAGCCGCTCCGCCTAACCATTGACCTTCCGAACGACCATGATATCGCGGAATTGCGCCTGTTTGCACCCGGTCAGAAACTTCTGGTCGCCGCAACAACGGGTCACGGTTTCCTTGTAAAATCCGACGACGTGCTGGCGCAGACCAAGAGCGGCAAACAGGTTCTGAACGTGTCAGGCAAGGCCGAAGCTGTGCTTTGTAAACCCGTCGGCGCGGATCACGATCATATCGCCGTGATCGGGCAGAACCGCAAGATGCTGGTTTTCCCGCTTGCCGAATTGCCTGAAATGGCGCGCGGTAAGGGCGTGATCCTGCAAAAATTCAAGGATGGCGATTTGTCAGATGCCAAGAGCTTTAATCTTGAGCAAGGTCTGGAGTTCAAATACGGCTCGGGCACGTCCAGAGTTGAGGACATTACGCCCTGGATCGGTAAACGCGCCTCCGCCGGACGCCTGCCGCCGAACGGCTTTCCGAAGAATAATAAATTCGATTAAATTTTAAGGGCAGTTAATTATCAATTCTTCCCCTTGGGCTGTCGCTATAAGGCTTTTTTCGTTAGTAGGGCATGTCGAGCTGTCGAGTTTTTCGGCAGTTGGGGGGGGGTGGCTGAAGGAGGAGGAGTACGCCGAGGGTTTCAGTACTTCCGGCAGTCCGGCCAAAAATGCGCCAAATATCATGCTGTAACCTACGAGTTCATAACCGCCCCTACTTGAGCGTCTGGGGCCCCAAAAAACATCCCGGTTTGTAATCTTAAGGATCGTGGCCAAGAGCGTATTAATACTAAGGCCAATCGCGGCCGCCGAACCTACTAATGCTACTTTGTGAACATCATCGGGATATGATTGTGCCAGTGCTGTAAACTTTGGAGCCAACGAAACGCCGGCAACTCCGGCGGCTGTTGCCAAACCGTAGAAAAGGGTCTTTAGACGATTTTGTTTACGGGGTTTTGGATCATACTTTGCCATGTTGCTTATTCCTTTTTTAGCGGTCACAAATATGCTGTGTTACACATGATTTTATTTTATGTCAATAAAAATATGGGGGTATCTGTTCGGCAAACGCGCTCTAGTTCGTTCGCCCCGTTTCAGAGGGGGGAGGGGCTACCCCCTTTGATTTTAAAGGATATTCCTTTAGTTCGTTGGTCGAGCCTGTGTAAGTATCCCAAATTTTAAGTCACCCCCACTAAGCAACGCGCATGCGGGGATCCGGATACCCGCACATGGCGGGTATGACAATTTTGAAAGAAGTGCGCCCATCTCTGACCTAAAGCCTTTATACTAAGTTTAGCTATGGATCACCCGCACTTGTACCCGGAGGGTATTAAGCGGCAAATGACGGTAGGGAAGGCTTTCACGTTATGACGGGCCTACGAAGGCACATTACGCCTGCAACACTAAGTATATATTCCTATATTTTCACGGAAAAGTCAAGGCTTAAGGAAACTGAACCGCGCCGGGGGTGCGGCGGAAGGTGCCGATGGGAACCTGAACCTCGGGCGATTCATATTCCTCAAAAGCGTCACCGGTTTCGTCCATTTCATCGCCGAATTCTTCGTCGTCATCACCCAAAAGCTCAGGCTTGGTAATATCCTCATGCAGAAGGATGATGCTAATGCGGCGATTACGCGCATTGGTCGGATCATCGGGCAGAAGATGCTCGGTATCCGCCTTGCCCATGACGTTGTTCAGGCGCTCAAGCGGCAGGCCGGCCTGGAGCATCACGCGGCGGCTGGCATTGGCGCGGTCAGTGGAAAGCTCCCAGTTCGTGTATTCCGCGCCGGGGCCATAGGGCGTGCTGTCGGTATGGCCGCGCACAGAAATATCATTGGGCATCGGCTTGATGACATCAGCGATTTTGGTCAGGAGTTCGCGCGTTTTATCATACATGCGGGCGCTGCCAGAGGGGAACATAGGCTGGCCCTCCTGATCGACGATCTGGATACGTAAACCTTCGGGCGTCATGTCGATGATAAGATGCTGTGAGAGTTGCGAAAGCTCGGGATTTTCCTGGATGGCCTGCTTTATAGCCTCTTCAGCCTTTTTGAATTCCTCGGATTCCTTGGCGCGAAGCTCTTTTTTCTTTTGCTCTTTTTTGCTTTCGACCCTTTTTACGACCACCTTTTCTTTTTGGTCCATGTTCTTTTCGGGGTTATTTTCACCGCCATCTTCGTTACGAGGCTGGGCACTGCCCGATTTTGACCCGCTTGGCTTGGGACGGTTGATGTTCTGGCTGCTGCTGGCCATGGAGCCTTGCGGGGTCATGCTGAGGCCCCCAAGTATACCGCCCGCGCCACTTTGCGACTGGGAGACCTTCGGATGGGTCGGGTCAAAGTAATCGGCAATCGCGTTACGCTGCTCGTCTGTAGTGACGTTCAAAAGCCAGAGCAGAAGGAAGAACGCCATCATGGCCGTCACGAAGTCGGCATAGGCGACCTTCCACGCGCCGCCGTGGTGACCGCCGCCCTTTTTGATCTTCTTGACGATGATCGGCTGGAGTTCTTCGGTTTGTTCTTCGTCGGACAAGTGTTCTATCTCCGGTGTTAAATCACGGATGGCAGTTCGTTCAGTTTTTCCTCTAGCTCAAGGAAGCCCGGCTGCACGTCGTGGGGCAGGAACTTACGGGCGAATTCGACGGCTACCTGCGGCGCGGCGCCGTTCAGGTAAGCAATAATCCCTATTTTCAGCGCCTTGTAATACATCACTTCGGTCTCGCCCTTGGCGGTCATGGCCCCGGCCAGCGGTGCAACGATGCCGTAGGACAGCCACACCCCGAGGAAGGTTCCCACAAGCGCACCGCCGATCATTTTACCCAGAATCTCGGGTGGCTCGTTAATGGATGACATGGTTTTAATCACGCCCAGAACCGCAGCCACGATACCAAGGGCAGGAATACCGTCGGCCATGGTTTGCACTGCATGACCGGGATGCGTGGCATGGTGTTCTATGTTCTCGATTTCCTCGTCCATCAGGGCTTCAAGCTCATGCGGGTTTTCATTGCCCAATGAAATGATGCGCAAGTAATCGCAAAGGAAGAGCAGGGCGTGATGGTTATGCTGGAAATTCGGGAAATTGCCGAACAACTCGCTTTCATGCGGGCCTTCGATATGTGGCTCAAGCGCGAGCCAGCCTTTGGTGCGCGCCAGTTTGAAAACGGTAAAAAGAACGCTGAAGAGCTCGATATAATCGTCTTTGCTGTAAGCGGCGGGCTTGGAAAGCGCGCTCATATATTTCATGCAGCCCTTTAGCGTGTCGCCCGTATTGGCGATGATGAAGGCGGAAAGGGCGCAGCCCATGATAATCACGAATTCCCCCGGCATGGCGGTGAGAATCAGCATCATGAGCTTCATGAATTTCGGCATATCGAAATGCATGGCGATCAGAAGGCCGCCAAAGGTGCAGATAAAAATACCAGCTATGCCTGCGAATTTCATGTCGGGCCGTGGACCTTATTTCTAGTTTCAGTTACGCAAGAGATCAGGGGTGATAGAGATAGAATGCCTGAATGCGGGTTAAGATAGGTTTAAGACTGGTGAAGCGCGCACCGAACGGAACACGCAACATTTGAAATTTTACGGGTCTTTTGCCCGAAGATCAAGGATTCGAAATGGTTTCTAGCGAGATTTCGGCTGATAGGAGGGGTTAGGTTCCGGACGGCCGAAAAGATAACCCTGTCCGTAATCAACGCCCATATCTTTCAGGATGGCGAATTGCTCTTCGGTTTCCACGAATTCGGCGATGACCAGCGTATTCAGGTCCTTGCACATTTTCACAATATTGCGGACCATGGCCTGATCGCGCTCCGAATGCTGGATTTTGCGGATGTAATTGCCGTCGATCTTCACGTAGTCGATATGAAGTTTTTGTAAGTATTCCAACGATGCCGCTCCGGCTCCAAAGTCATCGAGCGCGACCTGAAAGCCGCGTTCCTGAAGCATGTGAATAAACTCGTTTACCTTTTCCAGATCGATAATGTGGGAAGATTCGGTGATTTCAAAGATCAGACGCTGAGGCAGAGATTTATCTTTGCGCAAAAGCTCCACAAGTTTTTCGCGGAAATACGGATTGCCCACGGATTGGCCGGAAATATTGATGGAAAATTTGGTGCGCGTGCCGCCCGCTTTGAAGCTGATGTAATTGATGGCGCGCTCGCATACGGCAAGGTCGAAGTCGCTCGCCAGACCGACATCTTCGCCGAACATGATCCATTCCTGCGTATCGCCCTTATCAAAACGGCTGAGCATTTCGTAATGTGTGGCTTGCATCGTGGAAAGATTGACGATGGGTTGGAAGTGAAGCTGGAAATTCAGGCGCTTGATAATGCTTTCAAAGGCTTTCTTTTTCTCGGAGGTATCGGCGGAAAAGACCTTTAGGGCCTCACTGAGCGTTTGCACTGTGATCTCTGTTCCTTTTCGCTCGAACTCGGCTATACAATAAACGAGCGCACGGAAGGCTTCCTTTGCGGAAAGGTTATCAAGATCTCCGGCGAGTTTTTTATTCAGGATTGTCATTTCCGCCGCGCCATTTTGCTTGGTGCCGGCAATGGCCGAGATCATGCCGTTCAGGCTGGAGCTGTCAAAGGTTGTCCCGTGCACAAGCCCGTAGCGGCCCTCGATTATTTCGGCAACGATATTTCCTTCGTCGGCGGCGCTGAGAAGCACCTCCTCGATCGCGGCGATCATTGCGCTCCAGTATTTGTCGCCGATGCGGAAACTGGAGCCCGCTTCGGGGCGTACATCAAGGAAGGTAAAGGCTATGTTCACGCCGTTCTGCTTAGCTTGCTCTATAGCGTCATTGGCGGCGAGGGTGAAATTATCCTTGTCCAGAATCGCGGTGGGCACTCCTGCTTCGCGCTGAAACGGGCGGTCCATGCGGATAAATTCAGGCAGTTTTTCCTCAATTGTTTTCGTGCGCTCGAATTCGGGGATGTTTTCTTTTTTTTCCTGCGTGCGTTCAAATTCCGGAATGTTTTCCCGGATTGCCTGCGTTCTTTCAAACTCGGCTATTTCCTCTGGCGTTGCGGTGGTGCGGTCAAATTCGGCAATGGTTTCGGTTTTTTCTTTGGTGCGCTCGAATTCTGCGGTCTTTTCTTCTTTCGCATAGGTTCGTTCGAATTCGGCGATTTCTTCGGCCGTGGCCGTGGTACGGTCAAAATCCGCTATTTCTTCGTGAATGGCCTGTGTGCGTTCGAATTCGTAGATTTTGTTGTCATCGGCGTGTGAAAGGGCTTCGAGCCCCAAATCGGTCGCGGAGGCAAGAGTAAGGTAAAAATGATCACTTCCCGGCATTTTGATACCCGTAACAATGGCGCGTTTTCCCGCGCCATGTTGGGTGCTCATGGGAACAACAAGGGGGCCGCAGCGCACGCCCACCTTCGCGTTTTCGCGTATTGATTTAAGATTTTTGCCTTCCGCATGGGAGAAAATATCGAGCCAGAATTTTCCCATTAGCGCCGCATCGTCAAACCCGGTCAGGCCTTTGGCCGCGCCGAAAACGAAGGCGACTTTACCGTCCTTGTCTACCTCGAGGAATAAATCGGCCGAAGCAAAGGAGAATGCCAGAAAACGGTCGCGTTGTTGTTTGGTGTTGTTGTGATTGCTCATGCGTGAAGGTGTTCTGTTTGAATAGAATCCAACTCAAAGCATAGCATGAAAATCTGAAATTACAGGGGCTTTTGTGGAAAAGGTTATGGGGGTAGGGCTAACGGGCGGTCAAAATTCTTGCCATATCCAATGCGCCGTAAGTCAGGATTCCATCCGCGCCTGCGCGTTTAAAGCATAAAAGCGTCTCGGTCAGAATTTGATTGTAATCGAACGCGCCCGCCGTCGCCGCGCCGCGTAGCATGGCGTATTCGCCGCTAACCTGATAGGCGAAGGTCGGCATTCTAAACGTGTCTTTGACCCGGCGGATGACATCAAGATAGGGCATGCCGGGCTTGACCATGACCATGTCCGCGCCCTCGGCGATATCGAGTGCAACTTCGCGCAGGGCCTCGTCGCTATTGGCCGGGTTCATCTGATAGGTTTTTTTATCACCCTTCAGGAAACCGCCGGAATTAACCGCGTCGCGGAACGGGCCGTAAAAGCCCGAGGCGTATTTGGCGGCGTAAGACATGATGGCCACGTCTTGCAGATTTGCACCGTCCAGTGCATCGCGGATCACGCCAACGCGCCCGTCCATCATGTCGGAAGGGGCTATGACATCTGCTCCGGCCTGCGCCTGCACCAATGCCTGGGCGCAAAGAACCTCCAAGGTAGGGTCATTCAAAATTTTGCCGTCCTCTAGCAGGCCATCATGGCCGTGGGAGGTGAAGGGGTCGAGCGCGACGTCTGTTATAATTCCCATTTCGGGTACGGCGTTTTTAAGGGCGCTAATGGCGCGGCAAATCAGATTGTCGGGGTTTGCGGCTTCGCCGCCGTCCATGGTTTTCTTTTCCGCCTCGATCACCGGGAAGAGGGCGAGGCTTTGCAGACCCTGATCCTGCGCTTCCTTGGCCGTGTCGATCAAAAGGTCGATGGAAAGGCGTTCCACACCCGGCATACTGGAAACAGGCTGGCGGGCATTTTGCCCTTCGGTGACAAAAAGCGGCCAGATCAAATCACGCGTGGAAAGGGCGTTTTCCGCCGCAATATCACGCAGCCAGCCGGCAGAGCGCATACGGCGCGGACGAACGCGCGGATAACTGCCGATAGGCGATTGCTCCGCCGCCGGTTTAGGCGTACCGTCATTAAGAGCGTGCGGCGCGAATTTTTCAATCTTGGTCATGGCCTATGCATAACGAAATTTTATCGGAAATAAAAGGCTCTTTAGGCGTTATTACGCTGAACCGCCCCAAGGCGCTGAACGCGCTTTCCATCGGCATGGTCAAGGAAATCACAAGGCTGTTGAAGATTTGGGAGAGCGATCCGAAGATCGAAGCTGTGTATTTCAAGGGGGAGGGGAGCCGCGCCTTTTGCGCGGGCGGGGATATAAAACAGGTCTACCGCGACGGGCTGGAATACCGCGCGGGCCGGACGAAACTAAAAAAGCCGATTGAAATGCTCTATCACGAATACCGGATGAACCGCCTGATGCATCATTACACCAAGCCCATGGCGGTATTCATGCACGGCATCACGATGGGTGGGGGATACGGCATTGCGGGTAATTGCGATGTGCGGATCGTAAGGGCCGACAGCGTATTCGCGATGCCCGAAACGGGGATCGGGTTTTTCACCGATGTGGGCAGCGTGCATCATTTACACGAATGCCCGCATCATATCGGGCGTTATCTTGTGCTGAGCGGGCAGACGATCAATGCGGGCGATATGGTTTTTGCGGGGATTGCGACCCATGCGGTTAACGATGATCCGGATGAAGCGTTCATTCTGGCGGCGTTGTTGGAGGGGAAAAAAGGCGCGTCTGTTTCCGACTTGCCTGCTGGAGACGTGGAGGAAAACGCCGAAATTCTTGAGAAGCATTTTAACCATGAGCAGCCGGGGGTCATTTGCGCCTCTTTGGCCGGAGATGCGTCGCCATGGGCGAGGGATGCGCTTGATGCGATTAATAAGCGCAGCGCTTTAAGCGTGCGGGTCTGCGCGGAGCATTACGCCCGCAGCGCGGCGATGAATTTTGACGATGTGATGGCGGCGGATTTTACGCTGGCCCAGCATTTCATGGATTGCCCCGATTTTTACGAGGGCATCCGCTCCGTTCTGATCGACCGGGACGGAGCGCCGGACTGGTCTTACCGTACACTGGCGGGCGTGCCGGATAGCATGGTGCAACAGTTTTTCATGCCGCGTGAGTTTGATTTGAATGATGAGGGATTTTCATCTGATGATACGTAAAACTGTGATATAATTGATGGATAAAGGCTTGACCTTGAGACCGCCTGTCCACAAAATCGGAATTCAAACTGTTCGGGAGTTTAAAACGTGAACACACCTTATTACGAATCCATCCAGCTTATTGAGCGTCTGCACCGCCATTTCCTTGACGTTCTGAAAGTCGAGCTCGACAAGAAGGGGATACAGGACATCAACAACGTGCAGTCGATGATTCTCTATAACATCGGCGCCGATGAAATGACCGTGGGCGAGCTGACGATACGCGGCTATTACCTCGGTTCCAACGTTTCCTATAACGTGAAGAAGATGGTGGAGAACGATTATCTGGTGCAGGAGCGTTCCGTGCACGATAAACGCTCTATCCGTGTGAAGCTTTCGGACAAGGGGCTAGAGCTTAAACGAATTATTTCCGATATGTTCTCCCGTCATGAACAACAGATTCAGGGCTCCGAAGTCACTGACGAACGTCTGAACGACATGAACAAAACCCTGCTTATGCTTGAGCGTTTCTGGGCTAAGCAGACCAATTTCTCCGGCGGTGGGTTTTAACACTCAACAGTAGGCTTAATAACTACGGTATCGCCTTCGAGGAGAGTAGTAAATCCTGCGTTTTGTAGACTGGCAGCTATGCTTGTTGCAGGAGCCGCTACATTAAAAAATGGCCTAGAGCTTACTTTGGCTAAAGGAGGAATATGTGTGCCGGGGGCGCAAGCTTGGATACGGCCTTCGATTCTCTCAAAAATACCAAATCTGGCCATACGGTCAATTAATGCTAAAGGGTAAGTTACCTTTACTTTGGCCATGGCTTTATTGCTTCCCTGTTCGTACATGTTTTGGTTAAAGGCGCAACAATATATCTTTTTACAGAGGTTTAAAAGAAATTTTTAAAGCAAAAACCTAACCAAACGCACTCAAGCCCGTCTGCGCCCGTCCGAGGATAAGCGCGTGGATATCATGCGTACCTTCATAGGTGTTTACGGCTTCTAAATTCACCATATGGCGGATGACGTGATATTCATCGGCGATGCCGTTTCCGCCGTGCATGTCGCGGGCCATGCGGGCGATCTCTAAAGCTTTACCGCAGTTGTTGCGTTTCAGGAGGGATATAGCCTCAGGCGAAGCGCGACCTTCGTCGCGCAGACGCCCCAAGCGATGAGCTGCCGCCAGACCCAACGTGATTTCCGTTTGCATATCGGCGAGTTTTTTCTGGATGAGTTGTTGCCCCGCGAGAGGTTTGCCGAAAATCTTGCGATCCAGCGTATATTCCCGCGCGCGGTGCCAGCAATCTTCGGCCGCGCCCATGACACCCCATGCGATGCCGAAACGCGCGGAATTCAGGCACATCATGGGCCCTTTAAGGCTATGGATATCCGGGAATTTATTTTCCTCGGGCACGAAAACATCGTCCATCGCAATGCCGCCGGTGGGGGAGGCGCGAAGGGAGAACTTGCCCTCGATCTTGGGCGCGGAGAGGCCCTTCATGCCCTTCTCCAAGATAAAGCCGCCGATATCGCCGTCATGGTCGCCGCCCTTGATGCGGGCCCAGACCACGAAAACATCGGCGATGGGGGAATTGGTGATCCATTGCTTCGCGCCGGAGAGTTTGTACCCGCCCTTGGTTTTAACGGCTTTGGTTTTCATGTCGGCGGGATCGGAGCCGCCATCGGGTTCGGTCAAGCCGAAGCATCCGATAAATTCGCCGCTAGCGAGCTTGGGCAGATATTTTTGTTTCTGGTCTTCGCTGCCGAATTGCCAGATCGGGTACATCACAAGCGAGGATTGCACGGAGTAACAGGAGCGGTAGGCGCTATCGACGCGCTCCATTTCGCGGGCAATGAGCCCGGCGGCGGTATAGGTAGATCCGGCGCAGCCATAGCCCTCGATCATAGGCCCGAGCAGGCCAAGCTCGCCCATCTCCCGCATAATGGCGGGGTCGAAGGTTTCGTGGCGGTTGGCCTCTAGGATGCGCGGCTGGAGCTTACTCTGCGCATAATCCCGCGCGGTTTGCGCGATCATGCGTTCCTCATCAGAAAGGAGTTCGTCAAGGAGCAGGGGGTCTTCCCAGTTGAAATCGGGGCGGTCGGTCATGGCTTTATTTTAACCACAGATAAACACAGATGCACACAGATAAAAGTTACAGGAAGAAAGGAAGTGGGGAAGTTTTTTTATTTTTCTTCTTCTTTCTTCCTGTCTTTTCCACTTCCTGTGAAAATATCTGTGTTGATCCGTGTTCATCTGTGGTTAAAACTATTTTTTATGGGCAAGGAAGTTTTAGGCGGGCGCGAGATTATTATCGAGTTTCACCAGGTGGGGGCGTATGTGAAAGTCTCGGCCATGGATACCGCTACCCTGACCGAAATATCCATTCAGGGGCCGGCAAGCGCGAATGAGGAAGTGCTCAAGCGCAATGCCATCAAGCGGCTTGAATACGTGCTTAAGAAAAAAGGGATTGTTTAGGGAGCGGAGTCCGGTTCTTCTACTATTTCGACCTTCACTTCATAGAGTGTGCCGGGGGGCACGGTGTTCCAGCCCTGCGGGTTTCCGTTAATACCGCAGGATCCTCCAAAGGTAGGCGAAAGTTTGGGCTTGAGATAGGGCCTGACTCTGGTTCTTCCTTCATATGAACCATCGCATTCTACAACGGTTTCATTGAAAATTTTAGGGGTCAGGCAACCGGGCTTTAAGGGGAACCCTAGTTCCTCATTTTCACGGTATAGGCAAAGATGACCTGGCTCTAGATTTGTTGTTGGTTCGTTGGAAACCCATATGATACGCAGTGCTTGGACCATTTTACCTCTTTTATAGCTTAATATGACTATTTTATACGGAATATAGGATTTTTCAATAAAGAAACAATTGATTTAGCCCCCCTTGAACCACTATATATTGTGGCATGAACGAAAGAGTGGCCATAGCCTGCGACCATGGCGGGTATGAACTGAAAGAAGCGATCAAAGCGCGTTTCAAGGATTTCGACTGGCTCGATCTTGGCACAAATTCCGCCGACTCGGTCGATTACCCGGATTACGGGCAGGCGCTTGCCAGAAAAATCGAAAGCGGGGAGGTTTCCCGCGGGATCCTGATTTGCGGTTCCGGCATCGGCATTTCGATTGCGGCGAACCGGTTTCCGGCGGTGCGGGCGGCGCTGTGCACCTCCGTTAAAATGGCGACGCTGGCGCGAGAGCATAACAACGCCAACGTATTGGCGCTGGGCGCGCGGATTACAGACGAGCCGCTGGCGCTTGAGATGGTAAAAACATTTTTCAGCACGGAATTCGAGGGTGGTCGCCATCAGCGGCGGGTCGAGAAACTGGCAGCCTTGCCCTAGGCAAGCTGTCATCCTGAAGCGCTTTGCGCTGAAGGATCTACTAAACAAGCTATGAGATCCTTCAGGCATACGCCTTCAGGATGACAAAAAAGAGAGGAAGTATTTAAAACAATGAGCGAGGCAGCAGCAAAGAAAATGGGCAATCAGTATGAGGCGTTTTTCGAGGGTCATCTGGAGCAATCCGACCCCGATGTGTTCAAGGCGATCAAGGCGGAGCACAAGCGCCAGCAGAATCAGATCGAATTGATCGCATCGGAAAACATCGCCAGCCGCGCGGTGATTGAGGCCCAAGGGTCGGTCATGACCAACAAATACGCCGAAGGTTACCCCGGCAAGCGCTATTATCAGGGCTGCGCCCATGTCGATACAACGGAAAGCCTTGCGATCGAGCGCGTTAAGAAGATTTTTGGCGCGGGATTCGCCAACGTTCAGCCGCATTCGGGCGCGCAGGCCAATGGCGCGGTGATGATGGCGCTGCTCCAGCCCGGCGATACGATTTTGGGGATGTCTTTGGCGTTTGGCGGTCACCTGACCCATGGCGCGGCCCCGGCACAATCTGGCAAGTGGTTCAACGCGGTGCAATACGGCACGCGCAAGGAAGACGGTCTGATCGATTATGACGAGGTTCAGGCGCTGGCCACCGAGCATAAGCCGAAAATGATTATCGCCGGTGCATCGGCCTATCCGCGGGTCATTGACTGGAAACGTTTCCGTGAAATTGCCGACAGCGTAGGCGCGATACTCTTTGTCGATATGGCGCATTACGCGGGGCTTGTAGCGGGCGGAACATACCCCAGCCCGATGAAGCACGCCCATGTCGTGACATCGACCACGCACAAGACATTGCGCGGGCCGCGCGGCGGGATCATCCTGACCAATGACGAGGAAATCGCGAAAAAGATCAATTCCGCCGTATTTCCCGGGCTCCAGGGCGGGCCGCTGGAGCATGTGATTGCGGCCAAGGCTGTGGCCTTCGGCGAAGTGTTAAGGCCGGAGTTTAAGCAATACGCGCAAGACGTTATAGAAAATGCGAAAATCCTTGCGCAAATTTTGGTCGATGGCGGGCTGGATATCGTGTCCGGCGGCACCGATTGTCACATGATCCTTGTTGATCTGCGTCCCAAGGGCCTGACCGGAAAGGCGGCGGATGAGGCACTTGAGGAAGCGGGGATTACCTGTAACAAAAACTCCGTGCCGTTCGACCCGGAAAAGCCGTTTATTACCTCCGGCATTCGTCTGGGCACCCCGGCGGGAACGACCCGCGGTTTCGGCCCGGCGGAGTGGAAGGAAATCGGTGCGATGATCTTGGAGGTTCTAGACGGCCTGGTTGAAAACGGGCCGGAAGGCAATCACAAGGTCGAAGCGGTGGTGAAGAAAAAGGTCGAGGCGCTGTGTGCCCGTTTCCCGATTTATCAGGGTGATTTATAAGTGATAAGCCGTAAGTGTTAAGTGCGCTTTACTTAACACTTAGCACTAAAAACTAAGGACTTAAATATGCGCTGTCCATTTTGCGGTCATGAAGAAACTCAAGTGAAGGACTCGCGCCCTACGGAGGATCATTCCGCGATTCGCCGCCGCCGGGAATGCCCGGAATGCGGCCAGCGTTTCACGAGTTTCGAGCGGGTGCAACTGCGTGAAATGACGGTGCTGAAAAGCGGTGGGCGCAAGCAACCATTCGACCGCGACAAGATTATCAAATCCATGCAGATCGCGCTACAGAAACGTCCGGTGGAGCTGGAGCAGATTGAAAAGGCGGTCACCGATATCGTTCGTCAGCTGGAATCGCGCGGCGATGCGGAAATTAAATCCGATCTGATCGGCGAGCTGACCATGAAGGCGCTGATCAACCTCGACGTGGTGGGCTATATCCGTTATGCCTCGGTTTATAAGGACTTCCGCAATTCCGAGGATTTCGACGAATTTCTCTCCTCCATCAACAAGCTGCAGGATAAGGGCCTGAAGGCCGCGTCCTGATATTCTCCTCTCGTCATCCCGGAGGCAATGCGTTAGCATTGCTCAAACATCCGGGATCCATTAAGGCGCCGGGCAAAGCCCGGCACATATGGATTCCAGCCGTTTAAGCGCAGCGTTGCTGCGCCGCTGGAATGACGAAGTGGAAAGTTGAATGACCAACCCAGACGATATTTTTTATATGAAATCGGCGCTGAATATGGCGCGAAGAGGGTTGGGCCGCGTTGCGCCTAATCCCGCGGTGGGCTGCGTGATCGTCAAGAATGGTATCGTTCTGGCCCGCGCCCGCACCGCTGACGGAGGTCGTCCGCACGCAGAAACGCAGGCTTTGCAACAGGCCGGTGAAGGCGCAAAAGCAAGCACCGTTTACGTGTCACTTGAACCTTGCGCGCATCATGGTCAAACGGGGCCGTGTACGGAAGCGCTTATAAATGCGGGAATTAGCCGCGTTGTAGTGGCGTGTCACGACCATGACCCGCGCACGAGTGGCCAAGGGATCGAGCAACTGCGTACGGCGGGTATCGAAGTTGAGGTTGGCGTGCTGGAGGATGAGGCGCGGGCTCTGAACCTCGGGTTTTTCCTGAGCATCGTGAAAAAGCGGCCCTTCGTGACTTTGAAGGTCGCCACCAGCGCAGACGAAATGGTTGCAGGCGGAGTTCAACGATGGATCACAGGGCCGGAAGCCCTTGCACGGAGCCATCTTTTGCGGTCCACGCATGATGCGATTATGGCGGGCATCGGTACGGTGCTAGCCGACGATCCGCTATTAACCACGCGCGTGCCGGGGCTGGAACATCATATCATCCGCGTGGTACTGGATAATCACAGCCGGGTTCCCCATGACAGCCAATTAATCCGCACCGCGAGCAAGCTTGATCCCGTGATCGTGCTTCACAGTTGCCAAGAGGGAGAAGCGGGAGATTTCCCCGAGCGCGAGGGCGTTATGCTCCTGCGGGCCGAGAATTTGAAGGAAGGGCTCGAAAAACTGGCCGGAATGGGCGTGACGCGCCTTATGGTGGAGGGCGGACCCAAGATTCATGCCGCGTTTATTGCAGCGGGGCTCTATGACGCGCTGGCATGGTTCATGGCGCCGCACGAGATAGGAGAGGGCGGAACACCCGCACTAAAAACCGGAAGCTTCGCCGATATTTGCGATGACATGGTTTTATCGGAAAAAATCGCCTGCGGGCCCGATACGCTAGAGATTTATACCAAACCGGAAGCGGCCACGCACGCGTTCTTCCCGACCATTCCGGTAAAGCCTGTGGTTTAGGCCTATTAAGTGTCCTCGACTTAACCGCCAATCACCCTTATATAAGTAAGCATGTTTACAGGACTTATTAAAAGCGTAGGACGAGTAAAGGGCGTTGTGAATAACGGGCCGGACCGCCGTCTTTTGATTGAAACGGATATGGATATGAACGCGGTGGATATCGGCGCTTCCGTTTGCTGTTCGGGTTGCTGTCTCACTGTGGTGCAAAAGGCGGAAAACTGGTTCGCGGTTGACGTATCAGCCGAGACGCTGGAAAAAACCACTATTGGGCGCTGGAAGGAAGGCACGGAGGTCAATCTGGAGCCATCTTTACGCGTAGGTGATGAAATCGGCGGGCATTTCGTTTCGGGCCATGTGGACGGTCATGCGGTGGTGCGCCGGGTAGCGAAAGAGGGCATTTCATGGCGCATGACGCTGGAGGTGCCGCCATATCTGACGAAATACATTACGCCCAAAGGCTCGGTGGCCCTGGCCGGGGTGTCACTGACAGTCAACGAGGTGCAAGATAATACCTTCGGCGTGAATATCATTCCCCATACATGGCATCACACCACGCTGGGCCAAAAGCAGGAAGGCGATCAATTAAACATTGAAATTGATATGCTGGCGCGCTACGTAGAGCGCATGATCGGCGTAAAGCCCTAGCAGGGCCCGCGCGCATCGTTAAACCGGGAGCATAACCATGACACAGAAAATCGCCGTCATTTCCGCAAGCTGGAGCAAGGACATAGTCGAAGCCGCCGAGGCATCCTTCATCAAAACCATGGAAGATGCCGGGTTTCCCGCCGGTCATATTGATGTGTTTAAAGCGCCGGGCTCTCTCGAAATTCCGTTGATGGGCCAAAGTTTGCTGGAGGGCGGCTATGACATGGCGGTCGGGATCGGTTTTATCGTCAATGGCGGTATTTACCGCCATGAATTCGTGGCCCAGGCCGTTGTGGACGGGATTGTGAATACGTCGCTCAAGACAGGAAAACCCTTCCTTTCTGTCTGTATTTCGCCGATTACCTTTACGGAAGGTAACGAACATCACGAAGAGTTTTTCAAAAACCACTTTGTTATCAAGGGCCAAGAGGCCGCCCATGCAGCGCAAATGATGCTGAGTTTCTTCAACAAACAGAAAAAGCAGGCGGCGTAACGTGAATCCAGCCGCAAAATCGAAAAAAACGGGCAAAGACGCCCCGATCAAGAAAAAGGCAGCGCGTATGCTGGCCGCGCAGGCGCTTTATCAGCAGATTCATAATCCGCAGCCCGCGGCGCTTTTGGCCAATGAATACCTGTCTACGCGCACGGCAATGAGTGTGGAAGGAGAAGGGGGGCAGGACGTTATGGCTCTTCCCGACGGTGTGCATTTCAAAAAGGTGGTTATCGGCGCGGATAAGGCGCAGGGCGATCTTTCCGCCCTGATTGCAGTGCAGATGAAAAAGGACGGGCAGGAGGCAAAAGAGCCGGAATTGCTGCTCAAAGCGATCCTGTTATGCGGCGCGTATGAGCTTGTTTACCTGCAAGGTATTGATTCACCTATTATTATTAACGATTACGTCGATGTCGCCCATGGGTTTTACGAGGGCGGCGAGGCCAAGCTGGTGAACGCCGTTCTGGACAAGATTGCCAAAACCGTCCGATAGAACGGTAAATTTTAATGCATTGCCGCATTTATTTAACATTTTTCCGTAATGTTTTTGTTTAGATGAGTGTGTGAGAAGCCGTGCATTTATCTAGTGCATTGATTTTATTAGAATTTTAAGAGTGTTCCAGTTTCCGTAATCAATAAAATTTTATGTAATCCTAACTACCCCTTAACAGGCGTTTGATACCATAACTATAGGGTTTATTACATAAAAACTACGGAAGTTAGGGAACCATTTTAATGCGTATTTTACTGTGTGCACTTGCGGCAATTCTCGTGCTTGGAGGCGCTGGCGCCGGAGCTTATTACTATTTCTCCGGCAATTTAGCCGAAGCCGCCGAGGGTGCAGAGGTGGGCGGTCAACATGACCCCCACAAACAAACCGCCAAAAAAGCCAAGGGAGGTCATAACGCCGCTCCGTCTTTCGTGGAGCTTGATCCGCTGATTCTTCCTATCGTTGATAATAACGGCGTCAGCCAAATCGTAACGATGGTGATTTCACTTGAGGTTCATGACGCTGCTGCGGCCGAAACGGTAAGTTCAATGTCTCCACGCCTGAAAGACGCTTTTATTCAGGATATGTATGGTGTGCTGAACCGCCATGCTGCTCTTAAAGGCGGTGTGATCCAGGTCAGCAAGATCAAGGAACGCCTGAGCGTGCTTAGCGGCAAGGTTGTTGGTGAAAACATGATAAGCGACGTTCTGTTGCAGGTTGTTCAGCAGCGTCCGATCTAAATATCGCCCAAAATATAAGGTTTTAAAACATCCGGCACATTGTGACCGGATGTTTTATTTCGTTCGACCTTTATTTTGTAGAATATTGTCACAAAGTCCTTTTCCTTGCCCTAAAGACCCCGTACCATCGTTACCTTATGAATCAGGGGGATGTTTATCGATTCCTTTGGTTTACATGTGCTTAAAACAAAAGAAAGGGAAGATAAAATGGATACCGTTTATCTTATTATAGCGGGATGCGGAGGGTTGGCGCTGCTATACAGCCTGCTGGCCGCGCGTTCGGTGCTCTCGAAGGGCACCGGGACGAAAAGGATGCAGGAAATTGCAGCAGCAATTCAAGAGGGCGCTTCTGCCTATCTGGCTCGGCAGTACAAGGCGATTGCCCTTGTCGGTGTTATCGTAACGGTCGGACTTTATTATTTACTCGGCTGGCATGTTGCCGGTGGCTTTGTGATTGGCGCGGTGCTTTCGGGACTGGCGGGCTATAACGGCATGCTGGTATCCGTGCGTGCGAACGTCCGGACTGCCAATGCAGCCAAGACCAGCATGAAAGCCGCATTGGATGTGGCGTTCAAATCCGGGGCCATTACGGGCATGCTCGTGGTTGGTCTGGGCCTTCTGGGGGTGGCCGGTTACTTCTATGGCCTGCAGGATTATCTGGGTCTTGATACAGCCGTAGGCGCGGACCGCGTTGCCGTTCTTCGTGAAATTCTCGAAGGTCTTATCGGTCTGGGCTTTGGTGCCTCGCTGATTTCCATTTTCGCGCGTCTTGGTGGCGGTATTTTCACCAAGGGCGCCGATGTGGGCGCCGACATGGTGGGCAAGGTCGAGGCGGGCATTCCCGAGGATGACCCGCGCAACCCGGCCGTGATTGCTGATAACGTTGGCGACAACGTTGGCGACTGTGCCGGCATGGCGGCTGATTTGTTCGAAACCTATGCCGTGACGGTGGTGGCGACGATGTTGATCGCTTTCAGCGCCTTCACAGCCGAATCAACCGAGATCATGATGATTCTTCCGCTGATGATCGGCGCGCTTTGCATTATCGGTTCTGTGGCCGGGACGTTCTTTGTACGTCTGGGCAAGGACAGGAACGTGATGAACGCCCTTTACAAGGGACTGATCGCCGCGGCGGTAATCTCTGCCGGGCTGATTGCGGGTCTGCTTCATTACACCGGGCTTGATTCACGTTACGCGCTTGCCAGCGGCAGCACGATCAGCGGTCTTGACCTGCTGTATTGCGTTCTGACCGGACTGGGCGTTACGGGCCTGATTGTATGGATCACGGAATATTACACCTCTACGGCGTTCCGTCCGGTGCGTGTAATTGCCAAGGCTTCGGAAACGGGCCATGGCACGAACGTGATTCAGGGTCTTGCGATTTCACTGGAATCAACGGCTCTGCCGGTGATCGTGATCTGCGCGGGTATCTGGCTGTCTTACGACCTCGCTGGCCTTTACGGTATCGCGATTGCGGCGACTTCTATGCTTTCGCTGGCCGGTATGGTCGTGGCGCTAGACGCTTACGGCCCGGTAACGGACAACGCGGGCGGTATTGCCGAAATGGCCAATCTTCCGGCCAAGGTGCGTAAAACCACCGACGCTCTGGATGCCGTGGGCAACACGACCAAGGCGGTCACCAAGGGCTATGCCATCGGTTCTGCCGGTCTGGCGGCGCTTGTGCTGTTCGCGGGCTTTACCGAAGAGATCAAACACTACATACCCGAGCTGGCGGATATCAGATTCCCGCTGCAGGACCCGTATGTCGTGATCGGTCTGTTCGTGGGTGGTCTGCTGCCTTATCTGTTTAGTGCGATGTCCATGACTGCGGTGGGCCGTGCAGCCTCTTCCGTGGTGGTAGAAGTGCGCCGCCAGTTCAAGGAGATCAAGGGCATCATGAAAGGCACAGGCAAGCCGGAATACGGCAAGGCTGTGGACATTCTGACCCAGGCTGCGATCAAGGAAATGATCGTGCCGTCTTTGCTTCCTGTGGCTGCGCCCGTGGTGCTGTTCGGCGTGATCTACTGGGTCTCCGGGCACAGTGTTGAAGCTGCGTTCCAGACTCTGGGCGCGATGCTGCTCGGTACGATCGTAACAGGTCTCTTCGTGGCGATTTCCATGACAGCCGGTGGCGGCGCCTGGGACAACGCCAAGAAATACATCGAGGACGGCCATCACGGCGGCAAGGGCTCCGAAGCCCATAAGGCCGCGGTGACAGGCGATACTGTCGGCGACCCCTACAAGGACACGGCCGGCCCCGCGGTTAACCCGCTGATCAAGATCACGAATATCGTGGCGATCCTGCTGGTTGCTGTTGTGGCGAAATACCTGGCTGGTTAAGGCTTGCTCTCATCCTGAGCGTCAGCGAAGGATCTCAAATTTTGTGAATGAGATCTTTCAGGGCTAAAGCCCTTCAGGATGACAATAAAGACAAAATGCAAAAGCCCCGCTTCACGGCGGGGCTTTTTTGTCGCGAACTATATTGACATAAGGGCGAGCAGGTGTTTAGGTTTTTGTTAGTCTATTATGAAAGGGCCCCAAATGCCTGTTTGCATAAATGTTGCTGTGATTATGGCGTCTGAAGAAGATTTAAAAAAACCGGAATTCGGCAAGCAATTGTTTGAGGCATTAAGAGCCTTGAAACGCGATGAGGTATTTGGATTTGATGCCTCTGTCTATGGCTATAATGAAACAACCCCTTTTTCGGAGAGCAGTCATATTTTATATGCCAGCGATATTAGGGCATGGTGCAGTAAAAAGGATGGTATGGGGAAAAACTCGACAGGATCAAAACAAATATTGTTTTTTGTACATTTGGAAAAAATGATGGAAGCGGGCTGCAATTTTGAAGAGGAAATGCTATCTGAGGAAATGGCGCATATAGGTGAGGGGGTGCTTCACGCTATGCGAGGATTTGATATGTTGAAAAATGTCAGATATGCAAGCCGGGAGAGAAATGTGGTGTTATGGGCGGTCTTGCCTCCAGATTCAAGTTATCACTTCGAAATTGTGAACGGTGCATTGCCACGTATATTGAGAGTAGATGACGTGACTATATATTTGGAAGGGGCTCCCGGTCATTATGAAACTTCAAAACCGGATCCGGATTGTCCATCTGCTGCAAAATACACGCGCGTCAGATGGCCGGAAGATGGTTCACATGTGCCGGAGGAATTTCCAGAGATAAGAGACCTCCATTATACTCTCGACCCTATCTATCCTCCACATCCTGGGGGTTGAATTTACCCAGATTGCCGAGAATTTGCTGAACTGCGCTGATGTCATTGCCGTGGGTCGGTGTTTTGGCGCGGGCCAGCGGAATGTCGAGGCGTTTATTGTCCACATCCTCGAGCTTGACCAGCGTACCCTCGTCATCGAACGTGGCCACAACAACGCGCTCCTTGATCACTTTGGGGTCAAGAATGCCGCGTTTCTCGGTCTCCTGGCCGATGTAGTACCAGATATTGTCGTTAAATGGCGCCACAGTTGTGGGCGAGCCGAGAGATTTTAAAACATCCGAACGGGTGCTTTCGCCTGCTTTGACCTGTGCGATCTGGTGATCTTCCAGAATATTGCCGCGCGTATGCATGGTCGGGGTACAGGCGCTTAAGGCTAAAACCACAAGCGCGGAGCCGATCAGCAGGGAATTTTTTGAAATTTTACGCATTTCTTTTTATCTTCATCATGGTATATGGATTTTGACTATAGAACTGTACAGCGGGATAAATCAATGTTTGGCCTTTCCAGAGCGAAAAAACGATCAGGACAAGTCGCGATGGACTGTTACGAAGCCTGTTTCATGCAGGCGCGCCAGCCTGTTTTTTATAAAGAGGCGGGCGTTCCCGATACGGTGGACGGGCGTTTTGATCTTTTGCTGGTGCATGAGTTTCTGGTCATCCGCCGTCTGCTTTCCGATTCCAAGCGGGCAGAGGAGGGGCGGGAGTTTTCTCAAGTTTTGTTCGATATAACTTTCGCGGATATGGATCAGTCCCTGCGCGATGCAGGTGTGGGAGATATGGGCGTGCCCAAGCATATAAGGCGCATGATGCTGGCCTATAACGGTCGGATGCATGCCTATGAAAAGGCGTTTGATGAGGGCAAGGCTAAGCTGGAAGAGGCGCTGGCCCGTAATCTTTACGGCACGCTAGAGCAGTCGGATGCAAAAGCGCTGGGCCTTACGGCGAATTATATGATCCGCGCCGAAAAGGCATTGGCGGGTCAGGAATTTGACGAGATATGCGCGGGCGTTATAGAGTTTCCGCCCGTTATCAGGAAAAAGGATTGAATGAAGCAATGAGCGATCAAAAAGCGGAATATATAGCCCCCGAATGGCCTGTGCTTGTGGCCGAGGCCGATATAGGCAGCGGGCCAGAAAAGGTGAGCATCGAGGCCGGAGAGGCCGAGCGCCGCGCATTGGCGCAGCGTTTTGATGTCGATTCTATCCAGGTTCTGCGGGCGGATGTGACTGTGAAACGCGAATCCGGCGGCGCGGTTGTGCATGTCAGCGGGCGTTTCCATGCCGAGTTGACGCAGTCATGCGTTGTTACGGGTGATCCTGTGCCGGAAACAATCGAAGAAGATTTCGAAGGGTGGTTTTCCGACCCTGATGCGGCGATTTCCCTGACCAAGGCGCGGTATTTGAAGGAGCGCGAGAAGGGCGGGGAAGCACCTATACTGGAAGAGTGTGACGATCCCGAACCCATTATAGACGGTCAGATCGATATTGGCGAATTGGTGGCGCAGCATGTTTCACTGGCGATCAATCCATATCCGCACGCGCCGGACGTGCATTATGAACTCGGTGATGACAGCCCTGAACTGGCAGCGGAAAAGACGGCCAAAAACCCCTTCGCCAAGCTCAAGGACTGGAAAGAACGGCAGGGGGATTAGGGGGAGTCTATCTCCGGCGCTAACCATATTTCTCTGAGGGCCGCCTCGGTTTCTTCAAATGCACGGCGTTGTTTTTCGCGAATTTCAATTTGGCCTTGCCGAATTTCTTCTACATGATCGCAGAGTTTGGCAGCAAAAGAGGCACAAGCATTATCGCTTTGGGAAAGTTTTTTCAAAAACGCATAAATTTTTCCGGGAAGCTGACGATCTGCATTTGGAGATGAGGTGATGCTAAACGGCGAAATTTGTATAGTGCCATATGGCCTGCTATTTTCGAAAAGTGTGTCACGCACAGGAGATTTGAATATTGTCTCGTAGAACGGCTTTATTCCATATAGGGCAGAGCTGAGCAGTGGAGAACCTGTTTCGGCCATGTATTCCAGAAATTCACAAAGGTCTTGCTGCGGTACCAGGGATAACACCGAAGGAAACTCTTCTTTGAAAAAATCCCGCGGGGTTATGCCAGAAAAAGGCTTAATTTCTTCATACATTAATGGCCGCGAAGGATGAGAGACAGGTTTTAACCCTGCCGCCTTGCGGTCTGACATAGCGTCAGCGAGCAATTTCGCATGGGGTAATGTTTTTTCTACGCGTTTGATCCAAATCAGATATGCCAAGAAAGCGCCGTCTTGAGCGGAAGAGAGTGCAGGTTTGTATATTGCAGATGGTATATTCGGCTCTTCTTCCAAGCGCTTTTGCCATTGTGTCTCCATTTTTTCGTTCCTTTTTGACCGGAAATGATCCAACGGCATTTTCAGACAATCGAGCAGAATGCGGCGGCAAAGCGCATCGGTTTCCGGGGAGCGACTTCTTTTAGAGCGTTCAAGATTTTGACGGATAGATTCTAGCACGTTCAGGACTCCGTCTAAATTATGGTCAAATGCTACGGCCGCATCCCAAATTCTTTGCAAGGTATGATCAAAACCATTATAGGATTCTTTAAGAGAGACAAAGCGAGGGCCTTCTGGTCTTTCTTCTTGAGGCAGTGTTCGAATTTTTTTCTGGACGCGCTCGAATAAGCCCGTTTCCTGACGATATTTGAGAGCTTGGCTTGCTATAGAGCTATGGTCTTGCATTGTTTTAGGCGCAACTCACTTTCTTGAGTTTTTATATGTAAATTTTTAACGGTTTTCAACAATTTTCAGATTTATCTTGCTGTTTTGGCCATTTTTCGTTAAAACGCCTTCTGAAATTTAAAAAAGGAGCCTCGAACAATGGCTGTTCCAAAGAGAAAAACATCAAAATCCAAAAGAAACATGCGCCGCGGTCATGACGCGCTGAGCGTTACCAACTGGGTTGAAGACGCCAACACAGGCGAACCCGTACGCCGCCACCACATTGACCTGAAGACCGGCATGTATAAAGGTAAACAGGTTCTTGAGGCCCGCGACTAATTAGCTCTGGCCTTTGAAAGTCCAAATGCTATAACTCACATAGTTACGACCGTGTTATAGAAGGACTCGCCTTTGAATTTCTCAGGAAAAAAACCGCAAACGATCATCGCCCTTGACGCCATGGGCGGTGATGATCATGTAAATATTGTTATTCCGGGCGCGGCTATGACGTTGGAAAAACAGCCCAATTTGCATTTCCTTATATACGGTGATCAGGCGCTGGTCATGCCTATGTTGGAAAAATATCCGGCGCTCAAGACCGCGAGCGAATTTTATCATACGGAGCGCGCGATTCAGGGAGATGAAAAGCCGTCTGCCGCGCTGCGTTCCAGTAAGGGATCGTCCATGCGGCTTGCCATCGAGGCGGTGCGCGACGGCCACGCCGCAGCGATCGTTTCGGCGGGTAATACGGGCGCACTGATGGCGCTGGCAAAATTAGTTTTAAAGCCGCTCGACGGGATTCACCGTCCGGCAATCGCCAGCATATTTCCCACCATGAAAGATGATTTTGATACGATCATGCTCGATCTGGGCGCGAACGTTCTGGTAGATGCTGAGAACTTGGCGCAATTCGCCGTGCTAGGCGCGGTATTCGCCAAGGAACATAAGGGTGTTTCTCGGCCCACCGTAGGCTTGCTCAATGTCGGGACGGAGGAAACAAAGGGGCCGGATCACGTGCGTGCGGCGGCGGCGATTCTTTCAACCGTCGATTTTCCGGGTACGTATGTCGGGTTCGTCGAGGGGAACGATATTACCAAAGGTACGGTGGATGTGGTGGTAAGCGATGGTTACGCCGGAAATATCGCCTTGAAGGCCGCAGAGGGCGTGGGGAAAATGAGCGCGCATTATTTCAAAAAAACACTGGGGTCCGACCCGCTGGCGATTTTGGGTGGTCTGCTGGCGTATTTTTCGCTCAAACGCTTGAAAAACAAGATCGATCCGCGCCTTTATAACGGCGGCGTATTTTTGGGACTGAACGGTATTTGCGTCAAAAGCCATGGCGGCACGGATGCACTGGGCTTTTCAAGCGCGGTCCGTCTGGCGGCGGAATTGGCGGAACACGGATATGTGGCGAAGGTCGCCAATGAAATCAACCACCTGATGATGCAGGAAACACTGCTGTCTCAGGAAGCATAACGAACAAGAAGAACGATTAATTATGACGCGGGCTATTATTACCTCAACCGGCAGCTACCTGCCTGAAAAAATCCTGACCAATAAGGATCTGGAAACGATGGTGGAGACCAGCGATGAATGGATCTTTCAGCGCAGCGGTATCAGCCAGCGTCACATCGCCGCAGAAGGTGAAACGACCGGAGATATGGCGATCGCCGCCGCTCGCAAAGCACTGGAGGCGGGCGGATACACGGGCACCGATATCGACGGCATTATCGTTGCTACGACCACGCCGGACCAGACGTTTCCGGCAGTGGCGGTAAAGGTACAGGCGGAAATCGGCGCGGCGCCGGGTATCGCCTTTGACGTTCAGGCGGTTTGCACGGGCTTTGTCTACGCCCTGAGCGTGGCGAATAATTTTATCGCGATGAAACAGGCCAAGCGCATTCTTGTGATCGGGGCGGAGAAAATGTCTTCCATCCTGAACTGGGAAGACCGCACGACCTGCGTTCTGTTTGGCGACGGGGCAGGGGCTGTGGTGCTTGAGGCTTCCGAAGACGATAGTCGCGGCATTATATCCACTCATCTTTACGCTAACGGGAGGGAGCGCGATTTGCTTTATACCGACGGCGGGCCGTCATCAACCGGAACGGCGGGGCATATCGTGATGCACGGGCGCGAGGTATTCAAACACGCGGTGCAATATATGTCGGACGTGGTGCGTGAAGCGTTGGAGGCCAACAAGATCAAGGCAACCGATATCGATTTCCTTGTGCCGCATCAGGCCAATAGCCGCATTATCGAGGCGACCGCCAAGAAAATGGATTTGCCGATGGATAAGGTTGTGCTGACGGTTTCCAAACATGGCAATACCTCGGCGGCGTCCATTCCGCTGGCGTTTGATGAGGCGGTACGTGACGGGCGTATCAAACCGGGTCACCTTGTGCTGATGGAGGCCATGGGCGGCGGTCTGACCTGGGGCGCTGTACTATTTCGGATGTAATCATAAGCGTCATTGCGAGCGTAAGCGAAGCAATCTGGCTCATAAAAATGAGATTGCCGCGTCAGCCCTTCGGACTTCCTCGCAATGACGGAACATGCATTCTCTCACTTCAACAAAATCCCCTTAACCCCTGAATAAGAATCATTTTTTTGTGGTTAAAGCGCGTGAGAACGTTGACGCGGGTTCGCGCGTTGTACTACTGTAACCTTATTCAATGATCAGGAGATGTTATGAGCAATCAGACAATTACCAGAGCGGATCTGGCCGAAGCCGTATATGAAGAAGTGGGCCTGTCCCGTAACGAATCGGCGGATCTGGTGGAAGCGGTGCTGGAAGAAATTTCCCAGACACTCGTAAGCGGCGAAGGGGTGAAGATTTCTTCCTTTGGCAGTTTCTCTGTTCGTGAAAAGGGCGAGCGTATCGGCCGTAATCCAAAAACCGGTGTAGAAGTTCCGATTTCTCCACGCAAGGTACTTGTGTTCCGTGCATCGCATGTTCTAAAAGATCGCATCAACGAGGGAGCAGCATCGAAAGGACCGCAAGGTTCCGGCAATCCTCCCGCGGGCGGCGGTTTCAGCGACTATTAATAATATGTGCGCTTTGCGGCCGGACATAAGAAAAATACGAATAAAGAGGATAATGATTCATGCAATACCAGCCACAGCGTTCCGATCTTTTTGTGAGTGATATGGAGCAAGATACAGACAATCAGACGACTCGTGGCACACGTTCCCGTAAATCGGCATCGGCTTTCCGCACTATCAGCGAGGTTGCCGACCTTCTGGATGTGCAACAGCATGTTTTGCGTTTCTGGGAAACCAAGTTCTCTCAGGTTCGTCCCTTAAAGCGTGGTGGCGGTCGCCGTTATTACCGCCCGGAAGATGTCGAACTTCTTCAGACAATTCACCACCTGCTTTACACCGAAGGTTACACCATCAAGGGTGTGCAGAAGCTTTTGAAAGAGCAGGGCAAGAACGCCGTTGTCGAAACCGTGACAAGCGCGAATGATGCAGGCGCGGCTCCCGCTCTTATCAACGGTGCGGCGGCAAAGCCGGTCGCCCAGCCACGCCGTAGCGCGCTTACAGACGCGCAGCGTGAAGTGCTGGAGACCATGCTGGTCGAGCTCAAGGAACTGCGCGCTCTGGTGCGGGCTTAGGCGGTTCAAAAACTTCATAGCCGACGTATGCGAACGCGCTATAGTAGTTCTTTCTAACATGCTGTAATTGCATTTATTTTGCAGCGCGCGATGCTATTTTTGCTCTATATCCAAGCTCGTTAAATATTTTTATAAAAAAACTATTCCCGTATAACTTTTTGTTAACATTTTCCGTATACCCTTAACGGAATTGGTTTTAAAAGTCGCAGTCATAGAGGGAATAACATGTCAAAGCTTACACCAGAAGTATTAGCAGCTATAAAGCAAAGCACGCCTGCTGCGCAGCGTTTTTTTGAAATACTCGGGACCACTCCAGGTAAAGAAGGGGATTTTTTATATATTAGCAACAGTTTCGATGACGGAGAAGGAAGCTCTCTGGTAGGAGAGGTTGCTACTATGGCAGCAGGTGGTATGGGTACTGTTGTTGGCGCGGTAGCGGGTGAGATCGCCGGTCCTTTGTATACTATGTTTAGGGCAGTGTCTGTGCCTAAAGAACAGAGACAAGATGGAAGTGGTTTTGCTACTTTCGTTTTGGGAGGTGTTCCTGGTGGGATCATCGGAGGGCTAGCAGGTGCGGCAGCCGGTCAAAAAGCAGGTGAAACTTTTGATGAAATTGCTGAGGGCATCTTTGGAAAAGAAACGAGCGCTTCTGAACGAATGGATCCAGACCTTAGTGCTTTGGCTAGTATCCTTTTGCAAAGGGAGTTAGAAGGCCTTGTCGGAGACGGCCCTGAAACACAGAGGCTTGCTGATAGCACAGGATTAACAATGGCAGACTACCTTATAGACGCTTCACGCGATGGGAAAATGCCGCAAACACCGGATGATTTGTTGCTAGACATGGCTCATAGTCGTAATGGTCGTTACCGGATTATTATTGATAATATCGCCAGACATGTATCCAACCAAGCGAGCAGGCTGATCAAGGAAACGCTCATTGAAGGTGGCTTTTATAAGGAAACTTCTCCGGGTGTTTTCAAGCTTTCTGAAGGAGCTAAGGTTGACGCAGCGGGTATGCTGGAGCCTGCCCACTGGGTTTATTCGCCAGAGGTTGTTGATTATTTGGAAAAAGAGCTTCCTGAAAAAGTTGTTGCCTTAGCTAATATTAAATTGGAATCCTTATCTCCTGCCGCTGAGGGCGGAGATCATAAGCTTGGCGGGCTTGAAGGCGGTGAGATGGAAAGTCGTGGTTCCAAACCTCCAATGCCGATGTGATAATAATCTATTGGAGAGGTCTCTGCGAGCTTCCGCGCGTTGATCTATGGTTGATTTTTCTGATTAGTATTTGCATTTCCTGTTATTTTCAGGCAGAACCTTAACCCGGATACGGAACGTGGCGCAGCCTGGTAGCGCACTTGCATGGGGTGCAAGGGGTCGGAGGTTCAAATCCTCTCGTTCCGACCATTATTTCTAAACCCTTATATTCTTCAATGTCTTAGACGTAACAGGTGCATGGTGTAACCGAAAGGTGCAACCAAAATGTATAATGCTAGTTACCTGATACGATCCAGACATGCGATCTATTACTTTCGTTATCCGCTACCGCAACACGATAACAAGCGTGTAAGTATATCATTAAAGACGCGATGTCCGAAAGAAGCCTTGCGACTATCTAAGGCTCTAGAATATCATGCTTTTATGGTTATGAACAATCCAGAGATGCAGAGCTTGGACTACGCAGAGGTGAAAGAGATACTGCGTAACAACTTCGCCGAGGTGCTGGAGCGTATGAAGCGTGCTATCGACAAGGATGGGGCTTTGTCTGTGGAGCGTGTCGAGGCACTGCGCAGGCTGCAATCTGATGCTCAATATGCCATAGATCGCAATTATGATGAGTTCCATGAAGAGCTGTTAATCAATGATGATATTCGAGAAGAGTTAACCATCGATAACGCCTTGCGACCTATCGCAGAGCGTAACGGCATCTCATTAGATCAAGACAGTAAGGAACGCACTGCCCTGCGCCGTGAGTATAAACACGCCTTGAACGGCTATATCGAGGCGTTACTGGCTTATAACGATAGCGCGGGATATTACGATTACTCTATGCCTGTATCCGGCAAAACAACAAGCCGCGTAAACCGTAGTGAGTTAAAGCTGGAAAATGTGATAGCCGCATACCTCAAAGACAATGAGGGTAAGATTGGCAACCGTGGTTATAGGGAGAAGCAGGATTGTACGAATTACCTTCTTGAGGTTTTTGGCGAAGACTGCCTTATCACTGACATAGACTATCCGAAGGTGCGTGAGGTCAAGGATATGCTCGTGGGCACGCCCGCAAATCGTAACAAGTTAGCGGAAACAAAGGGGTTACCATTAGAGAGACAGATCGAAGTGGCTAAGGAGCAGAGCCTTAAGCCGATGAGTGATACGAACGTAAACAAGTATCTAGGCTATATGAGTGGTCTGTTTAAGTGGACTAAGCAGAACAAGTATGTATCCGAAAACCCGTTCGAAGGTGTGAAGGTTAAGGCGGATAAAAACAAAGTACGTAGGGTTGCGTTCAAGCCGGACGAAGTTCGGCGCATTTTGGACGGGGCAGCACAAATTGATACAAGCAAGGGGCTTGAAAAAGTGCGTTATTGGGCAGTGCTTCTATATGTTTTCACTGGGGCGCGGCTCAATGAAATAGCATCTCTTACGCTTGATGACATTAAACAGCATAACGGTATCTGGTATTTGAGCATTACGGATGAGGAAGAAACTAAGAGGCTCAAGACAGGGGCAGCCAAACGCTTTGTGCCAATACACTCAAAGCTGGATGCTTTGGGCTTTTTTGATTATGTCGAACACGTGCGCGGCGTTGTTGCTAAGAAGCCCAAAACAGGCGAATACAATACGCGTTTGCTGTATGCACTGAAATACAACGAAGATGGTGGCTGGGGGCGTGGTATAGGCCGCTGGATCAATAATGTGTTCTTGCCATCGCTAAAGCTAAAGGGCGAAGGGCAAGTGCTGCACAGCTTGAGGCATAGCTTCATCACATCACTTAATGATGCAGGTGTGCAAGCGCAGGAAATCATGGCTCTGGTAGGACACGAACAGGGTACGGTGACGTTTGCAAAGTATGCCAAGTTCGGTGAGGAGCATTTACACATATCCAAGGAAGCTATTGAGAAGTTGGGGTATTAGTGAGCTGATGCTTGGCAAAGCTTCTAAAGAGCTATAATCTTTTTTCTATTAAGGGATAAAGCGATGTCTATTGAACTGCAAGCAGAGATGCCAACAGAAGTTGGTATGAAAATTCAAACAGGAATGCTCGAATCTTTGGGCATTAATATGTACACCTCGATTGGTAAAAGCCTTGTCGAGTTTGTGGCTAATAGTTTTGACGCTGAGGCAAATCGAGTCGATATCACTATTCCTTTCGATGAAATTGCGAAAGCTCGAGAAGAGGTGCGAAGGTGCGCTATAGCAGAGGGTAGAAGAAAACACGTTTATGATACTTTGCCTGAAAATCTTGAGATTGTGATTAGCGACGATGGTCACGGCATGACCGTGGATGATCTTGAGAACAAATTTTTGAAAATCAATCGTAACCGTCGTGTGGAAACGAAAAGTGATAAGTCTGAGAATGGCATACGCTCCGTTATGGGGCGTAAGGGCTTAGGTAAGTTGGCGGGTTTTGGTGTTGCGGAACGTGTGTTTGTACGTACTAAAAGGGCTGGTGAAACCCATGCTACAAATATCTGTATGGATTACGCTGAAATAGAAACTAAGGATCACATCGGAGAAGTTAAATTTCCTACTGAGTATGAATATGATTTAGACCCTGATGAGAAAGGGACAACCATTACCCTGCAGAAGTTGCGCTGCGATTCCTTTAAGCAAGGAGAGGATAGTATTGAGGCAACGCTTTCACGTAACTTTTATATAACGGGAGAGGATTTTGCCACTTATCTCAATGATGTGGAGATTGAAGACCTTGATGTGGATTATGAATTTATATATCCGCCTGAGGACCAAAGAGACGATGAGGGGCTGGCTGAAGCTACAGTACAAGTGTATGAAGGCTTTGATTACCCGATAAGGTATGCAGTAAAATTCAGAGCAAGGGGTAAATCCAGCGATGGTAAAACTCGAGGGCATCTAGCTGCAGCGCATAGAGGTGCCAGAGTTTATTGTAATCAACGGTTAGCGGCGGGACCTACTTTGTTTAATCTTGAAACAGGAATGCACAATTTTCACGCGCAAAGTTATATGGAGTGTGTTGTGCATGCCGATGTGTTGGATCAGGAAGAGGCGGATTTAATTAGCACCAATCGCTCGGGACTAAAAACAGACAATGAGATTGTTGGTGCTTTTATTGATACTGTTACTCAACTAATGAAAGAAGCGATTGCTAAACATTCAAAGTATCGTGATTCTGTGGTTATGCAAGAGATGCAAGAAGACCCTGTTTCTCAGGCTATTCTTAATACCGTATCTTTGCTTCCCGTGAAGACCAGAGAGCCAGCAATAAAGCTTCTCAGAACTCTAGCTGTTAGCGAAGGTGAAGGAGTCGATAGTGCGCTTTATAAAGAGGTAGCGCCACACCTTGTGCGTGCAATTAATTCTTCTGAAGTTCTAGGGGATTTGATTAGAAGCGGTATCAATCCCACAGATTTTAAAAGCATCATTGAGCAATTAACAGAGCTTGCTAATGTCGAGCGAAGCGACGTGTTAAAATTGTACAGAGCCAGACGGCATGCTATTGACGGGTTGCAAAAGCTTCAGGATCGTTCTCACACAGATACGAAACGCTATGAAGGCGAGTTGCAAGAACTTCTTAAAAACGAGCCGTGGTTAATAAAACCCGAATATAGTAAGTATCTTACAAGCGATGTTACCATGGCAACTGTTGCTCGAGATTTAACCGAGCATTTAAAAATAGACACATCTGCTAAAAATGTGGATGACTCAAAAGACTTGCGGCCTGATTTGGTTTTCGTCGCGACTGATCCGGCTTGTCCAACTCATGTTGCTATTGTTGAGCTTAAGTCACCTAATGTTGACCTTGATGTAACGCATCTCAATCAGTTGGAGGGGTATATCGGTGAAATTGAGGCATATTTAGAAGGAACTATAAAGGATTCGAAGCCTAGGGTTACGGGGCACTTAATTGGAAAAATGCCTAAGCCAGATACTAGTGCTAAAGACTGTAAAACTCTTTTAACGCGTATGAGTAAAATGGGTGCTTCTGAGCAATGGGAGGTTATTACTATCTCGCAAATGCTTACTCGGACGCGCCAAGTCCACCAAGACACTATAAAGGCTCTAGAGGCTGAGGAAGCTGAAGAGCTAGGTCTGGAAGCTGACGTTGCTGCTCAGCCTAAAGCCGCTGAATAGCATTATTGTTGAAAAATTTCTTTCACAGATTTTGCTACAGCTTTTGCAAGAGGGATGGGTACGCCGTTGCCAATTTGGCGGGCTATTGCGGTTCTGCTGCCCTCAAACACCCAGTTATCTGGTACGCCTTGTAGTCTTGCGCCTTCGCGTAACGTAATCACTCTATTTTCTGTGGGGTGAATGTATCGACCTTTTGAAGGGTTAAAAAAGCAGCACCTTATAGTGTTTGAAGGGGTGTTGTAGTCCATTCTTCCCCATACATCGCCAGCTTGTCTTCCAAGCTTAAACCAAGATTCTGGGCATAGCTGTGGGTGTGTTTGCATTAATTCGAGCTTTCCACCATTGATTGGAATGTTTTTAATGCGCTCCAGCGCGAGCTTTGAAGGGCTGGAGGTTGAGTGCATCCCAGTGCTATCTGCTTTAGTGGGTAGTCCTTTAAAGGCTTGCTCTACTGTATATTGCTTTTTTGTGGCCTTAGGCTTTTCTGGTAACCCTATTTTTGAAAAAATAGTGAAGCTTCTTTTGCGGTGTTGTGGGGTGTTGTAATCGCTAGCATTTAAAATCCAAAAAGTACTTTCATAGCCTAGTTTTTCAAATTCAGCATTTAGGATGTTGAAATATTCCGACTTTACGAATTGAGGGACGTTTTCAATTACTACGGTTTGTGCTTCGCAAGATGTTGCCCAGTCTAGAAGTATGAGCGATAGCTTGTTTCTTTCATCTTTTTTGTCTCGCTTTCCGAGTGTGCTGAATCCCTGACATGGTGGCCCAGCTACAATTATGTCTGCTTTTAAACCTTGAGGGATGTCTTTTACATCACTAACCTTAGCGACTTTATGTCTTAGATTTTTATTATATGAAGCTATTGCGTCTTCATCTAAATCAACAGCATAGATTGTTTCAAATCCGGCACTTGCAAATCCTGCCCCCATTAAGCCAGCTCCGCAAAATAATTCGATCATCTTCATGTTTGTGCCTAAATCTTTATTTTGACAAAAATTCATTATTGGAATAATAATGTATAAAATTATTCATGTAAAGAATATTAGTAACTGTTATGAGCAAGGTTAAAGACATAGTCAGATTGGCGCGAGGAAGGTCTACGCAAGCCGCGTTTTCTAAGGTTTTGGGTAAAAGCCAAGGGCTTGTTTCCAAGTATGAGAATGGAGATGTTAATCCGCCATCTGACGTTATAGAGGCCTGCATGGATATTCTTGATATGAATAACACTTATGAAACAGATGCTTCTGATCTGGCGGAGCGAGTTATGCGAGAGTTGTCTGGCCCTGATTTTGTAAGTGCACGCAAGGCGGTTGAAGCTATTCTAGACAGCACTAGCAGTCGCCGTTAAGTTTCTATTTCATTGCCGAGTGGATTGTTTTACCTTGTTGGTAGGCAATAAAGTTTTGCCTGAGGTGTCGTAACCTCTCACATGCGGGCAATGGCATCAGCCCGTTACCAGTGATGCTGCTTTCTCGTATGTCGAGGAGGCAGCGAAATACAATACGGTGAAAGCTGGAATACGCTGCACCGTTCATGTGACGGTTACGAACTTCTCGGCTCAGAGCAACCAAGCTCCGAGCCGTTTTCGTTTTGAGGAGTTGGATAGTGAAGATTTATCTACTAGCTGCATTTGGAGCTATCATATCATTTGCAGTAGGCAATATCGTTGGATTAGGACTTTATCTCGCGGCTCTACTGTTCGTGTATTATTACTTGTTAAGCCGAGGGCTGTTGTTTATCCAGTCATATTTGTTTCTCAAAGTATTTTGGCAGACAAACAGTATTGGCATGGCGAATTACGCAGCTAATGAGTTAGGTGTGTTTGCATCAGCACGATACATAGTTGAGGCTATGAGCTACGCAAACAGATCGTTCGGAGGAGCACAGTTGCCAGTCATACAACAAGCTAAAGACATTGGGTTTGTGAGTGAGAATTGGAGTAAGTAGCACACGATACCGCACATAGCCGTTCATGAAGGGTTCACAGACGATTAACAAGGTTCGGATAACTCATCATGCCAGAGAAGTGTAAAACGTCTCAGAACCGCTTTGTCCGACAATTTGTCAAATGATGTAAGATCAGAGTAGTTTTGCTCCATACCTTAGACCGCAAAAAGCAAAGCTTTATGCCTAAACATGGACAGTATAGGTAAAGAGGGTAATCAGGCTTAGGGGATCATAGTTTTGTCACATACCCTAAGTGTAATAGTTACAATGGGTAGACACGGTATTCAGATAAACATGACACGTATAGGTATACCCTGTGTATGAGTCAGTGGTTAGTACCTTGTTTAATACATAGTATAGATAACTATGATTATATACTTATATTAACTATAGAGGTTATTACTATGACTCTTCTAGTTTAGCTTCATATGTTTGTATTAAGAATAAAGCCATACTACCTGCCAGATTAACAGATAACTCTGCATGTCGTGGCTTAGGCTTAATAGTTTTAGGTCCTGCACCATGTGCGTCACCGTGCTTGTTCCTGAGTAAACCTAGGCCATTAACTATACCAGAACATCCTCCAAGGATTTGTTTGAATATCTGTTCGCTATGTTGTTCGGGAGACAGGTTTAGTTCTTTGGCTGTTAGTTTATATAGCTCTGATAGCTCAATATTGGTTTCGTTGAACTCTACGTTCATGGCATGAAGTATGTGTTTACAAACTGACTCCAGTATACTTCTGGATATAGTAATCGCTCCCGCAGGGTCTTGTGTCTTTCTCTCAAGAGCCTTTTGCCAAGCATAGTGAATACCATCTGCATCAAATCTGCTCAGCACATCGTCTATACTCCTCGCAGAGGGAGACACTTGTTTTGTTTCCAAGTACTCAAGCAAGGGGTTCAGCTCTTCGTATATGTAAGCTCTTCTCGCTGCGTATGTAGGCAACTTATGTTTTATGAACTGCCAAAATTGATTCAAGTCACGATTGACTATGATCCAACGAGGTAGCAGTTCTTTGTAATTGGGGTTCGACGTGAATAGCTGTCTGATCTGGGCGTAGTCGTAATCGTTCCCTGTGCCTCCGGTGCTCACAGAGATAATCATATTCTGCAAATACTCGGCGCGTTCAAAATCAGTACTAAGCTCGTTCATGGTTACTCAACTTCAATCATCTTGTTATTTGAAAAATCATTATAAATCCGCAAGTCACCAATTAACAATCATACAATCCGAAATGCCCCCGTAAGGGATCGTGCGCCCTTGGGTATCTATCTTTATCCGTTGATGCAATTTGGGCATTGATCTAGACGTGGGTATTATGCCGAGGGGTATGCCTGTTTGTATATGATGCCGGACATAGCCGTTAGTAGTCGTTCCTGATACGATGAAATACATTTCGGGTCCCTACCTACCGGACATATAGATTATACACCTGTGAACGGCTTCGTCCGGCCTATGTCATTTTCCAAGACTCTTGACAGATTCTTGCCAAAGTGCGACCTTGCGGTGTGACCTAATTCCAACCAGAGGCCTTGCACCTTAGGAGGAGTAAGGGTTAGCGAATAGGTTGGTGGGAAGGTTCAAATCCTCTCGTTCCGACCATCCGCCTTCGCTTCGCTACGGCGTGATCAATCACGGCGTAGTGTTAGAGAAGCGGATGCCACGCCGTAGTGAGCAAAGCGAACGCAGGCGGGCAAATGATTTCTTCACATACATGGCGGGGTGTAGCGCAGCCTGGTAGCGCGCATCGTTCGGGACGATGAGGCCGGAGGTTC
>CAZBNG010000008.1:0-21534 GCA_964493095.1 uncultured Pseudobdellovibrionaceae bacterium
GTGATGGCCGTGACCGCGATGCATGAAGAAATGCATCAGCGGACAGAGCAGCAGAATCAGCAAAATCCAATTTTCAGCAATATGGGCAGAATGTTCTTTGATTAGAAAATACCCACCAATAGCAAAAAGAACGATGAGCAGCATACCGCTCGATGTCTGCCACCATGGTTTCTTTTCCGGTCTGTGATGATGTTCATGATGATCCATGTTTTTCTCCTCTCATGTCACTTATATTTCGTTTCCCCGGCCAGTTGACCAGAAAAATTCCCAATATGGTTAGTCCTATTCCAGCAGCGGTTAAAAGACCAAAACTTTCCTGGTAGAAAATCACACCCATCGCCAAACCGAAGATGGGCACCAGAAAACTGAATGCGTTGGCGCGGTTGAGTTCGACCTGTCCCAGAACGCGGTACCACAACCAGTAAGCCAGCGCCGTGCCCGGCAAAGCCAGCCCCAGAAGGCTCAGGATAAACGAGGCATTCCATGTCACGGCGCTCATATCCTCGGTTAGAAAGGCAATAACCGCCAGAAACAGGCTGCCGATCACAAGCTGCCAACCCATCGCACTCAGCGCGTCGATACGTCCCGCCATACGCCGTATCAAGACATTGCTGACCGTGATGCCGAGTGCGCCCAGAATAATGTAAAAAATGCCTAAAGCGTAAGTGTTGCCCGCATTTAAGAGCAGCGAAGGAAGCGCCAGCACCACAATGCCCGAAAAAGCGAGCAAAAGCCCGACCTTGCCCCGCCCGTCCAGATATTCCTTTAAAATAACGGCGGCCAGAATAGCGGCCATGAGCGGCTGCGTGTTGGCGATTACCGTGGCGATTCCGGGCGAGACAAACTCTGAAGCATGGAACATGCCGAAAAACCCCAGCGTTGTTGCGCCCAGACCGATAGCGCTCAGCATAAACCAATCCCTTAAATTGTGTGGCTGTGAGCGCTTCATTATCATTGCAGGGATCAACAGCACGATCCCTGCCAGAAGCGCCCGCATAGCAGCAAAGGTTATATGCGGCGCATGCGGCAAGCCCAATACGATTAACGGAAAGCAGATTGCCCATAAAAACATCACAATAATAATTTGTGTTGTATGGGCCATCCTCACACCTGCCTTCTGATTTTCGTTTCACGCGCTGCATTTTAATTACCTTTATGCTGCATCCTGTTGTTTATTCTGCAAAGCAGCCTGAAGCTTTTCTTCTGCATCTTTAGACAAAGATGTTTTGATCACTGTGCCGCCAACGCCCTGCAGCTCTTCTAAAACTTTATCCTCCGTCATGCGGCGGATAAGGATAAACAGCGCAGAACAACACGGCTCCAGCTCTTTGCTTAAATCTTTGATAAAGTCATCATCAATGCCGTAATCTGTTGAATACCCAGCCAGTGCGCCAAACCCCGCGCCGATCCCGCCGACGATCAGCCAACCCATCGGTCCGGTAAACAGAAATCCGATCAAAAGCCCCCAAAACGCACCGTTCCAGGCACCGGCACTAGTCAAATTAACGGATTGAGTCAGTTTGACCTTGCCGTCTTTCCGGCGGTGAGCAATCACCGCATCTTCCAGATCAATCAAATACTCGCTTTCAAGACTGCGTAGTTTTTGTAGTGCTTTTTCCGCACCATCCTCATCGTGTTTGAATATAATACCAACCAGTGTGCTCATGATTTTTCTCCTTTCATGTGTTCGTGGGGTGGGTATAAATAATCGAGTATCGGGCATTTGCTGAGCGGCATATCGCCGCCCGGACACTCTTCAGCCAGTTTTTCCAGCGCATCATGCATTCTGTTCAGATGCTTTATGTTCTCTTTGGCTTCTGCCAGCTTTTCCTCGGTGCGCTCAAGCATATCGTTGCATGTTGCCGTTTGCGAGGCTTTGAGAGTCAGGAGTATTTTTATTTCTGCGAGGGTAAAGCCGAGATCTTTCGCGCGCCGAATAAACTGCACCAGGCGGATACCCTCATGGCTATAGAGGCGATATCCGGACTTTGATCGGCCTTCAGGTTTAATCAATCCCAACTGCTCGTAATAACGGATCGTATCTGTGCGTACGCCGCTTTCCTTTGCCAGTTGTCCTATTGTTAAACGCTTCATAAATTTAACCTTTCAGGTTGGAACCTACACCTTGGAGCGTACCCCAAGGTCAACCTGTTTTTTCTGCCATTCCCTTCTGCCTTTTTTCGTAGAGTTCAATACGCACCTCATGCTTGCATTCCAGCCGTTTTTTGACGGACGGATAACGCGCTTTCGGACAGCGCTGTTGCTCAATGCTGCTAAAGCGCGGCATTTCTTTTATCTGTTGCGGTGTATAATTTTCTCGGTGTGATTCCGCTTGTGCCACTCCAAATCCCAGCAAAATAAAAACTGATATTAAAAATAATAAGCGTTTCATATTTTCTCTCCTTAATTAATGTGCATGCCCCCCGTGACCATCATCAACTTTTGGCATCTCACCATGTTCACCACTTTCACCGCCATGCGGATGACTACCGTGATCATGACCACTCTCACTTCCATGATGATCCCCTGTTTCTTCAGACTTAGCTGTATCAGCGCCATGGTGACCTGCGCCAGCATCTTCACCGTGCGAATGGCTCCCATGCCCGCCATCGCCGTGAACTTCCGGCATGCGCATTACGCCGAGGCCATGACGGTATACGGCCTCACCACCTTTAAATCCGGTCACACCCAGCAAAACGGAAGCCAGCAGGATCAGCACAACAAAACCGGAGCTGACGGATTTTGCGCCGCGATGTTTGGCCAGTGCCCAGATAGCCAAAACACCGAATACGGACGCAGTTACCAGCGCCCAATTCTTGTGGTCCGTCATAGCAGCATGAGACGGGCCATCATGCGCCACAGTGTTATAGGCATAGAAACCTGCCAGAACCGTGCCGATTGTGATGACAGCACCAATCCAGAGATTCCACCGCGCGGCCACCAGTAGATTTGGGGTTTTTAGAGCCAATCCCGCCAGATACAGCAACGCCGATATGCCGAGCAGCGCCACCGTGAAATGCACGAATATTGGATGCCAGTTGGGTATGATTTCTACGCCCATCATCGTTTTCGTCCTTTCTTAGTGGTGGTTGTGATCGCCGTGATTAGTGTCATGCTCTCCACGGTGGTCATCACCATGATCATCGCCATGCTTCATGCCCTCATGCATCGGGCAGTCCATACCGGGCTCGCATTGTTGACCCGTTTCCGGCGTCATGATTTTTGTGATCCGGTAAACCTTGTCTTCGCCCAGCACGATGTGGAAATGGATATTTTGCTCCGGCTTCAGGGCGCTCAAATCCACTCCTTCGGCAACGTCCATGTCCATGGTCATTTCCGGCCATTTAAGCGCCGGGATGGGCTCATGCGAAAGATTGATTTTTCTGTTTTCTAGATCAACGCTATGAACGACGCCTTTGCCCATCACACCTTCATGATGCATCGAACTTTCAGCTTGGTGCTGGTGGTCTTTAGGTGCATCGTGCCCGGCTGACGCAGGCGGTGCAAAAGCCAAGCCGGTGGCCAGAATCGTGCCCAGAAACAGTGCTTTCTTTATGGAATTCATGTGTATACTCCTTACTTGGGTGAATAAAATTAGCTTGTAACGCTATTACGAGAAAAAATGCTCAATCCCTTAAATTTTTCTTTTGCGAAAAACTGAGGTATTTTGGCTTCTCTGCTGTAGAAAAAACCTGGCCAAAATTATGAGAGATATTATGGTCGATGAACTTAAACCTATTGATAAAAGCTGGCTTGTTGATCGTATCCGCTTTGGAGAGCGCTACTTAAGAGATTGCATTGACAGAATCGCCAATAAAAACGCTTTTTCCAAAAACAGGAAAGATAAAATCAAGAAGCAACAGAATAAGGAGACAACAGACAGCAGCACTTCGCCCTATGATGGTCTTGGTGTTTCAAAGGAAAGGCCTCATTCTCTTGACGAAGAAATTTAAAGCCTTGCCCTATTTTTCAGATTTTTTGAGCAAAACATCAACAACACGGCTGATCGTTGTAAGGCGTTTCCGACCAGTGTAAAGCCCGCCATTGATGAAAATTGTGGGTGTAGAACTTATATTCATGGCTTCCTGCGCTTTTTGTTGTTCCAAGACAATCGCCTCTTTTCTTTGGTCATCATCCAGGCAATTCTGAATATCAGCCGCACCCATTCCAGCGGCGGCAAAATAATTACGCAGAGGCTCCCGCGGATTATCGGCGAGCGCCCATATATCCTGCTCGGCAAACAACCTGTCAATCACAGGCTTTGCTTCTTTGTCGGGCAAACAGCTTAAAAGCAGAGCACCCTCCAGCGCAGGCGCATTGAGTGGATAATGCCGGTATAATAAACGAACCTGTCCGTTTCGTATATATGATGTATCAAGTGGTTTCACAACGTCTTCATGGAAATGTTTACAACTACCGCAAGTCAGAGAGGCATATTCGATAATCGTTACGGGCGCATTTTTGTCCCCATATGCGATTTCAAACGGACGGCTTTGTTTTATGAATGCAGGATTATCAATAGAATTTCCCAGAGGGATGCGCAGTTCTTTCCATGCAACAAAACCTACAATAATCAAAAGTCCCGTGCTTATAAGCAAAAGCCACGAATATTCTTCCCACCATGAAACGGGAGGCTCAAGGCTGTTCTGTTTCTTTCGCGCACGGCGTCTGCGTCTATTCGCCACCGTTATTCTCCCGCTTTGCCGGGATGAAAATAGGACTTCAGAAACAGCCGCTCTCCAATAAAAATAAAGACTATGGCAATGATCGAAACATAAATCACCAGCATATCTGTCTGCGCCTTAATCATCAGGAACGCACCCAGAACCAATACATCCATGACAATAGCCGTGAGCAACACGAAGCTGTTGGCGTTAATCTCCTTGCGTAAATAGCGGAACACGCCCCAATGCACCGCTATATCCATGATGATGTAGAAAATCGCGCCGAGCGAAGCGATGCGGCTGAGATCAAAGAAAATTGTCAGGAACATTGCCAGTCCAATCGTATAAACCAGCGTATGTTTCTGAATGCTGCCAGGCATACCGAAATGACTGTGCGGCACCAGTTTCATATCGGTTAGCATGGCCAGCATCCTTGATACCGCAAAGGCACTGGCAATCACGCCGGAAACGGTGGCGATGATGGCCAGCACCACCGTAAACCACAAGCCTAAATCGCCAAAGGCCGGACGCGCCGCTTCGGCCAGAGCAAAATTCTTCGCCGCGATAATCTCCGGCAACGTCAGGTTTCCTGCTACAGCCATGGAAACCAGAAAATACACAACCACGCAAATGATGATGGAAAGAATAATCGCCCGCCCGACATTGCGATGCGGATCAACAATTTCCGAACCGCTATTGGTGATGGTGGTAAAGCCCTTATAGGCAAGAATGGCAAGCGCCACCGCCGCCAGAAAACCTGTGGCTGTTGCCGGCTGCGACGGGCTGGCTGAAAAACTCTCAAAAGAAAAACCCGACAGCCACAACCCCGCCAGGCCAAACGCGGCAATTCCGCCGATCTTCAGTACAGACATGACAAGCGAAAACGTGCCGATCATGCGGTTGCCGGAGATATTGATAAGAAAGGCAAAGATCAAAAGCCCCACGCCCAGCGCCGGAACAAGCCAGCTTTCATCCCCGATATCAAATAACTGCAAGGTATAGGAGCCGAATGTGCGCGCAACCAGGCTTTCATTGATCACCATCGAGAAGTACATTAACAGCGCTCCGGCTGCCGTGATTGTGCCTTTGCCGTAGGCTTTCTCCAGAAACATGGCAATGCCGCCCGCGGATGGATAGGCATTGGATAGCTTCACGTAGGAATAAGCGCTAAATGCCGTCACAACAGCAGCCACCAGAAAAGCCAAAGGAAACCACGGCCCGCCCAGTTCGGCAATTTGTCCGGTCAGGGCAAAAATCCCCGCGCCGATAATCACGGCAGTCCCCATCGATACCGCCCCTGTGAGGCTTAAACTGCCTGCTTTATATTCTGTGGAATGATCATGCTTCATGGGACAACACTTCTTTCGCTTCACTTTGCGGATTTTTAAACCGCCGCCCTTCCCAGATATAATAAATCACAGGAATAACAATCAGGGTCAGGATCGTGGTACTAATCATGCCGCCGACCATCGGCAGGGCAATCCGGCGCATCACATCAGACCCTAAGCCTTCGGTAATAAAGATCGGTGCCAATCCAGCCAAAATAACGGATACAGTCATCAACTTGGGCCGCACCCGCATCACGGCCCCGTGAATTACGTCTTCCAGTAAATCTTTACGGGTTTGCGGCGGATGTTCCCGAACCTGATGATCGATATAAAGCAACATCACCACAGCCGTTTCGACCGCAATACCAGCCAGAGCAATAAAGCCCACGCCAACCGCCACCGAGAAATTATATCCGGCCAGATAGAGCGCCCAAACCCCGCCGATTAACCCAAAGGGCAGGGAGAGCATGATAATCAGTGTCCTATCTAGCCGTCCAAAATGCACCATCAAAAGCGTGAAAATAATAAAGATAGCGGCGGGCACGGCGATCTGCATGCGGGCTTTGGCCTCTAACATCTGTTCAAACTGACCCGACCAGATCAGCGCATATCCGGCAGGCAATTCAACTTTTTGTGCCACAATTTTCTGCGCATCTTTCACATAGGAACCAATATCCCGGTCTTCGATATCAACAAACACCCAGCCGGTCAGACGCGCATTTTCGCTCTTGATCATCGGGGGGCCTTCGACAAACTCGATCTTCGCCAGTTCACCCAGTGGAATATGCTGACCCTGCGGTGTTGGAACCAGAATATCGGCCAGATCTTCGGGGTCTTCCCGGAATGGGCGGTCATAGCGCAGCATAATATTATAGCGCTCACGGCCCTGAATGGACTCGGCCATTTTCATCCCGCCCAGGGCAGTTTGAATGATTTTCTGAAACACGCCAAGATCGATATTGCGCCGCGCCAACTCGTCCCGATCCGGTTCAATCTCCAGATATTTCCCGCCTGTCACCCTATCAGCAAAAGCAGAACGTGTGCCCGGCACATCCTTCACAGCGGCTTCAATATCCAGCGCAATCCGTCCGATGACATCCAGATCATCCCCGGCGATTTTAATGCCAATCGGCGTGCGGATACCGGTGGAAATCATATCCATACGAATTTTAATCGGATACCCCCATGAATTGACCACACCGGGAATTTTGACGCGGTTGTTAAGCTCCTTAATCAATCCGTCGGCATCCAGCCCCTTACGCCATTCATCACGAGGCTTAAGCCTGATCCATGTTTCAATCATTGAAATCGGAGCCGGGTCTGTGGCGCTGTCGGCGCGCCCGACCTTGCCGAAAACATGGTGCACTTCCGGAATGGTTTTAATCAGCCGGTTGGATTGTTGAAGAATTTCCTTGGCCTTGGTAATCGACACACCGGGAAGGGTCGTCGGCATATAGAGCAATTCGCCCTCATACAGCGCGGGCATAAATTCCGATCCGGTTTTAGCCAATGGCACCGCCATCGACCCTAAAAGCCCGGCGGCAATCAAAACAGTCAGCCATTTTCGGCGCAAAGCAAGTTTCAGGATCGGTTCATAAAGATGTATAAACCAGCGGTTAATCGGGTTTTCTTCTTCTTTACGAATTTTACCCCGGATCAGCCAGAGCATCAGCACCGGCACGACCGTCACCGACAAGATGGAGGCAAAAGCCATGGCATAGGTTTTGGTGAAAGCCAGCGGAGCAAACAAGCGGTAAGACTGGCCGGTCAACGCAAAGACCGGCAGGAAGGAAACGGTAATAATCAGCAACGAGAAAAACAGCCCCGGCCCGACTTCTTTGGTTGCCAGTAAAATTGCATCGTTTTTTTCCTGCCGCGAGGCATCTTTGGGTAGTTCCGAGAGCTTCCTGTGTGCGTTTTCCACCATAACAATCGAGGCATCGACCATCGCGCCGATAGCAATAGCGATCCCTCCCAGTGACATGATGTTTGCGGTAATGCCTTGTGCCGACATAACAATGAAAGCTGCCAAAACGCCAAGCGGCAATGTAACAATCGCCACGAAGGCTGAACGTGTGTGCAGCAGAAAAATAAAGGAAACCAAGGCTACTACTATGGCCTCTTCGATCAGCTTTTCCTTTAAATACTCAACGGCTCCTTCAATCAGCGGGGCGCGGTCGTAAACCGGGACAATCTCGATCCCCTCAGGCAGGCCGTGTTGCAATTCTTCAATCTTCTCTTTAACGCCCTCGATCACATGCAGGGCGTTTTCGCCAGCACGCATCACGACAACGCCAGCCACAACTTCGCCTTCACCATTGAGTTCAGTCACACCGCGGCGCAATTCCGGCCCTTCGATGACACGGGCGACATCCTGCAAACGCACCGGTGCGCCGTCTTCGGCATAAACAACCACCTTACTTAGCTCATCCAGCTTGGTGACATACCCCTTGGAGCGGATCATCATCTCCATCTCACCTTTTTCGATGACACGTCCACCGGCTTCCATGCTGGCGTTTCCAACCGCTTCCATCAGCCGTTTAAGCGGTACATTAAAGGCGCGCAAACGATTAGGATCGATCAGCACCTGATACTCCTTAACAAATCCGCCAACCGAGGCCACTTCCGATACGCCCGGCACTGTGGCTAACTCAAAACGCAAAAACCAGTCCTGCAAGCTGCGCAGTTGAGAGAGATCATAATTCCCGCTTTTATCGACAAGCGCATATTGATAAACCCATCCCACGCCTGTCGCATCCGGCCCGATCTGCGGCTTGGCCGCTTCCGGCAAGTCACCCTGAATTTTGGACAGAGCTTCGATGACGCGGCTGCGCGCCCAATATTGATCCACATCATCTTCAAAAATGATATAAACAAAGGAACTGCCGAACATGGAAAACCCGCGCACATCTTTTGTTTTAGGCAGACCCAGCATGGTGGTTGAAAGCGGGTAGGTCACCAAATCCTCGACAATTTGCGGCGATTGTCCGGCAAAATCGGTGCGGATAATCACCTGCGTATCCGACATGTCCGGAATGGCATCAAGCGGCGTTTTTTGAACGGCTAAAATGCCCGCTACCAAGAGCGCAATCATCATCATGCTGACCAGCAGCTGATTATGCACAGACCAGTCTATAACTTTGGCAACAAAAGATTTCGTCGGGTCATGAGAAAGATGATTATCTCCACCCGGCGCCTGATTATCAATGTCCGCCATGGCCGCCTCCCGCTGGACGTTCTGCCGCTTCTGTTTCTTCAGAATTTTCGGCAACAGGATCAGCTTCGACTTTATCCGGCCAATCTATTTTCATTGGATGGCCTTCGCCGTAAGGGTTTTGCACCTCATCGTCTAGCTGCAACCAATAAGTATCAAGACCGTGCGCCATATAGAGCTTTAAGCCTTTGCCTTTGTAATGTTGCGGACGGCCCTCAAGCAGCCATGGTTTCAAGGCTGTGACCAGCTCGTTCAAGCTGGCTTGCCATTCCATGTCGGTCAGGCTGCCCTTGGCATTCATCAATGCTTTTTCAGAATCCTCCAGAACAAATTGCAGTTTCGTGCCACGAAACACCGGCATTAGATGATCACCCAGCGTGATTGCAGGCATAATCATTTTGGGATTGGGTGTGCGCTGCGCCATTAATTCTTTATGAATATATAACGCTGCATCGACCAAGTGATCGATCATCGCCATTTGGTCATCACCGACCTCAAGCAGATGAAGCGGTCTTTGCATGCGCTGCATTTTGCGGAACGATTCCCGCAAAGAGCTTTCTGAATCAATCAAAAACTGCCCGCTGACGACAACATTGTCATTTTCTGCCAGCCCCTTTAAAACTTCGGTGCGCCCGCGGTAACGCAGGCCTGCCAATATTTTACGCGGCTGAAACCGTTTTTCGTTCAAAGCCACGACGACAAAATCACCGTCCTTACTTTTAAGGATCGCATCACTCGGAATTGATAAGCGGCGCTCGACGCCGGTTTCAAATTCTACATCCGCATAAGCGCCGGGCTTCAGGATATTATCCGGGTTATCCAGCACCAACCGAACACGGCCCGTACGTGTGGTGCGGTCAATGGTCGGATAGATGTAATCAACTTTTGCCTGCTTGCCCTGAATGCCGAGATTAGGAAAAGACACCGTAACCTTAGTCGTCTCATCAATGTAGGGGATATCCTGTTCGGCGATGCTGACATCAATCCAAACCGAGGAATAGTCCTGAATCTGCATCACCATCATGCCGGGCTTTACATAGGTGCCTTCACGAATGCTGATCATACTGATCACACCATCGCTTTGTGCATAAAACGGCATGTAGGTTTTGGCTTTACGGTTTTTCTTTATATCCGCAACTACCCCCTCTTGTACGCCGAGCGAGCGCAATCGTCTTTCTGCCGCATTAATTCTTCCTGTAACACCGGTTTGCAGGGCGCTGATATAATCCTGCTGTGCCGAAATCAGCTCAGGGCTGTCCAATGTAAACAGCAACTCCCCCTTTTTGACTTCGTCGCCCTCGGCCTTGAATTTCAAATCTTTCACCCAGCCGGAAACGCGGCCAGCAATGTCAGTTTGCAGCCGTACATTTTCCGTGACATCACCGTAGCTGCGCACCGCCGTGCCAAAACTGGCCATCTGCGCTTTCTCCGTGCGCACGCCCGTATTTTGAACGGTTTCCGGCGCAATCGTAACCGCTGTGCGCTCGTTGGGGTCTTTCTTCTCGCCTTCGCCGCCATCGGCATAAACCGGCACCAAATCCATACCCATAGGGGATTTGCCCGGCTTATCGCTTCTGTAATTCGGATTCATCGGTGCCTGCCAATACAGGATTTTTTTCTCGCTTGTCATGGACACATTTTCGGAAGCGCTTTCACTCATTGCCTCTTCATCACCGCTACCCTCTTCAGTATCAAGCGGCACCAGATCCATTCCGCAAATCGGGCAGCTGCCGGGCCGGTCAGCCACATAATGCGGATGCATCGGGCAGGTATATTTTTGTGCGTCCGCCAGCGCAGGCATTGAAAAGAATGCTAATATTAAAAACAGCGCCGGAATTATTGTTCTCATTCCTGTGTCTCCTTATAACCGCCAGCAATATTGGAATTGAACTCCGCCGCTTTGGCTATGTGCGTGGCCTTAACCTGTGCCAGTTGCGCCTGGATATTCAACCGGTCGATTTTAGCCAGAAGCACACGGTCGAGATCTTCGGTTCCGGCCTCGTAATTCCGTTGCGCAGCGTCAATTTTTCCCTTCATGGCATGGTCTTTATCCTGCAAGACCGCTACATTTTTCGCGGCGGCATCGCGGGCGCTTTTAATTGCTGTCATTTGTCTGACCCACATGCGGCTGACATCGTCATGGGCGAACATCGCGCTACGCTCGCGCTCTTTAGCGGCCTTTAATTTGGGTTTCTGATTGCTTGAAGCCCAGAGGGGAATACTGACCTGCGCCTGCACAGAAAACCAGTCATCGCCGGGAAACATGCCGTTTTCGCCATCCTCGCGCTGTTTGTAGACGGCATTAACGCCGAAATTGGGTAGAAACGCCGCATCGGCAATCCCGACATCCTTTTTGGCGATATCAATATCCTCTGCCGCAATCTGAACGGCATAAAGCGCATTCGGGTTCTGATCCCATGGTGTATCGGCGGCAATCTGGGGCATTTCAATCTCCGGCACCTCGCCAATCAGCCGGATAAATTCGGCCTCAATGTCTGCCATCTGGGCATCCAGATCATTCAGCTTGCGCTCAGCCTCGGCACGCTCCACATCAACTTCAGAAAAACGCTGATAAACGGCACGTCCGGATTCAATCTGCCCTTTAAAAGTGTCCTCCAATTCGTGGTAATAACCGAGCTGGGTTTTGATCAGCTTTTGTTGCGTTTTAACGCTCTCATATTCGGCCAGTTTCGCAATCAACATATAACGCAGCCTGGCCTGCGTATAAGCGGCCATTAATTTTTGCTTTTCGGACATTTGTTCCAGCTTGTCCGCTTTCGCGCCGCGCAAGGCCGGGTTTGGAATTTGCTGGCTAAAACCGATCACCTTAGAGGTTGGCAAAAACCGGTCAAACGCCGGATCGGATATCGGAAGGTTGTCAATCCCAAGCATGACCATAGGATCAGGCAGGCCGAGTTCGCCTTCAGCCTGCGCCTTTGAGGCCTCGCTGTCGGCCAGAATGCTCTCCACCTGCGGATGCTCACTCAAACGCTGGACGTATTCCTCAAATGAGGAAGCAAATGCCGCCCCGGACGTAAAGAAAATAAGGGCGGTGCTGATAGTTAAAAGTCTTTGGAATTTCATAGCTTTCTCCGAAATACGGTCGTTAACCTTATTACGAAGAGTATAGCTTAATCCCTCAGACTTTTTTAGAGCCTTCGTAAAAAGGCTCATCAATATGACTATTGAAAAAATAAGATTTACAGGCTTTTTGCCAGCTTCTGCATCAGCAGTTTACGTGCCCGGTACACCCGCGTTTCAACTGTTTTCGGCGTTACACCAAGGATGCGGGCGCATTCCTCTTGCGAGCGGTCTTCCAGCGCGAACAGGATTAGCGCGGTTTTCAGCTTGTGCGGCAATTTATCAATTTCCTTGCCTAAAAGCTCAAGGGTTTGCCGGTGCTCTGTCAGGCTTTCGATATTCTCGCCGCTGGCCAGAACATCATGGAGAGAGCCTTTGTCCGTATCATCCGTCCACGCATCTAATGAAAGAATCGATTGCAGCTTTTTCTTGCGGGCATAATCGCGGCAAAGATTGAGGGCAATTTGATAGAGCCAGGTTTTAAACCGATAGGACGGATTGTATGTTTCCGCCCGGTCATAAACCCGAAAAAAAGCCTCCTGCACGATATCGTAAGAGGTGTCCTCATCACGCGTGTAGCGGGTGACAAAATGGAAAAGCGGTTGCTTGTGGCGTTTCATAAGCTGGTCGAGCGCCGCATCCCGGCCATTTTGCAGGGCCAGCATTAACTCCCCGTCGGGAAGTTCGGACATCGGTTTATTTTCCAGCGTTCCTGTATAGTTGCTCAACGACTTTCTCCTCAAGCTTTTTGTTCTGGTCTTCACTCAGAATAGCCTGCATATCAGCCAAGTGCCTTAGCGTCAGTTTTTGCAACTCGCCCATGGCGTTATGGATTTTATCGACCGCTTCCTGCACATGGGGCGAGAAATATCCGCCTTCTTTAATCGCTTCGGCTAGTTCCATATTGGCAAGCTTCATCTGCTCTTCATACATAGCCTTCTGACGGCTGAAATCTTTCTCAATAACCACCAGTTTTTTTTGCTGCTGCACATTCAAATTCAGGTCATGGTGGAAGAGAGCGTGCATGTCGCCTGCCGTATGCATAGGTACTGAGCTATTATCCCGGCTCATGAAATTCTGGCCGATCAATAGACCGCCGATGGCCGCGCAGGCCACAATCATTGCGAAAAAAAGAACCTGCCAGAACTGTTTCATGAGGATGCCGGATCGGGTTCGTAAATCGTTGATGTAATCAGGTAAGGCGCGTGCACGGAAAATACCTCCAGACCCAAGGTATCAGATTGCGCCCTGTTTTGTGAATGACCAAATGAGACTTGTGAGGCCATTAACCCCGCCGCCAGCGCCAGAACCAAAGAAGCATAGCGCAGGCGCGTATCGCCCCATGCCGGAAAGATCAAAATACCGCCTTGCGCTTTGGATTTGCTTTGCCGTATGCGCGCCCACACGTCCCCCTCCAAGCGGTCTAACCGGGCATAATCCGGCGCTTTCCTAAAATGCGTTTCGATCAGTTTATCAAAGGCTCTCCACAACATGGTCAAATACTCCGTTTCCTGTTGTCCTACCCCTAATACGCGGAAAAAGCCACCCTCCCTCAAAATTATCTGATTTTCAGCCGTATCGGGCTAAATTTGGGTCAATTTAGACGGCAACCTTTAAAATCCGGCCCAGGCATTTTGCCACATGTGAAGCGGATTGTGCGGATGCGCAGTCCGCAATGCAACACAGACCGCCGGTCTTTAGATGAAAGAAAACTGAGTAAAACTGCGCCTCATCCGGCCCGCATTGCTCTGTAAATTCTACACCGTCCTTGCCGGTAAAAGTCGCGCATGGATGGATTTCAATCGTATCAACATTATCCCGGTCGAAATCTTCCAATTCAAAAAACTCAATAAGGTGAAATTTCGGCATTTCTGAAATATCCGTCATAGCCTGCTCCTTTGCTCTGGTTTCATCCGGAGCAGCTCTACTCTGGGTTAAGGCAAAGATGAATCGAAAAGAGCCTGGAAATTCCAGGCTCTTTTGCTCTGTGACCTAATGTTTAAGCGGCTTTTTCCAAGGGAAACCGGCGGTTCATATCCTTCTTTGTAAGCATATCCATATTGCCGGTCATCACGGCTTCCGGCAAACGAAGCAGAAGGTGCGGACAGGGCCTGTGTACATCCCACTCAATCAAAGCGCCAAAACTTTTATCGAAGGATTCTTCGTTACGCCACGGCGGATTGGTATCGTCGAAATACCAACTTTGCTCCTTAAACGAAACCCAGATATCCGGCTCCATCGAAACGACGTCGCCGTTCGGCAGTTTCGCCCAGAGGGGACAATAATCACGGCTGAACAAAACCTCCGATCCATCGGCGCATGTCCATTTCCCGTAGGGAAGGAAAAGACGCATGGGCGAAAAGGCTTCAGCCTTTGACTGGTCGCTGTGCACCGAAACCTCATGACGCGCAACAAGCGCCGTGCCGCTTTCGGTGTAACACCGCACCGTCTGATTTGCCTCATCATAATCATAGACCAGCGCATCCCAGCCCCAGGGCTTGATATGCACATAAGTACCCCTGGCCAGTCCGCCACTGGCCTTAGCCTTGTGGGCTTCTTCGGATGTCTTGTACCAATCCTCAACTTCCTTCATGAAGCTATCCAGTTGCTGATGCATGTCCCACACCGGCTGGCAATCTGGATAATTTTCGCTGAGAATTTCCTTTACGCGCCTGATCCGTTCCTCCAGCTGGTTTTTCTCATCGAGTGAAATCCGGCTACCGAAGGACAGTTCCGGCCCCTCGCCAAAATACATCTTTCGGAATACGTCATCCGGCATTTCTTCCCGGCTGGGATATTCCAGTTGCACCCAGTCATCGAGCAAATCCCGCACCGGATTGATATAGGGATCAAGGCGTTTCCAGCAATAAAGCGCACCCGTCCTTGCCTCCCTGAGCAGCTTTCCTGCTTCCTGATGAGCAGGAATGGGCATTTTTGCATTGGGCTTTTGCACCTTCACGCCGCTCAACGGCCTCGTGTAAGTCATAACCGAAGACGTGGAATCCTGCTTTGCAGAACGGATAAAGTGTTTCCAGTTGGAAAACCCTGCCTCCTGCGATGCTTGATCCAAAGCATCGTGATGGGAAACGCCCGTTTCCTTTTTGATTTTTTTAGCGTGTCGTTTGATATAGTCGGCGCTCTGGCCGTTAGATTTAAGGCTCATCGAAAATCTCCTTAATTCCCGCTGAAAATACGTCGTCCGCTGCCGTTCTCCAAACGAGAACATTGGTTTTTCGATTAAGCTATAAAGAAAATTAAATCACCAAACAGCGCTGATACAGCTTCGCTATCGCGGACGGCAAGCTTCTGTTGAAAGCTAATAGTCCACTATATGGATAAAAAAGAGCAAGTGTCAATAAAACCGCTATTTTTTTACAGCTTTATTTGCTCTTCAACGCCGGTTCGCTAAATTTCGGTGGCTTATCGCCGAACAGCAGCCAAGATGGATTAACATCGAGAATTTGCGCGAAAGCCGCTAACTCATCATCGCGTACAATCCGGTGTCCGCGTTCAATATTGGACAGCGTATTTTGTGTCATTTCGATTTTATGATCATCGGACAACGCAGCACATAAATCGGCCTGCGCCATCTCCCTATTTGTTCTGGCAAGTTTAATGCGCTTACCGCTTATGTTCCTGACTGGCATATTTTAGGCCCTCCTTCACAAAGAAAAAGGTACCAATCAGAGAAAAATGACGCGTCATTGATATTGATAATTTATCATTATTTATGATATATAGTCATTTTTAATGATGTATTATCGTACAAGTTTATAATAAAATGCCGCCCAAGAAGAAAAAAACCAAAGGCAAACCCGATCCGGTTGATCTGAATGCTGCTGCCATTCTGCATGCCTTCAGGGCCTGGCGCGGCCTGTCCCAGCAACAACTTGGCAAAGCCATTGGCGTGACCTTCCAGCACATCCAGAAATATGAGAAGGGCATCAACCGCATGTCGGCCTCTACATTGTACCGTCTTTCCCGCGCGCTTGACGTTTCGGTTATTGAGTTTTTCTCCGGGCTGGAGGGCGTCCTGCTGGACACCAAGCATTTGTGGCTGTCCAAGGACGAAATCAAACTCCTGAAAACCTACCGCGGTATCCGTGAACCGGACGCCCAAAAGCACGTCATGAAGCTGGTTGAAACCGTGGCCAGCTATAAACTGGACGGAGACGATTGACTCCGCGCGATAAATTGCCTTGATTCAATAGGTTTAAGGAAAAGAGAAAATGGCGCGGCGAAAATCCAAAAAAGCATTTGAGTTTGAAAGTCCCAATAGAGGCCATTACGGAGGCCTCTGGCCGCATCAATGGGCGTGGGAATTTTGCCGCCGGAATGAGGATTTTACCGCTATCCAGCCCCGGTGCCTTGAGGCTCTTTGCAAAATTGCCGGAACGCATATTCATAAAAGCCCAAAACCGGAGATCTTGCCGTATTGGGAAGAATTTTCGCAAACCAAGGAATATGGGCTTCTCAAGCCATTTGGGCTGATTTACCCGGAAGATCCAAAAAAATCAGGCCATGAGGTTTCCATCGAAATTTGGGCACCGGAACATGTGCTTAACGGCATTGTGATGACCGATAACAATTTTAATCCGAAAGATTTCGATTTGCGCGGACGGGCTTTCATTTTGGCAGACTTCAGGCGTCCGAGGATTAAACAGCTTGAGGAATTTGATTTTTTCCTGCGTACCAATAACTGCGCCGAGCATACAAATTATTACGACCCGGAAAACCTGCTGGAGCTTTTGGAAACGTATGACATATACAAAAAGCTTGAATCGGAGTTGGGAAAGAAGCCAACCCTACTTGAATTGGGAAAAATTTTATGGCCGGAAGATGCATATAAGATTGAACAGAACGATAAACGGCACCGCGTCGATCTGGAAAAGAAGCTAGAGGACAAGCCGAGGCACAATTTGCGCGAAGCAAAGAAATACATTGAAGGGAAGAAGTATCTCGAAATTCTGAACTGGCTCCCCGACACAAAATCCAAAAAGAAGAAAAAACGTCAACCAGCCGGGAAAGAATAGCGGCGGATTGCTTACAGAGAAAATAAGACCCGTTTTCTCCTAAAATTTAAGAAGAGAGTCGAATCGATTCTTTTTCAAAAATTTCCGGAGAAAGCCGTTGTGACAAACCAAATCAAAGATTTTGTTGAAAACACCGATTTACGCGCCCTGGCCGAAATACATGGCTGCGCGCTCAAAAAGAGCGGTGCGGACTGGTGGGGGCTATGCCCCTTTCACGCGGAAAACACGCCATCCTTCAGCGTCTATCAGAAAAATGGGCGGTGCCGTTTCAAATGTTTCGGCTGCGGTGTCGCCGGTGATGCGTTCGATTTTGTACGGCTCATCCACGGTTGCCGTGACAACCGCGAGGCCCTGGCGTGTATTGATTCTATGCCGGTGCCAAAACAACAACCTGCCCCTGAGCTAAAGCCCAAAAAAGACACCGGTGCCTATGCCCGCAAACTCTGGCAGGAAACCCGCCCTGCGCGCGGCAGCCCGGTAGAGTTGTATTTAAAGAAACGCGGCATAGAACTTGATCCGTTTCCGGCCGTCCTGCGCTTTCATCCTGCCCTGAAACATCCCGAAGGAAAAACCTTCCCCACTATGGTTGCCTGCATCCATAATCACGAAAATCAAATCACCGGCATCCACCGCACATTCATTACGCCGCAGGGCGATAAAGCTCCCGTTGCTAAAACCAAGCTGGCGCTGGGCGGTTTCAGCGGCGGCGCTATACGCCTTTACCCCGCCGGGCCGTTGCTGGGTGTGGCCGAAGGTATCGAAACAGCATTATCCGTCCGCCAGCACAATACCGATTTGCCGGTCTGGGCGGCTATCTCGCTCACCAATATGAAAGCGCTCATCCTTCCTGAAACCGTGCGCGAGGTCGTCTATCTGGCCGATGCGGACAGCGACCGGCATACGCTCATGAAAATTCTCGGCGAAGGGGCGGAAAGATTGCGGGCCGAGGGGCGGGAAGTTTCAATCGCGCAGCCGTGGATGGGAACAGATTTTAACGACATGGCACAGGGAGAACGCCATGGCTGAGAAAAAGAAACCTGTCAAAAAGAACGCTGTTTCCAAAGCGATCAAAAACCGCAAAGCCATGCCGGACAAGAGGGAAGCCGAATGTCCGATCCAGATTCTCGGCACCAATGACGGCGCTTATTTTTTCATGTCCAAGCTTGGCGAGATGCGTAAATTCAGAACTTATGAAATGAACGAGGCCGGGTTTCAAAGCCTGTTTGACGGCGATCTTACCTGGCTGCAAAAATATTTTCCGATCAAACCGAACAGCGGCAAAGCCAAGACCGGCTGTGAGTTTAATGTGAGCGCCGCACGCAGCTATCTGATAAAACGCTGCGTTCAAAAAAGACTATTTGATGCTTCAATGCCGCTCAGAAAAACCGGCGTCTGGAAACATTCTAGTGGCCAGCCCGTCATTCATTGCGGCGACGAAGTATTGATTAACGGCACATGGACGCAGGCCGGTTTTGAGGATGAGGGCTGCATGTATGTGGCCGCGCCCGCGATTGCCAAACCCGCCGATGAACCGGCCCCATTGGAAAAATGCCAAGAACTCCTGGCCGGTTTCAGGCTCTGGAATTTCGAGCACAAACACGGCGCGGAAATCGCCCTTGGTTTGCTGGGCCAAGCCTTCATTGCAGGCACATTGGACTGGAAAGCCCATGCCCTGTTTTACGGGCTGCTCGGATCGGGCAAATCTACCTTGCTCGAACTTATGGAGGCCGCGCTGGGGTCTGCCTGCTTTATTCCCTCAACCGGCAATACCGAAGCGGGCCTGCGGCAGGATATGAACAATCAGGCCCGCGTTGGCCTGCTTGACGAGGCGGAAAACGATGCCTATTCCACAGGGAACACGAAACGCATGATAAAAATGATCCGGCAAATGTCCGGAGGCCGCGGCGCGAATATACAGCGCGGTACGCCCGGCGGCACCGCTCAGCATTTCCGCCTCAATAGCTGCATCATGATGTTCTGCATTTCACCGCCGCCGCTGGAGCCGCAGGATTTATCGCGCATTACGCGCCTGCGGCTCTTGCCACTTACGGCCAAACAAAAATCCGGCGGCAAGGCCAGAGTGAAAGCGACCATTGCCCTTGCATCGGAACTTGCCCCGAAACTCTGGCGGCGGGCCATCAACCAGCGGGATCATTTCGAGCAAGCGTTTCATGTCTTCCATTCTTATCTCACCGATCACATGAATCTCAGCGCCCGCGCCGCCGACCAGTTCGGCACCATCCTGGCGGGCATGGATATTTTCCTGTGCGATTACCCGCCGGAGGAAACGGATTCTATCGAGGAACGAGTTGAGATGATCCGCCCGCTGATTGAGGAATGGATCGCCAATGAAGACACGGAGAATGAAGGTCAGCTTTGCCTAAACCGTCTGTTTTCCAGCCCGGTCGCTTTGGGTCGGGACGATAACAAAACCATCGGCAAGGCCATTCTGGATGCCATGGACGCCAGCAAGGGCGATTGGGCCAGGGAAACGCTTGTGCAAATCGGGCTGATGCTCAGAGATTTTCATACCAAAACGCCGCACCTTCTGGTCGCCAATCAGCATGAGGGCCTGCGCCGCGCGGCCTTTCAAAACAGCAAGTGGAAAGACGGCTGGCTTGACGCACTGCGCTCGCTTCCCGGCATCGGGGCCGCGGGCAACTGCATTTCCTTTGATGGCGTATCCTCGCGCGCCACGCGCATCCCGTTCGAATATCTTCCTTCAAAAGCCGACAAAGCGTAAGCCCGCTGTAAGCGCCGGTGTAAGCGCGCAATCTCCAAATATCTCAATACACTAACAACCGTGCTTTACGCTCTTACGGTTTTACGGGGGTATAGTTTTATAGTGGGAAGCTTTCACAAAAATAAAAACCTCCAAAGAAATAGAAATGCGTAAACAGTGTAAGAGTGTAAGTTATGTATTAAAAAGATAAGGATTACAAAACACTAAAACCCTTACACTTTTCCTTGCACCCGGCTTGCACTGAAATTTTTTAGGTTCTTCCAAAAGGCTCAAACGGTCGAGGGTTTGGGCGGTACGGCGTGCCGCCAGTCGCCGGATTCCAAACGAGGTTTACACCGGTTGACAGGTTGACAAATCGGTTGCGTCAACCAAGCGGGAACAAATCAACGCGGACTGGTGACGGAGAATGTCAACCGCCTAAACGGCTACCTTTGGGGTATGACAGGCCGAATCACCCATTCCAAAAACCCCGCCGCCGCCGCGCAATCTGCGCGGCCCGATGCCTGCCGGGACGATCTTAGTGCCGAGGATTATTACGGCCTTATAAACGACAAAATCCGCTCCCTCTACCCGGAGGGGATTTCCGAAGAGCGCTGCCATGCGGCCACCCGTAACTTTATTGGATTTGGCAAATTACTCCTTGAAATGAAGCGTCAAAAAGGGCTGGATGACGAGGGATGATGAATAGATACCATAATGACGATTCCGCCGCCCTCAAGGCCCGCAAGGCTATAATCCTGGCCCGCGTATCGTCCAAGGAGCAGGAAGAGGGCTATTCCATTGACGCGCAGAAACACCGGCTGGAAACCTATTGCCTGCGCCGTAACCTGAATGTCGTTCGAACCTTTGAAATCACGGAAAGCTCAACAATGGGCGACCGGCGCAAATTCATGGCCATGATTAAATTCGTGCGCGCCCAGCGCGAGCCGATTGCTATTGTCGCCGACAAGGTTGACCGGGTGCAGCGCTCTTTCAAGGAATATCCGTTGCTCGATGAGCTTATTCAAAAAGGCAAGATCGAACTGCATTTCAATACCGAAAACTACGTCATTCACAAGGACTCGGTTTCACAGGAGCGGCTCATGTGGTCGATGGGCGTGATTATGGCGCAATCTTACATTGATAGTATGCGCGACAATGTGAAGCGCTCCTTCGACCAGAAAATTCGCATGGGCGAATGGATCGCCAAAGCGCCGCTCGGCTATATGAATGTGAAGGATGAGCGCGGCAAGAGCGATATTATCCTCGACCCCGACAATGCGCCGCTGGTCAAAAAGCTGTTTGAGGAATACGCCACTGGCGCGTTCACCTTGAGCGAGATGGTGGAAAAAGCCCGAAATTGGGGAATGCGCAATAAATACGGCAAGAAATCGCATCCGCAAAAGGCGCTGATCCATAAGATTTTTAACAACCCCTTTTATTACGGCCAGATGCTCATCAAGGGCCAGCTTTACCAGCACCGTTATGAACC
>CAZBNG010000008.1:21544-43356 GCA_964493095.1 uncultured Pseudobdellovibrionaceae bacterium
GTTCGGCCGGATCGACGTGATGTTCAACAACGCCGGGATCATCGGCGCCGTCGGGCACCGTCTTCGCGCCGGCGACGGCGACCCGCGGTGGGACCTGTTCGACCAGTGCCAGGCCGTTCTGGAAGGCTGGCACAAAAAGCCTTTCCAGTGGGCGGGCAAGGAGTTTGTCTTTCGCGGCCTGATTACCTGCGCCACAACGGGGAGGCTGGTAACGGCTTCGGAACAGAAGAAAACCTATAAAAGTGGCGAAACGGCTTCTTGGACGTATTTGCGCTGCTGGAAACCGGATAATCCGGACAAGAAAATGTGGGTGCGCGAGGAAAAAATTCTAGCGCAGGTGGAAGAGGTTTTAAAGGGCTTGCAGGTCGAACCGGACTTGCTGACCTTTCTGCAGGGCTATCTCCGCCAGACCGAGCAATCCGAGCGCGGCTTTATCCGGCGGCAGGTCGGGGAATGGCAACGCGAGCATACCAAGCTGCAAAACCGGCTGGATACGCTTATGGACTTGCTTTTGGACGGCACCATCGAGCGGGCCGAATTTGAGGATAAAAAGGCCAAAATACGCACAGATCAGATCGGGCTGGAGGATAATATCGCCGGGGCGCGGGCCGGGGACGATTCCTTTAAGGATTCCATGTTAACCATGCTCAGTCTGGCTTCAGAAGCTTATGACCTCTTCAAAACGTCTAATACGGCCCTGCGGCGTGAGCTGGTAAATCGGGTATTTGCGAACCTGAAACTGGACGGCGGAAAGCTGCGCTATACCTTGCGTGAACCCTTCGACCGGATGTTCAATTTAACCGATCGTCACGGATGGCAGGGGCAGCAGGACTTGAACCCGCGACCTACGGTTTTGGAGACCGTCGCTCTACCAACTGAGCTATACCCCTAAAAGCCTGTAAAAGACGGCTTATTCTTACTTGCTTACGGTAAAAATGGCAAGTCTTTGTAAACTGTCTGGAAACTCTTTTAAATTTCCCTTTGAACTGCAAACCAGGCAAGACTGAGCCAACCTGCCATAATACCCAGGCCGCCCAAGGGTGTAAGATATGTCAACCCGCCGATTCCGATCAGAAGGGCAGTATAAATACCGCCGCAAAACAAGGCTGTTCCAACCGCGAAAACCCAACCGGAAACAACGGCTTTTGACGTATCTCGCAGGGCGATAACAGAAATTAAAACAGCATAAAGCATGTTGTAGCGAATGGCGGTATCCAGACTGGACGCCTGTTGCGAAGACAGGCCGAGAGCATGATCGCCCAGCGCTCCCATGATTACAGACAAAAGCCCCAAAAGAGCACCGCAAAGCAACAAGGCGTTTATGGCCGGCACTTTCATGCAAAGACCTCCCATTTCATTTCGACCTTTAATCCCTGTGGAACGTTATCAAGCAACCTTATTTCAATATCGTGCGCTCCCGCGATCCAACCGGCTATAGATAGACCCAGCCCGCTGCCGCTCTGGCCGGATTTATCAACACGCACAAAACGTTCGAATACGCGCGCCTTGTCCCTTTCACTTAGCCCCGGTCCTGTATCGGAAATTTCGAGCGAACCATCGTCGCGGAGCGTGACGTGAACACTGCCTCCACCAGGTGTATATTTGACGGCATTTTCCAGCAGGTTCCCGAGAAGAATGGAAATAGAGGCGCCATGGGCATGAATATAGATATCAGGCGCGATATCCATTTGCATCTCTATGCGTTTATCCTCTGCCCTGTGTCGCATTTCCAAGGCAACGTCCTGTAAAATCTCCGATAAATTCGTCCGCTCCTTGGGAAGATCCTCGCTTTGCAGACGGGCCAGCGCCAGAAGCTGTTCCACCAGATGCGCAGCCCGGTTGATGGAGGATTGCAAATTCTCCAGACCTTCGGCGCATTCGGGCATCTCTCTGGCCTTTTTCATCAACACCTGTGTCTGGGTTTTCATGGCCGCCAGAGGAGTGCGCAACTCATGCGCCGCGTGGTCGGTAAATTCGCGCTCACGCCTAAAACTTTCCGACAGCCTTCTAAACAAACGGTTGAGCGCCTGAATAAGAGGAGCGATTTCCCGCGGTAGGATATTATCCGCAATCGGCGACAGGTCATCACTACCGCGCCTGTCGACGTCAGCGGAAATATTCACCACCGGTTTCAAAACCTTACGCGCTCCGATCCAGACGATAAGCAGGATAACCGGAATAAACACAACAGCAGGAAGCACTAAAGAGCTCATGAGCTGGAATATCAACTCGTAGCGAACATCATAACGTTCGGAAATTTCGATTCTTATATTATCTGCGGGATCCAGAAACACGAAAAACCGCCAGTCATATTTTCCGATTTTCTGATCCGAAAAACCCGGCGGCGCTTCAAAATTGCCAAACCCTTCCGTACTGGGCGACTGGGTAATCAGGCGGTTATTGGCCCATATGCGAAAACCAAGCTTACGTTCATAACGGTGTTGCAACGCGGGGTTTTCCACGCCAAGCTCAAAGCTCTCGCTTCGCTTTATTTCATGCTGTGTAAGCTGCAGCAAAACCTTAGCGGAGTGAGCCAGCTGCGCATCGTAAACTTCCTCAACCTCGTGGCGGGCAAAAACGTAACTGATCATGGCAGCCAGAAGGGTTGCCACCAGAATGGGAACACTGATCCAGATAAGGAGCCTTACGCGGAGGGAATACGTCTTTCTCATTTGGGGATAATATACCCCACGCCGCGAATTGTCCTGATCAAATCACGACCAAGCTTGCGTCGCAATGCCGCGACATGAACTTCGATGGTATTGCTTTCTATCTCTTCCGACGACCAGTCGTACACGCTTTCCATGATTTTTTCCTTGGAAACGGTACGGTCAATATTGCGTATCAGGCAATCAAAAACCGCCAGTTCCCGGCTGGAAAGCCTCACGGTTTCCCCGTTCTTTTTAAGATGTCTCCCGGCCGGCTCGTACTCAATATCGCGAAGGATTATTAAAGGACTTGCCTGCCCGCTCCCGCGCCTGATCTGGGCGGCACAACGGGCCAGCAATTCATCCAGATCGAACGGTTTGACCAGATAGTCGTCCGCCCCGGCGTTCAACCCTTCCACGCGGTGGCGAATAGCGTCGCGTGCCGTCAGCATAAGGACAGGAATCTGATCTTTGTTTCTACGCAAATCCTGCAATAAATCCAGCCCGGATTCCCCGGGCAAGTTAATATCGAGAACAAGCATGGAATAAGATGTTGTGGCAAGCGCGTCGCGCGCTTCTTCGACCGACCCTACCCAATCGACAGCATAAGACTCCCTAAGCCCTTCAGCCGTGGCACGGCCAAGGTTCCTGTCATCTTCGACGAGCAATATGCGCATTGATCCCGCAACCTAGTTATATTGAGGTTTGCTCTCATTTTTGCCTGTCCGGCTGAGTTTTGCAAGAGCCGCCCTGATTTCCTGCCTGCGTCCGGCATCTGCCAGTTCACGGCCCGGCCTGTCGGGGGCCTGCAGTGCACGTTCCAGATAAACCTTAGCCTCATCGTAACGGTCGTCACGCATCAGGAAATCACCATAGAAGTAATTGGGATCGATTCCGTTTGGATTCAACTGTAGCGCTTGCTTCAGTTGCTTCTCCGCTTCTTCGTCATCACCGAAAGCAATCGGCCAGCCCGGCACCTGGTAATACAGGGAACCAAGCGATGTATGCGCCGAGCCATCCATAGCGTACGGGTCTTCCTGAAGCGAACTTTCAAAAAGCTCTCTGGCCTGCTTAACTTTGCCCAACGCCGACATGCCCTTCACGATCCCCGCATCAGTGGAAAGAATGATCCCTTCCCAGATTTTCGGCTCGGGTCTTTCCGGATAAGCCGCCGTTACCTTCGCGGCATGATCCTCAAGCTGATGGATGGCGTTAAGCTGCGCTTCTTTATCGACAATCTGATATTTAATCCGGGCCCACTCCGTCTGCAGATAATGGATCTGCTCCATCATCGGGTCTTGAGAAAATTGTCCGCCAGCCGCCTGAGCAGACGATTCTTGCTGCGCCTGCATATAGGGACTATCGTAATCCTGTGCTGCCACGGAGCCCGATCCAGCGCAAAGGGCCGCCAAGGCGGCCGATAAAATCAGAGTTTTTTTCATTTAAGTTTCTCCCTCTCTAAGATTGTAAAATCGGAATGAGTTTTTGCCGCTGATCAAACAATAAAAACCCATAAAGCACGGTAATCACCACGCCGGTAATCACACCCGACGGGTTAAGAAACAGGTCGTAGAAAAGGATGTTCAGGATAACTGGCCCAAGCAAAAGCAACGCCAGCCCGACAAAGCGCCGCGCCAGAAACATGACTCCCGCGACAATTTGCGTGCCGTAAACCAGCGGCAACACATAACCACTATTTTTAAGGGCGGTCATAAAATCCGATCCAGCTTGCGATTGCTGGGGAAGAGGAAAAAAATGGAAAAAATAATTCAGGCCGAAAATAAGCCAGAACAGACCGAAAATACCTGTTAAAATTTTGAATGTAAGTTTCATGCTACAGCTTTCCTTATTTGTTGAGTGTCAGTTGCTCCATCAAGCGCTTCTTCACCGATTTCGCGGTTTTGCTGCAAACCCTTGTCAATAACTGCGGGAAAATTGGCGTTTATGAAGGCAAAGAGCCGCTCCGGCCAGCCCAGCCGAACCTCTCTTTCCTTGCGTAAGATCGCCTGAAATATACGCTCCGCCACATAAACGGGATCGTCATATTTAACCTTTGTACGCGCATTCACCTCGGCTTTTATCCCCGAGTTCATCGGCGTTTTAACGGCGCGCGGCGCAACGTATGTCAGCTTGATATCCGTCCCTCCAAGTTCGCGGCGCAACGCATCGTTAAAACCTTTCAGCCCGGCCTTGGCTGCAACATACCCGGTCAGGTGAGGTAGCGGAATAAGCGCTGTCATGGACCCCATATTCACGATATGGCCGAACCCCAGCGCTTTCATCCCCGGCAAGACCGCCTGCGTCAGGCGCATCGGCACCATCATGTTAAGGTCGACAATCTCCTTCAGGTTTTGATTTTCGCAATAATCCAATACGTTATACCCGGCCATGTTGATCAGAATATCGGGCGTATTTTGCCGCAGGTAATCACAAACATTGTCAAGATTGGCAACAAGATCGCCGTTTTTTTCAATATCGTGCACTATTACCTTCGCACCTTCGTTCCGAAGCATTTGTACGAGCGGCGTACCTATGCCTCCTGTTCCGCCTGTGATATAGACGGTTTCACCTTTAAGCAGCATTTTTGATCTCCCTTCCATGAGGAATAGCGCGCAGGACACCCGCAAACAGCCGGAACGTATTTTGCGCGACTTCGATAATGGCTTTCTGGTCGTCGGGATCGGTAATTTTGTTCACCGTTTCCTCGAAAAACTTCATATGTGAAATGTCCAGTTCGCCATGGGAATAAAGGTAGGAAAATGCCCTTTGCGGGAGGTTCAGAGCTGTTTTTACAGCGTCCGCACCTTTATTGGCGATTTGGGTGGATGTACTCTCCAGCATAAAAACCATGCCGAAAAAACCGACTGGGTTTTTGCGGTTGATATAATCGTAATTATAGGCAACCAACACTTGCGTTTCGAGATCCGGTACGGAATTACGGGCCGATTCCTTATCGCCACCCGCGGCCTCGATATCGTTTAAAATCCACTCCTCATGGCCGACCTCTTCCTCCTGATATTCAATAATCGCCTTATGCATCCATTTCTTGGATGACGGCAGTTTCGAGCCCATAGTCATCAGGAAAGGCACCGTATGAGAAACATGATGATAAGCCTGCGTCAGATAAGCGATGTAAGTCTCGCGGCTTATATGGCCCTGCATGCCGTCTATCAGTTGCGGCACGGCGTAAAGTTCCGCGCGCGCCGCTTCTGTTTCCTTAACCAGCCTGTCGTAAAAGTTCATTATCTGTCTCCTTTATGTATCTTTTCAAAATTTGTTCACGGCGCGGACGGCCTGTGCCCGTAAGCGTGCCGTCCGCCACCGTGAACGGGGGAATAACTGTGAAACTCTTAATTTGTGCGTAATCCGGCAGGCTTCGATTGGCGGCATCGACCGCGCCCTGGATATCGGCATCGGGTAAAGCAGGCACAATCAACGCAGAAAGATGCGGCTGCGCATCACCGTAAACAACGGTCTGGGCTATAGCGTGCTGGCTGAGCAGTCCGGCCTCTACCCATTCGGGGGAAATATTGCGGCCATAGGATGTGATAAGGACGTTTTTGCTACGCCCCGTAACTGATAAAAACCCGCTTTCATCCAGCGATCCCAGATCTCCGGTATTAAAATCAACAGAGGCTTTTTCACCGACATAGCCCAAAAAGCCCGGATTTCTGATTTGTATTTGTCCGTTGGTAATATGTGCATGAATATGCGGCAGAAATTTTCCCACTGTGCCAAGCCTGTCGTTGCCCGGAGTGTTCAGCGCAACCACAGACGCGCATTCGGAAAGGCCGTAGCCCTCATAAACCGGGAGGCCCATTTTACGGGCTTTTGTAATAAGCGACGAATTGACTTTAGATCCGCCGACAGCAACAAATCTCAAATGGGGAAGCGGTCCTTTAGCGGCAACATGCGCCATTAAAACGCGCAAAATCTCTGGCACAAGAATAACAGAAGTGGCCTCTGTTTGACGCAAAACATCGTAAAGATTTTCGTAGTTTTTACCAAAAGTCTGCAGACCTGCAGTATAAATTGTACACCCTGCCATAAGACCGGCATAAACCCCAGCGACGTTCTCCAGAAGCACGGCAAGGGGCAGAATGCAGGCATGCGTTCCGGTAAACTTGTCACCAAGCAGACCGACAATGCCGGAAGCTACATTTTCCATCGCTTCCCAAGGCAAACAAACACCTTTAGGCGTTCCGGTCGTGCCGGAGGTAAATGTCACTTTCGCTGTTAAGGAAGGCAGCGCAGACTTCTCCTCCCGGCCGATGCCGCGCAGTCCTTGTGGGGTAAGGAGATGCGAAACACCGGCCGTGTGGAGGAGATGGTCGGTCTGTGTTTGGGAGAAAAACGGAGGAACGGGAACACAGGGAATAGACGCCTGCATTGCGGCAAGGTCCCACAAAATCCACTCGGCACTATTATCCAGGGCTATGGCCAGGACCGATACGCCCTCAAGGGCGCGCATACGGTGTTCAATTTCCTGTCTCAACTGGCCGTAAGACACAGCGTGTTCTTCATCACGCAGCGCAATTCTTTCCGGGTCATGGTTGCAAAGACGGTTAAGCAACATCACGTACCTTCCGGCATTTTATAATGAAGGCGGGGAAACAGGCGCGGACGGCAATCGCGGTATTCGGCACCAAGCTGCTGCTGAAGGCGTTTATATCCCTGCGCGACCGATCCGGAAATCACACGGGGCTGGGTATCGTAATAACTGCCCCAGTTCTCCCCATCACTCAGAAGAAGTGCGGGATCAGCTTTCGCATGGCGCTTGGGCTGCAAACCCATCTGCCGGAAACGCCGCTCCAGAAAATCCGTGCTAGTCACAACAGCCTGGGTAAACCCCTTGTAATTCAGGTAAGCGGCAAGAGCCGCAAACAGATAGAGCGAAGCACCGCCACCCTTCGAGGCTAGGTTGCCGATTTCTACAATCTGGTGGCGGGGCACGTTTAAAACTTCCTCCACGGGCCTTTCCAGATATTGCTCCAGGAAAAGCGCCGCCTCTCCTGCCGGACGAAACCCGGTGGCTGCCAGAAGCCGCCCCGCCGCATCCCTGACACTCATCAAGACGGGATAATGGACATTAATACGGGCCCCGTAAGAGCGCTCATATATACCGGTAATAAATTGTTCAACCGCCTCGCGGTCAGGCGCAAAAGCCGGAACGATGGAAACAACACGGGGACGCACCCTTAGTTGTTCAAAGGCCGCAGGGCGAGCAAAAGAAAGCCGCGCCGTGGTCAGACCGTTTTCATCGTATTGAAGATTGTACATACGAGAATGCCTTTAAAATAATCAACATTCTCTAATGTTAGCGATCTTAGCTGAAGGGAACCTGAAGAGAAAAAAACCTATAATGTATTGATATTAAAATAATATTTTTAAAAAATACTAAAACCTTCTTGAAAATCAACGAATTCACGAAAGGTTCTTTAATGCCGATTCGAACAAAACCCTGGCGCCTTAAATCAAGGACATCAGGAATTTAATGGCATAGCCTACGGTTAAAATGCTCAGCAGGCTCGCCGTCCAGATTCCGATGAACCAGGCCCACTGTTTCAGTTTCTCATTCTTAATAGGTATGTTCATCGCTCACTTTGCCGCGGAAGATATAATAGCAATACCCCGTATAACCAAGGATAACAGGCAGCATAATAACAACCCCGACCAGCATCAAAGACAGGGATTCAGGCGCGGCGGCGGCCGACCAGATCGTTACGTCATACGGAACGGCAAAGGGCCACAGGCTGACCGCCAGACCGATAAACCCCATCACGAAAAGCAGGATACTGCAAATAAACGGCAGAATTTCGCGGCCTGCTCTCAAGCTAAAAATCAAAAGCGCGAACAACGCAGTCGTAATAACCGGAATAGGCAAAAGCGGGTAGAAAAGATTGTCAAACCAGCGTGCATGAATATCGTTATCCAGTTGCGGCACCCACAGGCTAACCAGCCCCATAAACAGGGCAACAAAAATCAGGATATATTTCGCCGCGCGACTTGCCCAGTCCTGAAGCTCCCCATCCGTTTTCATTACAAGCCACGTTGCGCCCAGCAGGATATACCCGCTCACCACGCCCAGACCCGTCATAATGGAAAACCCGGAGAGCCAGTCAAAAGCATGCCCGGCAAAGCTGCGGTCTTCGACTGTGATACCCTGAACAATACCGCCCAGTATCATGCCTTGCATCATCGCGGCGCCCAGCGAGCCAAAATGAAACGCATTGTCCCAAAGCGCGCGGGAAGTGTCTGCCTTGAACCGAAATTCAAAAGCCACCCCCCTGAAAATCAGGCACAGCAACATCAGGATAACCGGAATATACATCGCCGGCATGACAATCGAGTATGCCAGCGGGAAAGCAGCGAACAATCCACCGCCGCCCAAAACCAGCCATGTCTCATTGCCATCCCAGAATGGGGCGACGGAATTCATCATCTTATCACGGCATTTATCGGAAGGGGCAAAAGGAAACAAAATCCCCAGCCCGAGATCGAAACCGTCCAGCAACACATAAAGCAAAACCGCCGTGCCGATCAGTCCGGCCCATATTAAAGGAAGATCAATATACCCCGCAAAACTGAACATGGTTATGCTTCCCTCCCGGTTTTCTTTTTCGTCTTTTTGGCCGGAGCCTTTTGATATGGCGCGGCTATCTTACTATGAATTTCAAACCCTTCCTCCTTCGTATTGATGCCCTTACGGATCAGTTTGAGAATATAATAGGTCGCCGCACCGAAAAGCGCCGTGTAAACCACGATAAAAGCGAGCAAGGACAGTGCCACATGCTCCCCCAGCACGGGCGAGACCGCATCGGCGGTACGAATGACGCCGTATGCCACGTAAGGCTGGCGCCCGACTTCCGTAACGAACCAGCCGGCCAGCAATGCGATAAAGCCCGCAGGCGTCAGGGCAATGCACCAGAGCTGGAAGAGACGACTGTCAAAAAGCTTTTTGCGCAGGAAAAGAATAACGGCCATAACCCCGGTCAGGATCATTGCGATTCCAAGTCCTACCATAATCCGGAAAGACCAGAATACGATTGCCACAGGCGGCCGGTCTTCCGGCGCCCATTCTTTCAGGCCCTTAATTTCGCCGTCCCTGCTGTGCGTCAGGATCACACTGGCGGCATCGGGAATGACAATCTCATAATGATTTTTTTCCGCCTTCTGGTCGGGAACGGCAAACAAACGTAAATCGGCCCCCTTCTCCGTTTCCCAGATTCCTTCCATCGCCGCCACCTTGGCAGGTTGGTGCTCGAGCGTATTCAGCCCGTGCATGTCACCCACCAAAAGTTGCGCCGGGGCCACGAATACAGCCATGATCATCGCCATACCCAGCATGACGCGCGCATGAGGAATATGACGCTTGTTCCAAAGATACCACGCCCCAATTCCTCCCACAGTAAAAGCCGTGGTCAGATATGCCGCCAGGACCATGTGTGCGAAACGGAAGGGGAAGGAAGGTGTAAATATGACTTCCAGCCAGTTTGTGGGATGCAGGATGCCGTTGGAATCGATATCGAATCCCTGTGGCGTCTGCATCCAGCTATTGGCGGCAAGAATCCAGAAAGCGGAAAACAGCGTGCCGAACGCCACCATAAGGGTTGAGAAGAAATGCATCCTGTCGCTGACGCGGCTCCAGCCAAAGAGCATAACGCCAAGAAAGGACGCTTCGAGGAAAAAAGCCGTTAATACTTCATAGCCCAGCAATGGACCAATCACATTGCCAACCTGGTCGGAAAATACGGACCAGTTGGTGCCGAACTGGTAAGACATGACTACGCCGGAAACCACGCCCATGCCGAAACAAACGGCAAAAATTTTGACCCAGAATTTATAGACTTCCTTGTAAACCTTGTTGCCGGTTTTAAGCCAGAGCCCTTCGACAACCGCCAGCCAGCTTGCAAGCCCTATGGTAAAAGCCGGAAAGACAATGTGAAAGGAAACCGTAAAGGCAAACTGAATCCGCGCAAGGAGAACAGGGTCCAGATCAGGTGTCATTGTCTTAATACCTACATTATTTATTCCACGGCATCCTGGATAGAAGCATGGCCAAACCGCACCACCCGGTCAAGCCCGCAATGAATAATGCAGCACCTAAAAATCCCGCAATCATGAAAGCAAGGCTGAAACCCAGCATTCCCAGCATGACACAAAAAGCAACCAACCCGCCCACAATGATCTGCACCTGACGGAATATGGATAATTTTCCTTCCGACTCGGAAGTAATCACGGGCAATCCTGCCTCTTTCCATGCGGTAATGCCGCCCGTTAAGTTATAAATTTCATTGCCGCAGCAAGCGCCTTCCTGAATCACGACGCAGGCTTTTTCACCGCGGCCGCCTTTAAGACACTGGAAGATAACCTTGCGCGATTCGGGAATTTTTAACTGCCCGAACAAGGCGCCGATAGAATCCAGCGGCAGAGAATTGGCGTAAGCAATATGCTCACTGTGAAACTCCTCCGGGCTTCTGACATCAACCAGAATTGCTTCACCCGCCGCCAATAACCGCGCCGCTTCCTGAGCGGAAATATTGTTAACCATCGTTATCCTCCTTGCAAAAACTGTTATAAAGAATGCCCATAATCTGCCGCGCGGCATCGTGAGATATAAAATAATAAAGCGTCCTGTGATCACGCCGAAAATCAACAATCCCCGCCGCTTTTAAGCGTGACAGGTGCTGTGACACCGAAGTCTGGGCAACGCCTGTTGCCTCAATCAGCTGCGTCACGCTCCTCTCGCCTTCTGCCAGTTCGCATAAAAGCAGCAGGCGGTGCGGATTTGCCAGGCCCTTAAGAAAACCGGCGACCTGATCCGCTTTTTCCTGAATTTCTTTCATTGACTTTTCTTCTCTTTGTTTTATATATTCTTAATATCATAAAAACTCAATATGAGAAAGGAAAAATAAATGGCTAAGGATTACAAAGCAATCACAAAGGATATTTCCGAATATGCGGGAGAGCTGAGAAAAGCCGCGCCCGAGGCCATGAACGGTTTTTACGCTCTATCCAAAGGTGCCACGGCAGACGGAGCCCTTGATAAGAAAACAAAAGAGTTCATTGCCCTGGCCATCGGTGTAACGCAACGTTGCGATGGCTGTATCGGCTTTCACGCTAAAACATTAAAGGACCTCGGGGCCACCCGCGAAGAACTTGCCGAAGTCATGGCAATGTGCGTCTACATGGGTGGCGGACCGGCGCTTATGTATGCGGCGGATGCCTTAAGAGCATACGACCAGTTCAGTGAATAACCACTTTGCCCCATAAATGCCCGGCCTCCTTGAGTTTCTTCCAAAGAGACCGGGCAGGGTTATCAGGTTTAAGGTGGAAACTTGAAAATCAGGAATCGGGGTTGTCGAATTCACTCAACATCTTGTCAATGTCGTCCTGCGAAAGACTATTGCCCGGCAGGCCCGGCCCGTTTAGCAGGGAAACGACTCCCTCGCTTTGAGGGGACGCGCTTTGCCCTCCTGTACCGTTACTATGAAGCAGACCGAGAACAGAAACTGTTTTTTCATCTATCTCTTTAAGGTTACACGTTACTTTTTTAATACGCTGCCCGGTAATATCCTGGAACGTGCAGGCCTCAAATATAGCAACCGTGTGCGTCTCTATTTTTTTGAACAACTCAGGATCGGCGTCCTTAACCGTCTCAAGAATCTTTTCGCACGCCTCCATAATCGTATGTGTGGCCTGCTCCGTTGCCTCCACAACGGCAAAAAGTTCATCCGTCGCCGTGGGAATATGGGTTTCGCTTATGTCGCTAACCCTGCTCGAATGAAGCTGCGCAGCGAGCGCCTCCATACTGGCTTTTAATTCTTCGAGTTCGTGAACCAGCTGGTTCTGAATTTCCTCAGAGGGCGCCTGAATTTTGCCTAGAACAGAATTAATAATCCCGACAATCTGGTCGCGCCCGTAAGTTTTTACCTGATTCATTACCCGTTAATCCCCCCCATTACAGCACTGATCTTGCTTTTCAACGTATCTGCATTGAAGGGTTTAACAATATAATTGCTGACGCCTGCCATCTTTGCCGCAATGATATTCTCTGTCTTGCTTTCGGCAGTCACCATAATAAAGGGAATGTTATTATTGGCGCCTCTCAGCGATTTAAGAAAATCGAGACCGGTCATAGGTTCCATATTCCAGTCAGATATGATCAGGTCGTATTTTTTCTGCTGTGTCATCCCTAAAGCCATTTGGCCGTCTGTCGCTTCGTCTATATTTTTGAAACCGATCTGGGAAAGCAGGTTTCTAACGACACGAAGCATGGTTTTATAGTCATCCACGATTAAAATACTGGAAGTTGTAACATCAATTGGCATTTTACTCTCCTTTACTCCACTACCTAATCCCTTAGGCTGCTTAATCTTTATTAAATGTGCAATATATCCATAAGGACTAGCTTACCCTTGCATGATTGCGGTATGATTACCTGAGAGTTACAATTGTGTTACAAATAAACATAATACTCCTTGCTGTTTCAAAAATCGTCTGTGTAAAGCCAAAAATTCTTTTTTATCAATATCTTATTTGCAAAACCGTTGTTGTTTCGGTAAGAACCCATGCAGCCCCATAAACCGTCAATTTTTATTCTTGAAGACAGCAGCACTCTTCTGGACATAATGGAAGGAAGCTTTTCAGGAGACGGCTATACCGTTTTTACAGCCTCCAGCCTTTTGGAGTTTCGCAATAAACTCCCTAATACAAACCCGGATATCTTCCTTATTGACCTGGTTTTACCTGACGGGGACGGTCTGAGCCTTATTGCCGACATCCGAAAACAAAGTGATGTTCCGGTTATTATCATAAGCGGCAAAAACGACATGGTAGATAAGGTCGTGGGCCTGGAAATGGGCGCGGACGACTATGTAGGCAAACCGCTGCAGATTAAAGAGGTTCTGGCACGCGTAAAAGCCCATATCCGCCGCTACCAGTCTCTTAAGGCAGGAAGCGCCGGTGAAAGTAACACGGTCAGGAAGACTGATGGAAAGCGCATACAATTTGGCACATGGGTGCTTGATCGTGAGAAATTCCAGGCCTTTGACAACACAGGACATTCTGCCGGCCTGACGGCTAAAGAGTTCCGCCTGCTTGAAACGCTCGTTCTGGGTGCAGGACGTGTATTTTCCCGCGAACAGCTTCTGGATATAGCGCGTGACGGAGACTACAACACTACAGACAGGGCTGTTGACGTACAGATCCTGAGAATCCGCAAAAAAATGAAACAAAACCCGGACGATCCGGAAGTTATCGAATCCGTAAGGGGAATAGGATATACATTAACCCAGGACACGGAAATCCTTGAGTAAAACAAGGCTAGTCGTCGTTTCTTATGACCTTGACCAGATGTTGTTTAAGAGCTGAAAAAGACTTGGGTACGGCCCGGTATGTTTTTCGAATTCCTTCCCAATCCCCCTTTTCTGCCATTTCCTCGATAGCAAGCATATAGACCGCCACCTCACTAGCGCCTATCTGGCTGCTTGTGCCTTTAAGGGAATGTGATGCATACTCGACTTGTTCCAGGTCGCCGGATTCAATTGAAGTTTTCAAGACTTTCAGAAGAGCATCAGATTCTTTCAGGTATTTTTTTATAACCCTGGGAAACTTTTCTTTTGTATTTAAGCGCAGCTCATGAAGAACCTCAAAATCCAGGACATCAAAACTTTCAGCAGTACTGTTGTGTTGTGCAATGCTGACATCCGGTTTTGGGCTGACCTTATCCGGGAAGAACTTCGATAACATGACGTCCAAACCCGCAGATTTGAGCGGCTTGCTGATATAGTCGTTCATTCCCGCGGCAAGACAAAGCTCCCTGTCACCTTCCAGAGCTTTGGCGCTAATGGCTATAATTGGCAGATCCTTCATTTTCAGTTTTTTTCTTATTGTCTGCGTCGCTTCATATCCATCCATTACAGGCATCTGGCAATCCATAAAAACAACGTCCACCATATTTTGCCGCAGCTTTTTGAGGGCCTCTTCGCCGTTTTCTGCCTTAATAACCTGAAACCCCCTGTTTTCAAGCATGGTTCCTATTACCTCCTGATTTACAAGAGTATCCTCGACCAGCAAGGCTTTCAAACCTTCATAAAAACGTCCTGAAGCGGCCTGACTTGAAACTTCTTTTTCAGGCAGGTCCTCCGTTGGCGCCAGGGTCATCTCAAACGAAAATGTAGAACCTTCTCCCAAAACGCTTTCTACCTGTAACCTGCTCCCCATCATGTTCATGATTTTCTGGCTAATGCTCAGACCCAGTCCCGTCCCGCCGTATTTACGCGCCGTAGAGCTGTCTGCCTGCTGAAACTTCTGGAAGATCAGCTCTTTCTTGTCTTCCTCGATCCCGATCCCGGTATCAGCAACGCTGACAAGAATTTTTATCTTATCTTCATCGTGGCCAATCTGTTTTACCGAAAGGGTTATTTTTCCTTCATTCGTAAATTTCAAGGCATTGCCGCAAAGGTTAAACAAAACCTGTTTGATTTTTTCAGGGTCCCCTATAAACGCTCTGGGAAGAGCACTATCGTATTCCAGATTTATCTCCAGCCCCTTTTCCCAGGCATTCACGATAAAAACCTCGACGATATTTTTGCAGAGCTTGTAAAAACTGAAAGGGATGTTTTCCAGTTGAACCTGCCCGGCTTCTATTTTCGAAAAATCCAGAATGTTGTCTATTATTTGTAAAAGAAAATCGGCGGAATGGATGATCGTATCTACATAATGATTGGCCCTGCTGCCCAGATCCACTTCATCCAGAAGCTGCGCCATACCAACAATCCCCGTCATGGGCGTACGGATTTCATGACTCATATTAGCCAGAAACTCGCTTTTTGCCTGGCTCGACGCCTCTGCGGCCTTTTGTGCAAGAATTAGATCTTTTTGCTTTTGAACAAGCTCTCTTGTCTTTTCCTTAACCACATTTTGAATTTCCGCCGTTCTTCCTGTCACCACCAGCAAAAACGCCCCTAAAAGAGCTGTAAAAAAGAGACCACCCGCCAGCGTAATCCAGATACCGAGATTTTTATTGGCGACCACGTGCACAAAATAATTATATGCTCTTATTTCCCATACCCTGCCATGTGCCTCCATGGTGATTTTCTGGGTAAATGCCGATTTAGGCAAAAGCAACGGATTGGAACGTCCCGCCTTAAGGGAAGAGTTATAAAGAATATCGGGAGACTGCGGATCTGTGACATCAACAAGCTCGATCTCTATCCCTCTTTCCCGCCAGGGAGCAACAAGAGGTTCCAAAACATCCTGAAACCTGTAAGCGCCGATAACATATCCCGTTAAAGCACGCAGACGTTGCTCCTGCGAAGTAATTGGTGCCCCGTTTTTATATATGGGTATAACCAGTAAAACGCCATATTGGTCGGGCTCGGTTTCTGCAAAAAACCGTATTCTTTTTGTAAGTGTCGCCTCACCCGTACGCGCCGCATAATGTAATGCATCAAGGCGGTTTTCCTCTACTCCCAAATCCTGCCCGACTCTCTTGAGATAGGGCGCTTTATACGGCTCTATAAAATAGGAAGGGAAATATTCGCCGCGTGTCCCGGCCCTCACTAAGTCATTGTTTTGATCCCTCTCTTTAATATAAAAATTCTCAAGCCCTTCTTTTTGTGCCTCATTTTCAAATTTTTGCCTGTCCTGCGCCTTAATATACGGCACCCAGAGCATGCTTTTTATGCCCGGGTTGCGCTCCAGCGCACCTTGCACAAAAACATGAAATTCATTTCTTTCAACGTTTTCCGAACCCGCATAAAGACTCTTTAATGCCTGTAGTTCCTGCCAGTAACTGAAGAGTTCACGTTCAATATTTTTTTCAGCGAGAAGAGCATTGCTTTCAAAATCTTCGCGTGCCTTGGCGTTGCTCCAATTAAGGCTCATTACAAAAAACACGATCACAATTCCGAAAATAACCAACAGGGGCACGCTCACAGATACCTTGCGCGACATGCTAACGTATCTGTTAAGCACAAGTATGAGAACCGGACTGAAGACCAGGATGCCCAGAACATCGCCCGTATACCACGTCCACCATGAAAAAAAGGCGTTATTAACCGGGATGGTTTCCGTCATCAAGAGTGTTGCTATACCGCAACAGCAGGAAACCAATCCGCTTACAAACCCCGCCAGGATAATAAACTTTACAATCTCCTTAACATTTTCAAGCCGCGAATCCTTGCCAACAAAGCGGTATATCAAAAACGCTCCCAGCCAGGCCTGAAGCATGGCTCCCAGACCTATGCATACGGCGTTTAAAAACGAAGTTGAGGATGGAATCCATGATGTGCCCGGCAGGTGATAAGCCAGAAAGTTAAGCAGGGCGGAGCCGACAAAAACACCCGGCAAAACCCTGTAGCCGTAACGGTAGACAAACCCCAGCGCGATTCCCGATGCCGGCCAGAACACCGTCGCGTATCCAGGGGGAATAGCAAGCATAAGCCCAAAACGGCCTGCCGCATAATACAGGAAAGCCAGAAACGCGATCCGGGTAATTACTGTGCCTGCAGGCACGACAGAGGTTTTGAAAATGGGCATCTATAACTTTTCATATATGTTTGAAGGCAGCTACAGCCTGTTTTTTAAAGTACCATGCCTTTAACGCCAGGAGAATTCCAAGTCATTAATTCCATTCACAGCCGTCTTCAACATAAAAAATATTTGACTAAACGGTCAAATGAAACTACTTCAGTTGCACGCAATGAAAGTTTGAAAAAATGGGCCGCCCACCGAGAGACACCAAGCAAAAATTGATCGATACGGCAACAGAGCTGATATGGAGCGAAAGCTACAGCGCCGTTAGCGTAGATGAAATCTGCAAAAAGGCTGACGTGAAAAAAGGCAGCTTTTATCATTATTTCCCGTCCAAAGCACACTTGGCAATGGAAACGATGGATGCCTGCATGCAGGAAACAAAGCAGCGTTACGACGATATTTTTTCATCCACGCGTCCGGCACTGGACCGTTTCCGGTTAATGACCCGTCATGTCATTGATCAGCAAAAGGAAATATCCGCTGAGCTTGGCCATGTCTGCGGCTGCCCCTTTGCAAGTCTGGGGGCGGAACTGGCCGCAAAAGACAAAGAACTTGATGCAAAGATTACCGATATATGTGCAAAAAAATCGGCTTACTATGAAAGCGCTCTGCGCGATCTGGCCGCGGAAGGGTTGATTGACGAAAATACTGATATAGAAGTGAAGGCCGGTGAAATTTTTGCCTTCATTATCGGCCAGTTGATGATGGCGCGGATAAAAAACGACCTGAGTTTCATGGAAAGCAATCTGGAAAGGGCCCTTATGGACCTGATAGGTGTCAGAAAATCTGTAGAAAAATCGTTAAAGTTGACCGGATAGTCAAGAAAGTTTAGGGAAGCAAAAAAAATGAAATGTTTAAAATATATCCTGATCATCACAATACTGAGTGGCGTTGTGCTGGGAGCGGCTTACAAACTGCATACTGCGCCACAGGCCAATGCCGCGGAAGAGGGGAAGCCCGCCGTACAGCAATCCATGCCCGTGGAGGCCACCGTCATCAGGAAACAGGATGTGCAAATATGGAAAAATTTTTCCGGCCATACGGTGGCAGTCGATCACGCGGAAATCCGCCCGCAGGTTGACGGCAGGATTACCGATATCCGTTTTAAAGACGGCCAGTACGTCGAAAAAGGCGATATCCTGATTGTTATTGACCCGCGCCCTTACAAAGCGGCGCTGGCGCAGGCCGAAGCCGCACAGGAAGTAGCGAAAACCCAGCTTACCTTTGCCGAAAAGGAATATAAACGCGCCGCCAAGCTGATCGGCACGGAAGCCATTTCACAAAGCCTTCTGGATGACCGCACAAACAACCTTGAATCTGCTAAAGCCGCTGTCCAGGGTGCTGAGGCTTTGGTTGAAAGCGCAAAGGTGAATCTGGACTACGCTTACATCAAAGCGCCCATATCCGGTAAAGTCAGCCGCGCCGAGATTACCGTTGGAAACCTTGTTCAAACGGGCCCCAATGCCCCGCTGCTAACCTCCATAGTTGCCGACGAGAAAATGTATGTGGACTTTGAAGTTGATGAAAATACCTATCTGAATTCACTGGCAAGCGAGGCATCTTCCCAGATCCCCGTACGCGTAAAACTGGCCGGCGGCGATCTGGAGTTCAAAGGCGTGATTGAAAGCTTTGACAACCGGATTGATCCCGCCTCCGGTACAATCAGGGCCAGAGCGCTGTTTGAAAACACTGAGAAACTCCTTCTTCCCGGCATGTCCGTCAGCGTTCTGATGGGCGGCAACAACGATGAGGGCAAGATCGTTATATCCGAACGCGCCATCGGCACCGACCAGGACCGGAAATTCGTGTTTGTCATTGATAAAAACAATACGGCCCAATACCGGGAAGTTAAAATAGGTGAAAGCATCAACGGTATGCGCGTTATAATTTCTGGTCTTGAAGAAGGCGAAACTGTCATTACAGACGGCCTTGCACGCATCCGGCCGGGTATGCCGGTGACGCCGCAGATTAAAACGTCGGACTCTTCTACCGTATCGAAACCGGAAGAATCCTCCAGAGATTAATCTATAAACGGGGACTATAATTTATGAACCTATCAACCCATTTTATCGACAAACCTATTTTTGCCGGGGTTTTGTCTTTCGTAATTTTCATGCTGGGTGCCATTGCGCTGTTCCAGTTGCCAATTTCGGAATATCCGGAAGTTTCCCCGCCTTCAGTCCAGGTCAGCGCGAGTTTTCCGGGCGCAAACCCATCAGTGATAGCCGAAACCGTCGCCACGCCCCTGGAAGAGCAAATAAGCGGCGTGGAAAACCTGCTCTATATGAATTCTCTGGCTACGGCCGACGGCAACTTGTCGATGACGATTACTTTTGCCATCGGGACAGATGTGGACCTGGCACAGCAACTTGTGCAAAACCGCGTATCACAGGCTCTGCCGCGCTTACCGGAAGTTACGCGTGAGCTCGGTGTCACCGTGGTCAAAAGCTCACCAGACCTGACGATGGTCGTGCACCTGACCTCTCCTAATGAACGCTATGACATGCTTTACCTGCGCAACTATGCCACGCTGAATATCAAAGATCAGCTGGCCAAGATTCCGGGAGTCGGTCAGGTCCGCCTGTTCGGCTCTGGCGATTACGCCATGCGCATATGGCTTAACCCCGACCGCATTGCCGAACGCAATATGAATGCGGAGGAAGTGATAGATGCCATCCGCCGCCAGAATATACAGGTAGCCGCCGGCGTTATCGGCGGCCCCCCTTATGATGACAACACCCAAATGCAGTTCCCGGTCAACGTGCAGGGACGCCTGAGCAGCCCGGATGAGTTTGAGGATATCATTATCAAGCGCGATGAAAACGGCGTGGTTACAAGGTTAAAAGATGTCGCTTCTGCGGAGCTGAACGCGCAGACTTACGCCCTGCGCTCCATGCTGAATAACGAACCCGCCGTCGCTATTCCAATTTTCGCAGCACCTGATGCCAACGCACTCGAACTTTCTCAAAATGTGCGAAAAACGATGGCGCAACTTAAGAAGAACTTCCCTCAGGATGTGGATTACACAATCGTTTACGATCCCACTGTGTTTGTGCGTCACTCGATTGATGCGGTGATTCACACGTTGATAGAAGCGGTTATGCTCGTGGTACTGGTTGTGATTGTATTTCTCCAGACATGGCGCGCTTCCATCATTCCACTTCTGGCTGTACCTGTTTCTATCGTAGGAACTTTCGCAGTAATGCTGATTCTGGGCTTTTCCATCAACGTCCTTTCCCTCTTCGGTCTTATCCTTGCCGTTGGTATCGTGGTTGACGATGCCATCGTCGTGGTTGAAAACGTCGAAAGGAATATCGAGGAAGGTAAAAACCCACATGACGCCACCATACAGGCCATGAAAGAAGTGACCGGCCCGATTATAGCCACATCCCTCGTGATTGCCAGTGTATTTATCCCGATCGCCTTTATCAGCGGCCTGACAGGCATGTTCTATAAGCAGTTCGCCCTGACGATCGTGATTGCGACATTCATTTCCATGATCAACTCGCTCACGCTGAGCCCGGCCATGTCGGCGCTGCTTTTAAAGCCGCGCGAGGCACAAAGCGACAAGCTTACCCGCGTTATGGACTTCTTCTTCGGCTGGTTCTTCAATCTTTTCAACAAGGGATTCGGTAAAAGCCAGCGCGGCTATGCCAAGGGCGTAGGGTTCGTCGGGCGCAGGCGCATTGTCATGATGTTCCTGTTCGGCGCGCTTGTGGCGACGACTTATTTCAGTTTCGGCCTCGTGCCCTCGGGCTTCGTACCTGCGCAGGACAAGCAATACCTGATCAGCTTTGCCCAGCTTCCTCCTGGCGCTACCCTTGAGCGCACGGAAGAGGTTATGCGCAAAATGGGCGAGATTGCCCTGAAGGAAGACGGCGTGGCCAGCGCCGTACAGTTCCCCGGGCTGTCGGTAAACGGCTTTGTGAACTCATCCAGCGCGGGAATTGTGTTTGTGACGCTTGATGATTTTGAAGAGCGCAATTCACCGGAATTAAGCGCCGGAGCCATTGCCGGCAGACTCCAGCAGAAATTCGGAGCCATCGACGATGCCTTCATTGCTATTTTCCCGCCGCCGCCCGTGCGCGGTCTGGGAACGACCGGCGGTTTCAAACTGCAAATCCAGGACCGTGCCGATCTAGGCTATCAGGCGCTGGATAATATCCTTAAGGAAGTGACCGGAAAGGCTTATGCCAACCCGGCTTTGACAGGCGTATATTCCAATTACAACGTCAACGTGCCCCAGCTATATGCTGACCTGGACCGGACAAAAGCGCAGCAGCTTGGCCTGTCCATTGACGAGATATTCCGTACGATGCAGATTTACCTGGGTTCAATTTACGTGAACGACTTCAACCAGTTCGGCCGTACCTACCAAGTTGTCGCACAGGCAGACAAGGAATTCCGTTCAACCCCTCAAGACATAATGCGCCTGCAGGTTCGTAACGCCAACGGCCAGATGGTGCCCCTGGGTTCTGTCGTCAATGTTAAGGAAAGCTTCGGACCGGAGATTGCCTCCCGCTACAACGGTTTCCGCGCAGCTGACCTGAATGGCAACCCCGCGCCGGGATACTCTTCCGGTCAGGCACAGGACGCAATCACGAAAATTCTGAAGGAAACGTT
>CAZBNG010000009.1:0-25890 GCA_964493095.1 uncultured Pseudobdellovibrionaceae bacterium
ATAAGTCCGCATACCATTCGGGCTCGGCATATTCTTTTGCCTGCGTCACGCCCAAGACATATCCAAGGCCCGCCATGGCAATAAAGGCCTGATAGCCCCAGAATGTAAAATTGGCCCATTTATCGCCCCAAAGCCGCGTGCGGCAGGTCCGCTGGACGACATAATAACTGGTGGCAAAGAGGGCATTGCCGCCAAAGGCGAAGATTACTGCGGATGTATGCAACGGACGCAGGCGCCCAAATGTCAGATACGGCTCGACGTTTAGAGCGGGAAACGCCATTTGCAGGGCAATGAACAGCCCGACCAGCATACCGACCACACCCCAAAAACACGTCGCCAGAGTGAAGTATTTAACAATATCATAATTGTAATCGGGTTTATCAGATAAGGCAGCGTTCATATTTCTTTTCCTTTTATATTAAGATCATCCCGGCCAAAGCAAAAAGCCAAAGCGCGCTAAAAACCATCATGCCCCGCGCCACGTTTTGCATCGCGACGGGATATTTTAACTGCAAGATCTTGCCTCCCAAAGCGGTAAAAACCAAAGCGGGCATTGTACCCACTCCAAAAGCCGCCATAGCGACACCCGCCTGCAGGGCATTGGGGGCCGTGGAGGCCGCCATCAGGGCTGATAGAATCAGGCCACATGGTATAAAACCCAGTAGAATGCCGAGAAAATATTTTGATATTACGTCTTTGCGCTCCATCAGTTTTGAAACCGCTTTAGAAATCCAGCGATAAGGCACCCCCGCCTTAACATGCACAGTCCAGGGAAACATTCTCAGAACCGCCGGAAAAGCACTGGCCAAAAAAATCAGCCCTGCCAGCATCAGCACAGGCGCAACAATTAGCGCACGTACCGGCAGAAACAGGAAAGCAAGATTGAGAACTCCCGAAAGCAACATCGCCAGAGCGACATACGTGGTTATGCGCCCCAAGTGATACGGAAAAAGAAAAGAGTCACGCACACGGCTTATCGTGCCGGTTTGTGAAAGAACAAACGGACCGCACATCATCGTGCAGTGAGTTGCGCCCCCCACCAGCCCGGCAAGAAACAGGCTCACGGTCAGCCCATGTGAAACCGTAATCCCGTGCACGCAGTTGCCGAGCGCTGTTAAAAATTCAGTTGGCATCATAGATGATCATCTGGCTTTATAATTTTTCTCCTTTATTATTGAAGCAGCAAAAGCACAGGCACCTTGACTAATGTCAATTTATAATGACAAAACGATGACCAGTATGAACGCACGCGAGCAAATTTTCACGATATTACAACGCAGACCTATGTTCCAGGTTTGCGCTGAGGCTTTTATACAAAATCTGACCAGCCAGTCACGTATTCAAACCGCTCCTAAAGGCAAGCTGCTTTTTCTAAATCACGACCCGGCTGACCAGTTCTTTATAATCCTTAAAGGCTGGGTCAAATTATTCCGGGAAACGCTGGACGGGGCGCAGGCCGTTGTTGATATTCTCCCCGCCGGACATATGTTTGGCGAAACCAGTGTTTTTGAGAACGATTCATATTCTTGCAGCGCGGAAGCTATAGAGCCATTGGAATATATCACCCTTCCGCTAAGCCTTTTGAAAGCGGAAATAGAAACCAATCCGAAATTTGCACTGCAGATGCTGACCTCTATGGCGCATTACCGTAAGCAGCAGGAACAGGAGCTGGAACACCGCACACTTCAAAACGCACCGCAGCGTATCGGATGTTTTCTGCTGAGATTGACGGATCAGAATGCTGAAGGGCCGGTGACCATTCACCTGCCTTACGATAAAACCCTGGTAGCATCACGTCTGGGCATGCAACCCGAAACCTTTTCCCGCGCACTCGCCAAGCTGCGTGACGCCACAGGCATTAAAATTTCAGGGGCAACCGTTGAAGTCGACAATCTTGAACAACTCTCCGGATACTCTTGCGCCGCCTGCTCTTCGGAATTTCCCTGCAAGGACCTGCAAAGCGGGGAAAAAACTCAGGCCTTCTGACTTATCCCTGCTGCTCCGAATCGTACATCCATTCCCAGTCGATTTTCGCGGGATTGTCTATATAGGTTTGGGGGTTTTTAATCACCTCTTCAAGATAACTGCGTCTTACCCGCCAGCGCCCGTCGCATTTACAATTCACGCAAGCCTCGTGAAGTTTACCTGCAATCCTATCCTGATCCATATGGATAACATAAGCGGCCTCAGGATGGTCATCAATGATGCATACCTCGACGTTACGCGGTGCCGCCTGCTTTTTTGCAGCGCCCAGAATCTGCTTGAAAGGAAAGCGCCCCCTATTAGCTTCAAGCGCCCGGTTGCAAACTTCCAGATATTTCTGAAACAAATCTCCACTGTCCATGGATAAAGTATGAACGGGAAGAAGGTTTCTGAAATTGACTTTCATCAATTACATACCTTCATGACAATCTGTATGAAAAAATATGAATATAAAAAATATACCGCTTCCCCCCCTGGTAAAAGGCCGTTTTAAAAAACCCGCCAAACATCTTTTCTGGGGGTGGATTGCTTACCAGACAATCAAGGGCACATTGACGACCTCTCTGATATGGATTCCGCTGATCCTGACATGGGTCCACCATCATCACTAGGTTTTAGATAAATGCTTTTTGTGAATGTCAGTTGACAATCTTTCGTGCGACAGCAACCGGAAGCCCGGTGCGCGTTTTTACAGCTCTGTCGACCGCATACCAGTCTATACGGGTATTTTCACCAGCGGTTTCGATAACTGCCGCATCAAGCCCGTCGGGGATAGTTTGCGACCTGATAATGCCATGTTCGATTATTTCATCAGCCTGATATTGTTCCGGCGTTACTTCCAGCCATAACTGATCGTCCCGCCAACCCAGCTTGTACGGTGTATCAATCACCGTAACCTTGGTGCCGGGTTCCACCCGCTCAAACAAAGTGGCAATATCCTCAGGATAAAGCCTTATGCAACCGTGGCTGGAACGGCGCCCTATACTGCGGGGATAGTTCGTACCGTGAACGACAAAACCCGGCCAGCCTAGATTCAGCGCATAATTGCCGAGCGGATTATCCGGCCCGGCCGGAATTTTTTCAGGAAGGTCAGGCGTTTCCCGGCGAATGGAAGCGGGAGGAATCCATACCGGAGCAATACGTTTTTTGGCGATCAGGGTTGTCCCCACGGGTGTCGGCCAACCTTCCTTGCCGATACCGACAGGAAAAGACATGACGGTATGGGAATCGGAATAATAAAACAGCCGTAATTCCGACAGGTTAATAACGATACCCCTTCGTGGCGAGGCAGGTAAAACATGTGCTGTAGGCAGACTTAAAACCCGCCCGGTTTCCGGCTGCCACACGTCGACGCCGGGATTGGCCGCCATGACCTCAACGATGCCCAGATCATGCGTCCGCGCAACGCTATAAAGCGTGTCCCCTTTCTGCACCGCATAAAACGTAACCTGTCCGATCACCTCGTCATCGGCGGGATTATAAATCGCAGCCTGCCCCCGGCTACCGCAAACAGCGACCAAAAAGCAGAGCGCAAATAAAACACCTCTGAATATCCACATTAATTACATCCCGTCTCCGAAAACGAAGTCTTTAATAAGTTAAAACATAACAAACGGGTTTTGAAAAATATCAAGATTTTTGCCTAACGCAGCAATATGCCGACGGAAAAAGCAAAACCGGAAGCGTGAAGTGGTGGTGTGCACAGTCACACCCTAACTATTCTCATGCCTTCTAATCCCTGTTTTAGGCCTTTTTACAGGGTAATTTTCGAGTTTTTGCCTGTTTTCTTCGACAAGATTAGCGCAAATCCCCGGATATTGGGGCTTTTTTGATTTCTACTTAAAAAATAACAGGGATTTATCAGGAAATTATAAACTTTTGATCCAGATCAAGTACAAGCTGTCTGCCTACGTGCTCGCATAAGCTTCAACCTTATGAAGAAGGAGGATCTTATGCGCACTGCTCTCATGTTAAAAAACGATAACACAGCCTTTGAAACACCGGATCAGGCTGAAACGGCGGATACACCCAAATTGCTGCCAAAAGAGGAAATTGCCTGCTGCATGGCGACAGATTGAAAGTCCCTGTTCAAAATGCTCATAAGCGCTAATATAAATGGCTATGAGCAAAGATAAACGCTACGAACGCCAGATTGTATTGCCGGAAATCGGCCCGGAGGGGCAGAAAAAAATCTCTGAGGCCTCTATTCTATGTATCGGCGCAGGCGGGCTGGGATGCCCGGCCCTTTTGTATCTGGCGGCGGCGGGCATAGACCGGATCGGCATTGTGGATTTCGATTGCGTAGATGAAACGAATTTGCAGCGGCAGGTGCTGTTTACCGTCGAACAAGTCGGGCAAAACAAGGCCGAAGCGGCCAAAGAACGGCTAAACGCCCTGAATCCGGAGATTGAAATCGAGGCGCATCCGGTTGAATTAACCGATGAGAACGCCGAAACGCTTTTCGAAAATTATGATCTCATCATCGACGGCACCGATAATTTTGCCACCAAATACCTGATAAATGATGCGGCGGTCAAAACCGGAAAACCTTTTATTTACGGCTCTATCCTGGGCTTTGATGGCCAACTGGCCGTATTCAACTACAAAGGCGGGCCGTGTTACCGTTGCCTGTTCCCGCAAACTCCTAAAGGCCGTATCCCCAATTGCGCCGAAGCGGGCGTGATCGGTGCCGTAGCCGGAATGATCGGCACGGCGCAGGCGATGGAAGCGATCAAGATTATTGTGAATCACGAAAGCTTCAGGCCCCTCTCCGGCAAGCTCTGGACCGTGGATATGCGGACCATGGAAAACCGCCTGCTTTCGCTTGAGAAAAACCCGGTTTGCCCTGTCTGCTCCAAAAACAAGGAAGACATACCGTTGCACTATTCTTCGCCGGTATGCGGGTTTATTCCCGAAGTGACGCCGGAGCAGGCTAAAAGAAACAAACAAGCTTTACTGATCGACGTGCGTGAAACGGACGAGTGGAACACCGGACATATAGAAACCGCACAGCATATTCCTTTGTCCACGCTCATGCAGGGTAACATCCCGGACTTGCCGAGTGATTGCGAGATTATCCTGCACTGTCAGAAAGGCAAGCGTGGCGAACATGCCGCACAAATATTAAGAGCGCAGGGCTACCTGAATGTCAGCAATATGGCGGGCGGCTACGAAGCCTGGCTGAAAGGCTCTTAAGCCACCATCCCCCACCAGCGCAGCAACAAGCGTCCGGCAACATATAAAATGAGAATAGAGGTCAGAAGGCGCAACATATCCGGATTGAGGCGTTTTGCGCCCATATATGAACCAATCTGTCCGCCGACCAGCACCGCCGGGAACAACATCCAGTAAGCAGCCATATAGCTCAGAAGCGCCATATTACTGAGCTTCATAGCCTGACCAATCAACCCGGCAATAGAGTTGACCAGAATAAACACGCTGCATGTCGCTGCGATCCTGCGGGCATTATCCCAGCGTAATAAATGCAGCACCGGGGCGAGGAAAATACCGCCGCCTATCCCCACCAGCCCGGCCAGCAGGCCCAGCACCGTGCCAATAACAGGGGCCAGAGCAGGCCAGCGGCTTAAAGGAGATTGCCCGGCCTGCTCTTCGTTTTTCTGCCCAAGCAACATGCGCAGACCGGCGGCCAGCAGGGAAAACCCCAGCAAACCGACAAACAGCACTTCGGAAATATGCAGATACCCGCCCAGCCAGGCCGCCGGAACGGATGTGAAAATCCACGGCATAATGCGCCGCCAGTTGACATGCCCGGCGCGGGTAAAGCGGTATGTTCCGCCGCTTACAACGATCAGGTTACATAACAGCGCAATGGACGGCAGGATGCGGTAATCCGTCTCCACCAGCACCAGCAGCGCGTTATAGGTCGATCCGCCGCCAAAACCCACGGAGGCATAAAGCATAGCCGTCATAAAAAATAATGCGGCCAGGCCCATATCTTACGCCTTCTTTCGCGGGCGGCTGTCGGCCCGGACATCGACCTGCAATTCTATATCAATCCCGTTCCAGTGACAGGACAAACCTTTGCGGCTTTTTCCCATCACCGCCAGTTTTTGGATTTGCTCAGGGGACGTGCATAACATCAAACAGGATTCATCTCGGTCAAGGATAAGCTTTAACGGGATACCATCGTTTTCACCCGCCGGGTCGATCACCATGGCAAAATCGTTCGCGGCAATGGGAACAATTTTTTCAAGGACCCGTCCGTCCAGAAGGATATTCAGTTCCTCTTCGCTAATTTTGAACGTAACGGCGGTTTCGGCGATTTTGACATTCATGCGCGCAAAACCTCCTGCCATTCCTCCGGCGTGTTCGTATTGCTCATCATTGGCTGAAATTGCTGTGGAAGCGCCACGGACGGGACGCCCAAAACCTCAAGCAGTTCTTTCACCGATGACACGCCGGTTTCCGAAAGAAAGGCCGTGATAAAGGCCGGAAGCGGATAACCGGAAAAATATGCGCCATTCGGGCAATCCAGAAGCGTTTGCAGTGCTTCCGGCTCCAGCAGCGGCATATCGACGGGTACAAACAGAAAGCCATCATAGGCCGGATAGCGGCGCATAATATTTTCCATTGCTTTGGCCGGGCCGTCAAAAGGCGTTTCATCCGGTATTCCTTGATAGTCATCAACTTCGCCGCTAATCAGGATATTATTTACCCCGGCCCGTTTCAGGATATAGGTCATATGATCAATAAGCGGGCGGCCATTATATTCCATCAGCGCCTTGTTCCGGCCCATGCGTGAGGACCGCCCGCCCGCCAATACTACACCCGCAATATTCCCGTGCTCAGGCATGTTCTTCCCCTTGGCAATGGCCGCAGCATAGCGTTCCTGTTTCCGCTTCTGCCGAAAGGGAATGGCCGGGGAGCCAGTCACTCATCCCGTCCGTATAATGTTCCTTTTTCCACACAGGTGAGCGCTTCTTGATTTCCTCGATAACATAGCGGCAGGCATCAAAACTTTCTGCTCTGTGCGGCGCGCTGACGGCAATGACAATGCTGGTGCCGCCGACAGCCAGTTCGCCCTGATAATGCGCCACATAATAGCGCGTGCCGGGCCACACCCCTTGCGCTTCTTCACAAATTTCACGGAATATTTTTTCCGCCAATTCCGTATGTACGTCATAGGTAATGCCTGTGACCGCCTTACCTTCATGATGATTGCGCACAACGCCGACAAACGTATCAATCGCGCCGTGTGCCGGGTCGGCAACTTCATTCACCGCCTTTTGAATATCGAGAAATTGCATGCTCACTTCGGCAATAATGGTCATGGATCACCCTCCACAAACCGGCGGCAAAATGCACAGATCAGCCGGTTCATTTAAAATATAGGCACCGGGCAAAACCGCCGTATTGCTGGCCAGTACAGAATCCTCAACCAGCCCTTTATGTTGCTCGCCCAGCGTCCGGATCAATGCCTGCTTGATCTGATCGGCAGAACTGCCCGTAGGAACTTCAACACTCAGGCTTTCACCGAATTTGCGAAACGCGCCAAAACATTTGATCGGGAAAATGATTGTGCTCATGATTGCGCCTCATAGCCCTGTTTTTTGATTTTGTTCAATGCATCGCCAAGGAACGGCTCGATAATCTCCCAGCATTCCTTCACCGCCTTGGGCGAGCCGGGAAAAGCCACTACCAGCGTCGCGCCGACCATCGCCGCTGTCATGCGCGACAGCCACGCCGTATCAGTATAATGCAGACTTTCAGCGCGCAGCACATCGCCCAGCCCATCCATCATCCGGTCGCTGATTTCCGCCAGAACGTCCGGCGTCACATCGCGCGGCCCCGGTCCGGTTCCCCCGGCAGCGATCAACAGGTCAGGCTTTTGTTTCTGGCAAATTGCTTGAAGCGTTTCAGCAATCGTTTCCGCATCATCGGGAATGATTTGCTGCGCGGTAATCTCAGCTCCTGCCTGTTCCAGCGCTTCGCGTAAAACGGGGCCGGACTCATCTTCATAATCACCCGTGGCGGCGCGGTCACTCATGACCAATATGGCGGCCTGTTTTCCTGCCAGGCTGCGGGGATCGGGCAATTGCTCCGTAAGCCAGTCTGGAATACCGTCCGGATTAACCCAGACCCCGCTTTTTCCGCCGGTCTTAACCAGCAGCTTCACGTCACCGATGCGCAGCGCGGGATCGGTGCCTTTGGTCAAATCCCAGATCGTCAGAAGCGCTGCATTCGCTCCGGCCAGCGCCTCCATCTCCACACCGGTTTTGGCAAAAGCCGCCGCCTGGCAATAAACCGTGACGCTGTTCTCCTCATCATTCAGGGCGCAATGGATCGTGACCTGGTCTAGTGGCAGGGTATGGCACATCGGAATCAAATCCGGCGTTTTCTTGGCTCCCGTAATGCCTGCCGCTTCGGCCAGCGCCAGCACATCACCTTTGGGCAGCGTCCCGGTTTTGATTTTTCCAAACGCTTCGGCGTTCATATAAATGCTACCGGAAGCCACAGCCCTGCGCCGCGTCGGACGCTTGCGCCCCACATCAATCATTTTAAAATGCGGTTTCTGCGCTGCCGGGAATTCAATGACCTGCTTTTCTTTACTCATATGCTTATCCTCCTATCGAAGCCAGATGTTCGCGCACGCCGCTATCGCCCTGATGCAGGAAATGGCTGGAGCGCTTAAAATTCATCAATTGTAAAATCTTGCTCTGTAATTCTTCAATCTGGTCATCATGACGCAGATACTCACGCAAAGAAAAACCACCCTCACCGAACAGGCACAAATGCAGTGCGCCCCGTGCCGAAACGCGCAGGCGGTTGCAGGTTTTGCAGAAATCTTTCGAGTACGGCGCGATCAGACCGATTTTTCCGAGACTGTCTTTATGCTCGAATTCAATGGCCGGTCCGGCTCCCGGCGCACGCGGCAAGACATTCCAGCCCCGCGCCAGCAGTTTTTCCGTCACGGCCTCTCCCGGCAGGTGATGAGTTTGAAAATACTCCTGATTGTCGCGGGTACGCATTAACTCGATAAAGCGCAGCGCTATGGGTTTGTCCTCCACAAAATCTATAAATTCATCCAGCTCTCCGTCATTCAGTCCTTTGAGCAGAACCGTATTGACTTTGACGGTTTCAAACCCGGCGGCGAAAGACGCTTCTATGCCCTCTAGCACTTCGGCAAGACGGTCATGGCCGGTAATGTCTTTGAACTTTTGGGCGTTCAGGGAATCGATGCTGATATTAATGGCCCGCAATCCCGAATCGTAATAATCCTGCGCCCGTTTCGGCAGGCGGTAGCCGTTGGTGGTGAACGCCAAGCGGCGGATACCGGGAATGTCATTCACGGCGCGGGTAATATCAATGAAGTCCTTGCGTACGGTCGGTTCGCCGCCCGTCAGGCGAATCTTCCACGTCCCCAGCCCGGCGAAGGCTTTGGCCAGCCGCACGATTTCCTCACCGCTCATAAACGGGCTGTCACCGGTTTTTGTATACCCGTCCGGCAGGCAATATGTACAGCGAAAATTGCACACATCCGTTACGGAGAGGCGCAGATAAGGAAACGTACGGCCAAAATTGTCCGTGATTTGCGGTTGCCCGGTCATTGATACTCCTTTCCAAACACGGGAGGCTATGGCGTTTCCGCACATAACCCCGGCCAGAACCCCATATCTTTTTCTTAAAGACTTAGGCGGCAAAGGCTCGGAGTTGCCACGACTTTGATCATGGCAAAATCTTATATTTTCAGTATGCTATAAGCTTAGAAACAGGCACTTGATTCAGATCAAGAGAGTGAGAAATAAATGGATATTGCCGAAATCATAGGAAATACGGCCCTGTTCCAAAGTGTAGAGCCGGAAGCCGTTGCACAATTGGCGAGCCATTGCCACCCGAAAAACTATGCCAAGGGGCAGGAACTTTTCGCCATGGGCGATAAAGCCGAGGCGTTTTTTGTTATCCTTAAAGGCTGGGTCAAACTTTACCGCATATCGCGTGAAGGCGAAGAAGCCATCATTCATGTCTTCGGCCCCGGCGAATCCTTTGCCGAAGCCGCCGTATTCAACGCGCAACAAGCCTATCCGGTCAATGCGCAGGCAGTGGAGGATGTGGAACTGGTCGAAATTCCGCGCAGCTTTTTTGTCAAAAAAATCGAGGATGACCCGCAATTCGCCCTGCGTATGTTGGGGGCCATCGCCGCGCGCCAGCATTATCTGGTGCAGCAGATCGAGCAGGTCACCACCCGCACCGCGCCGCAACGCGTCGGCGCATTTCTGCTGCGTTTTTGCCGGAAGGCGGAAGCTGGAAACGGAGCATTGAGTGTCAACCTGCCTTACGATAAATCCATCATTTCCCGCCGCCTGAATATCAAGCCGGAAACCTTTTCCCGCGCCCTGGCCAAGCTCGCTCCTTACGGTGTGGAACCGGAAAAACGGAGCATCACCATTAAGGACCCTGAATCCCTTGCTGCCTTCTGCGAAGTCGAGATCAAAGATATTCCCTGCTAACCTTAAGATTTTTGCGTCTTGACGCATTCTATGGTATGATTTGTTTTAATCTGATTCATATGGGAACGCAGGGTGTGAGCAACCTTAACAGGGAGGCGCTCCATGCACACAAAAAAAGAAGAACCACAAAATTTGCATGACTTTCAGGACGGCAACGGCCCGGTTCCTGCGCACCGACATAGTAATGGTGGTGGCTGGGTTGCAGATTCTGCACATGCCGATGATACCGTTTATATCGGCGAACATGCCTGCGTTTTTGGGTATGCCGTTGTCAGGGATGAAAGTGTGGTAACCGATTATGCCGAAATTTCAGGGTTTTCTGTCATTCAGGACAGGGCCTATATCAGGGAACGAGCCCTCGTCCGGGGATCGTGCCATGTCAAAGACGATGCGGAAATCAAAGGCAATACCTTCATTAACCGTCATATTATCCTTGGCAAGAACACCTTGCTTCAACGGGGACGTTTCCATCCTACCCGTGAGGACTGCCTGAATTGCCCCGCGCTTATGGATGAAAACTACGGCGCGACAAAAACCGACCACTGCACATACTGCATGCAGAAAATGCGGGGATTGCATTTAAGCGTTTTGTTCAAGCCTCTCTCCCGTCCGGGCGCGGAGCCCAGAGCATAGGCGCGTAAATCGGGATATAAAGCGCGAAACACGCAGCCCATAAACCCGCTGAGCCGATAATCCAGTTATTGGTCTGTTCGGGCATAAGCAGCGGCCCGAAGGCGCGCATGATTCCCGTGACTTGCATCAACACAAAAGCAAACACCATCACCGGCCCAGCCCGTAAATGACGCCCGGTATGGCCCAACGTGACGCGGCACATCATCCCCAGAGTCATTGAACCGATAGACCCGGCGGTCAGGGCATGCAAAGCGGTGGAGAACGTTATCATGTCCAGACCCGCAAACCCCAGCATCAAGAACCCTATGACCAGCCATCCATACCCGGCGTGAAGTATCCAGACCATTGGATCGTTTAGAATACGCTTTGTGTGATAACGGCGCAGACGAAACCCGTGAACAATGGCTGAGAGAAAGGCAAGCCCGCTGAAAACCGGATTGTCGAACCCTGCAAAGGCCCAGGTCAAACCCAGTACCACCAAAGATAACAAAGCCAGAATATCCAGTTTCGGTTGCGCGTTCTGGTACGCTTCCTCGCCGCGCCGCCGCAGCGCCGCCACGGTAAAGGCCGGAATCACCCGCCCGCCGATCAGGGAAATCATGATCAAAATCATGAGAAGCGCAATATAAAGCGGTTGACGGCTTTCACTGATAAAGAACCAGAGATCGCAGGCGAACAAAACACTGAGTAGGCCCAGAAACACAAAATTACGCTTGTTCCAGCTGCGCAGTAAAGGAAGAGCAAGACTAAAAGCCAGCGCGGGAATAAAAACCGCTTCTATGCCATAGGCCAGCCAGAGCGGCAGACCCAACTCGAAATTCATCACAATGCGCCCAGCCAACCAGATAAGGCATAATCCCACCAGATGAATCTGCCGCGCGGGCGCGCCCCCGGTCCAGTTGGACACAGCCGTCAGCAAAAACCCGGCGACGACAGCCATCGTGAACCCGTAAATCATTTCATGCGCGTGCCAGGATACGGGATCGGTCAGAACAAGCGGCAGTGTGAGCTGCCCGGCATAAAACCCGGCCCAGAGTAAAAGACTGATCCCGCTGTACAGGGCCGCCAGCAGGAAAAACGGACGGAAACCCCGCCCTAAAAATGGATGGTCAAACAGCTTTAGCATGACGGTTCTCTTCTTGTTGGAAGTAAGGATCAAAGCAGGATGCAACGATGCGTGTAAACGGTTTTCCTCTTTCCGTGACACGCAAACGACCATGATCAAACCGGATAATTTCATCATGTTCCAGTTCATTCAGGCTGCCGGAGTCATAGTGAATATCGCTTAAATCATTCATGTCCAGATCAAAAGAACACATGAGTTGCTCAATCAGACTGCGGCGGTGCATATCCTCATCGGTAAGAATGCGCCCCCGCTGGACAGGAAACCGGTTATCTAGCAGCGCTTCGCGGTAGGTTTTGGAATCGGTCGTATTTTGTATGTACGCGCCCTTAAAACTGCTAATCGCGGACACCCCGAACCCGATAATGGTCTGTGTCTCATCCGCCGTATAACCTTGAAAATTACGGTGCAGCGCCCCGTTTTCCTTCGCCCTGAACAACGGATCGAGCTGGTGTGCATAATGATCAATGCCTATGGAATCATATCCCGCGCCAGTAAAAACATCCTGCATAATCGTATTCATTTCATATCGCGCCGCCGTGTCTGGTAGTTCATATTTCTTCAGCAGCTTCTGGTGTTTTTTCATCCACGGCACATGCGCATAGGCAAACACCGCCATCCTGTCCGGCGACAGAGACATAGCCCGCTCGGCGTTTAACGTTACATTCTCCGCTGTTTGTAACGGCAGGCCAATCATCAGATCGAAATTTACGTTGCGGATGCCGTTTTCACGTAAGCCCAGAACATCATCCTGCATTTTTTCAAAAGGCTGGATACGGTTGACGGCACTTTGCACGTCCGGGTTAAAATCCTGTACGCCGAGACTAACGCGGCTGACACCGAGATCGGCTAGCGTTTTTATGGTTTTGACATCAAGCAATCGCGGGTCCAGTTCAATATCGATGTCCGTTGTTTCATCGAAATCAAAATAGGTTTTTAGTTTTTCAATCAGGGTTTCCAGATCCCCGCTTTTTAGCATGTTCGGCGTACCGCCACCGAAATGCAAGCTGGAAACGCGCGGCCTATGGACCAGTGTTTCTCCGACTTTCTGAATCTCCTTATGCAGGTATAAAAGATAAGCTTGCACCGGATTGTAATTATTCACGGCCTTGGTATGACAGCCGCAATAATGGCACAGATGGCGGCAAAACGGGATGTGGATGTACAGGGAAACATGATCTTCCGCAGCCAGGCTGGAAATCAGATGCGCGTAATAGGCTTGCGAAATGTCATGACTGAAATGCACGGCTGTGGGAAAGCTGGTATAGCGCGGCACCGCGCGGTCATATTTTTTCAGCAGATCGTATGGGATATCTTTACAAGCCATGAATTACTCTAAAACAGTACGTATCCGGTCCACTTTGATCTGGATCAAGATAATTTTATTGAACCAGCGGCGTATCCGCCTGTTTCAGCTTAAACCCGCTGATTTTTGCTTCCCCGGCCAGAAGCTGGACATACTGGCTGAAAGCACGCTGAAAACTCTGATCTTTAAGGAAATCGGCGATCCAGTCCTGAACCGCTTCAAACGGCAATTGCTTGCCCTCGGCGCGTTTATGAACCTTGATGATATGATAGCCGACTTCCGTTTCCACAGGCTCCTCTGACATTTCCCCTTCATGCATCTTCATCAGGACGGCCTCGAAAGCGGGGAGCGTTTGGCCCTTGCTGATCTGCCCCAAGCGCCCACCTTCGCCGGAGGACGAGCAGCCGGATTCCTCTTTGGCAATACTTTCAAACAAGGCCGGTTTCTTCTTTAAGCGGGCTAAAGCATCTTTAGCCTTTTGTTCAGCTTTCTTACGCTCTTCTTTATCCTCCGGCGGCGCGAGATACAAAATATGGGACACCTCAAACAGCGGTGAGGTGAAAAAGCGTTTTTTATTGCTCTCATAATAATGCAGGCATGTTTTTTCATCCGGTTCCGGCACTTTAATTTCCCGCTCCAGCAAATCTTCGATAATATCATCAGGCTTTTTAACCGCTTCATCATGGTGGCATAAGCCGAGCTTTGACGCCCGCTGGATCAAAAGCTCACGGATGACAAGCGCCTGCATGGCTTCATATTTGGCATCAAACAAATTATCTGCCGGATGATATTGCACTTCTGCATTGATCTGATCCGGCGTGATCTTGATATCGTTCACGGTAATACCGGGTGCCAGCGTTTTCATGTCTCTCTCTTGCGCACAATCTGATAAGGACGGAATACAAAACCAACAGGCGCGCTAAAGGCGTGCACAAGCCGTGTGAACGGAAAGATTAGCAGGATAAACATACCCAGCGTCAGATGCGCTTTAAATACAAAGGCGACATCTGTTACAAACTCATGCGCGCCACCGCGGAAGGTTGCGATATGTTGCGCCCATTCCATGAATTTCACCATTTCATGCCCGTCCAGATGTTTCATGGATTCCGTGATCGTGTACAGCCCCAATAAAAGCTGGGCCAGCAATAAAACCAAAACCGTAATATCGGCAAACGAACTGGTCGCCCGGATGCGCGGATCGAACAAACGCCGGTGCAACAACATCAAAAGCCCGATCAGGCAGAAGACTCCGGCAATTCCGCCTGCGGTCATGGCCAGAATTTGTTTCGCGCCGTGAGATATCCCGATAGCATCAAATACCGCAATGGGCGTCAGAAGCCCGACGACATGCCCCGCCAGAATAACCAGAATGCCGACATGAAACAGGACGCTGCCCCAGATCAGTTGTCTGCGCCGTAAAAGCTGGCTGGATTTGCTGCGCCAGGAATATGGGTCACGGTCAAAGCGCAAAATGCTGCCGCCGATGAACGAGGCAATGGCGAGATAAGGGAATATCTGAAACAGGAAAAAGTCCATTACTTGCCCTCCCTGGGTAAATTCATGCGCTCCAGCATTTCGACAGCCTTGGGGCAACCGCTGTCCTGCCCCGTCGTTTGCGGTGTGTTTTCAAAGGCGAATTGTTCTTTCCATTCCTCATCCATTTCCTCAAAACTGCGCAGGGCACCGGACGCCTCATGCACAGCCTCTTCGACGGCTTTGGAATCAGGTCTGCGGTCAGTCGCTTCCACCAGCGCTTCAAATACAGAAGCATAAGGCGTTTCACGGTTCTTCAGCCGCTGCCCTAGCGCGCCAATCACGTTGATGGCATTGCCAAGATTTTCCCGCGCCTCGTCCGGCGGCAGCACAGAAAGATATTCCAGAAACAGCGGCAGGTAATCCGGCATTTCATCGGTTGTAATGAGCAAACCGGCCTCTTTATAAATATTATGCAGATCAACCAGTGCCTGGCCCCGGTCGCGGGAATCGCCGTGAATATGTTCGAACAGATGCAGGCACAGCGACGGCGTGCGGTCAAACAGCGCCACATATTCCTCCTGCAAATCCAGCAAGTCCTGACCTTCCATCCACTCCATCAGGCAATTGAGGGACCCCAGCGCCGTATCCGGCAACCATTTTTCCCGGCTCAGAATCTCCCGACATTCCGGCAGCGCTTCGATATGCTGCGCCGAAGGGTAGGTCAGAAGAAATCCTAAAACTTTAAGCGTTCTCATGGTTTATACCTTTTCACCACCACAGCCACCACAGCAACCGCCCGATGTGTGCGAATCGGGCATTTTATCAGGCTTTCGGAGAGTCTGAGTTTCTTTACCGGAATCTTTTGGTAAACTGTCTTTGTTCCCGATTAAATTTTTAAGAACTTTTATCATAGGTTTCTCCTCAATGTTAATTGCAGCCGCAACCCCCACTGCCACAGCCGCCGGCTTTCTGGGCACCAGCCGCATCGGCTTCACTCTGCTGGAAAATCGTATTCACACGGTTGTCTTTGGCACCGCCGCTGCGTCCGCGTGTTTGTTTCGGGCTTTCAAATAAATCCACCGTACTGTTGGAATGATCGGAACACCCATTGCCAAAACTGAAACCGCAACCGCCGCTTTCCCCGAACGCATCAAGCGTTTCTTCGCGGTGGCCGGTCGGAATAACATAGCGATCCTCGTAATTGGCAATCGCCATAATTTTGTACATATCTTCCACCATCTCGGGCGACAGATCGACCTCATCCAGAATGGCTGAATTATCCTGTTCCACAACCATTTTGCCACGCATATAATGGCGCATGGCCACCATGCGTTTGAGGCCGTAACGCACCGGCTCTTCCTTTCCGGCCGTCAGGAGATTGGCCAGATATTTCACTGGAATGCGCATATCATCCAGATCGGGCATGAGGCCATTTTTGGTCGCGATCTTTCCGGCCTCGGCGGCAGATTGAACGGGTGAGAGCGCCGGAATATACCAAACCATCGGTAAAGTACGGTATTCGGGATGCAGTGGAAACGCCACTTTCCAGTCCATGGCCATCTTATAGACCGGTGATCTTTGCGCGGCCTCAATCCAGCTATCGGGAATGCCGTCTTTCTTTGCTTGCGCGATTACCTCCGGATCGTGCGGGTCGAGAAAAATATCAAGCTGCGCTTCGTAAAGGTCTTCCTCGTTCTCTACACTGGCCGCTTCTTCGATACGGTCCGCATCGTATAACATAACGCCGAGATAGCGGATGCGCCCGACGCAGGTTTCGGAACACACCGTCGGTTCCCCGGCTTCAATACGCGGATAGCAAAAGGTGCATTTCTCCGCCTTGCCGGTTTTCCAGTTGTAATAGATTTTCTTGTAAGGGCAGCCGGATATACACATGCGCCAGCCGCGGCATTTGTCCTGATCGACCAAAACGATCCCGTCTTCTTCGCGCTTATAAATGGAACCGGCCGGGCAGGACGCTACGCAGGTCGGGTTCAGACAATGTTCGCACAGGCGCGGCAGATACATCATGAAGGTGTTTTCAAACTGCCCGTACATCTCCTCTTCGATGTCACGGAAATTGTAATCCTTGCGGCGGTGTTCGAATTCTGTTCCTAAAATCTCCTCCCAGTTCGGTCCCCATTCGATTTTTTCCATACGCTGCCCGGATACCAGGGAACGCGGCCGTGCCGTTGGCATGGTTTTGGATTCCGGCGCTTTTTGCAGATGTTCGTAATCGAAGGTAAACGGCTCGTAATAATCGTCAATCTCCGGCAGGTCGGGGTTGCCAAAGATTTTAGAGAGAATGCGCCAGCGCCCGCCCTGGCGCGGCTCTATCTTGCCGTTGCTTTTCCGTTTCCAGCCGCCTTTCCATTTATTCTGATTTTCCCATTCCTTGGGATATCCCACACCCGGCTTGGTTTCCACATTGTTGAACCATGTGTATTCCACGCCTTCGCGGCTAGTCCAGACATTCTTGCAGGTCACGGAGCACGTATGACAACCGATGCATTTATCCAGGTTGAGAACTTTTCCAATTTGCGCCCGTACTTTCATATTATTCCGCCGCCTCCATTGTTGCCGGCTCTTCCATCCAGTCCACTTTCTCCATCTTGCGGACGATGACGAACTCATCCCGGTTGGAACCGACCGTGCCGTAATAATTAAAACCGTAAGCCAGCTGGGCATAACCGCCGATCATATGCGTCGGTTTGACTGTTGCCCGCGTGACCGAATTATGAATCCCGCCGCGCGCATTGGTAATTGTACTGCCGGGCGTGTTCACCAGCTTTTCCTGTGCGTGGTACATCATGAGCATGCCCTCATTCACGCGCTGGGAGACAACCGCCCTCGCGACAATCGCGCCGTTGGTGTTGAACACCTCCACCCAGTCATTGTCTTTAATCCCGGCTTTCTTTGCATCGACTTCACTCATCCAGACTATCGGCCCGCCGCGCGAGAGCGTCAGCATATGAAGATTATCCGTATAGGTGGAGTGAATGCCCCATTTCTGGTGCGGGGTAATAAAGTTCAGCAGGACAGACGGCGCTTCCTCGCCGTGTTTTTCCATCATGTGATGAATGGTTTTCGTATTGATCGGCGGGCGGTAGGACACCAGCCCTTCGCCAAAATCAATCATCCACGGATGGTCCTGATAAAGCTGCTGGCGGCCCGTCAGCGTCCGCCAGGGGATAAATTCATGGACGTTGGTATACCCGGCATTGTAACAGACATGCTCGGATTCCAGCCCGCTCCATGTCGGGGAGCTGATAATCTTGCGCGGCTGCGCCTGAATATCGCGGAAGCGGATTTTCTCTTCCTCTTTCGGCAAAGCCAGATGTGTGTGATCGCGACCCGTCATTTTGCTCAAGGCTGCCCAGGCTTTGACGGCCACCTCGCCATTGGTTTCCGGGGCCAGGCTCATGACCGTTTCACAGGCGTCAATATCGGTTTCGATTTTGGCACGTCCATCCCGCTCGCCATTCAGGGCTTTCAAAAACTCAACTTCATGCTCGGTGTTCCAGCCAATGCCTTTACCACCATTGCCGAGTTTTTCCAGCAATGGTCCCAGAGAGGTAAAGCGCTCATAGACAGCCGGGTAGTCGCGTTCCACCACCTTCATCGCCGGACCGGTCTGACCGGGGATCAGATCACATTCACCCTTGCGCCATTCCTTGACATCCGGCTGAGACAGCTCGCCCGGCGTGTCATGCTGGATAGGCGTAAGCACGATTTCCTTCTCCACGCTCAGATTGCCGGGCGCGAGTTCAGAGAATTTCTTCGCAATGGCCTTGTAAATTTCCCAGTCCGATTTGCTTTGCCAGACCGGATCGATGGCTTTGGACAGCGGGTGAATAAAGGGATGCATATCGGAGGTGTTGAGATCGTTCTTCTCGTACCAACTCGCCGTCGGCAGTACGATATCGGAATAGACGCAGGTCGTGGACATGCGGAAATCCAACGTGACAACAAGGTCCAGCTTTCCTTCCGGCGCTTCGTCGTGCCAAACAACTTCGGCGGATGCGCCCTTGCCTTCCTCACCCAGATCCTTGCCCTGCACACCGTGCTGCGTACCGAGGAAATGTTTGAGGAAATATTCATGGCCCTTACCGGAAGACCCCAGAATGTTCGAACGCCAGACAAACATATTGCGCGGCCAGTTCTCCGGATTATCCGGGTCTTCGCAGGACATGCGCAAATCGCCGGAGGACAAGCGGCTAACAACATACTCGACAGGATCAACGCCCTTGCTTTCGGCCTGGCTAACCAGATCAATCGGATTTTCCTGTAATTGCGGCGCGGACGGCAGCCAGCCCATGCGCTCGGCGCGGATATTGCAATCAATCAGGGAACCTTGCCATTTATCCTTATCCGCCAGCGGCGAGAGGATGGATTGCAAAGGCAGGGTTTCATAGCGCCACTGATCGGTATGTGCATAGAAGAAAGAAGTCGAGTTTTGCTGGCGCGGCGGACGGTTCCAGTCTAGCGCAAAGGCCAGCGGCAGCCATCCGGTTTGCGGACGCAATTTTTCCTGACCCACATAATGCGACCAGCCGCCACCCGACTGACCAATACAACCACAAAAGACCAGCATATTGATCGCGGCACGGTAGTTCATATCCATGTGGTACCAATGGTTCATCGCCGCACCGATGATAATCATCGACTTGCCTTTGGTATCGTGGGCATTCTGCGCAAAGGCGCGGGCAACTTGTATGATCTTGTCGGCGCTCACACCAGTGATGCTTTCCTGCCATTTCGGGGTATAGGGAATATTCTCGCCATAATCCGAAGCGACATGATCGCCGTCCAGCCCGTCGCGCGCAATGCCGTAATTGGCGCACAGCAGGTCAAACACGCAGGCCACCGGCGCTTTTTCCCCGTTCAACTCCAGATATTTGATTGGTACATTGCGGTCCAGCACCTCTTCCTGTGCATTGGTTTGAAAGTATCCATGTTCATGATCCTGCCCGCCAAAATACGGGAAACCAACCTGAAGAACGTCATCATGTTTGCCGAGCAGCGTTTTTTGAGGGCGTATATCCTTGCCGGTTTTGGAATCAGCCGGAACGATATTCCACTTGCCCTCTTCACCCCAGCGGAAACCGATGGAGCCGTTCGGCGCAACCACATCGCCCGTTTCCTCATTGAGGCAAACCGTTTTCCATTCGGGATTGTTTTTCTCTCCCAAAGCCTTATCAAAATCCGATGCCCGGACCATGCGCCCCGGCACATAACGTCCGTCCCGCTTCTCCAGCTTCACCAAGAACGGCATATCCGTATAAGTGCGGCAATATTCATCAAAATATTCGGATGTGTTTTCAAGATGGAATTCCTTGAGGATGACATGCCCCATCGCCATGCCAACCGCCGCATCTGTGCCCTGGCGCGGATTGAGCCAGATATCGCCGAATTTGGACGCTTCGGAATAATCTGGCGTAATCGTTACAACCTGCGTGCCTTTATAGCGCGCCTCGGTCATGAAATGCGCATCCGGCGTGCGGGTCTGCGGAACATTACTGCCCCACATAATAATAAAGCCGGAATTGTACCAGTCCGCGCTTTCCGGCACGTCCGTCTGTTCGCCCCATGTCTGCGGCGAAGATGGCGGCAGGTCGCAATACCAATCATAAAAGCTCATGCACACGCCGCCGATCAGCGAGAGATAACGCGACCCGGCGGCATAGGAAATCATCGACATGGCCGGGATCGGTGAAAAGCCGATAATCCGGTCCGGACCGTGCTTTTTAATCGTATGGATATTGGCGGCGGCAATAATTTCATTGGCCTCGTCCCAATCGGCACGGACAAATCCGCCGCGGCCACGCACTTTCTGATATTCCGCGCGCAAGACCGGGTCGGCCTGAATCGCTCCCCAGGCCTTGACAGGATCGCCGCCATTCTGGGCTTTCATCTCCCGCCACATCTTTAAAAGACGTTTACGTACCAGCGGGTATTTCAACCGGTTGGCGGAATAGATATACCAACTATAGCTAGCCCCGCGTGCGCATCCGCGCGGCTCATGGTTAGGCAGATCTGGCCGCGTACGCGGATAATCGGTCTGCTGGGTTTCCCATGTAATCAAGCCGTTTTTTACATAGATTTTCCAGGAACAGGAGCCAGTGCAGTTCACGCCATGTGTTGAGCGCACGATTTTATCATGCGCCCAGCGGTCGCGGTAAGCTTCTTCCCACGCCCGGTTTTCATCCCGTGTTTCGCCGTGATTGCCGGAAAATTTTTCCCGCTTCTGGGCAAAAAACATCATCCGGTCGATAAAATAGCTCATGACAACTCCTTAGAAATTTCCTCTATTGTCTAACGGCCTCATTATATTTCCCCTTGATTCAGATCAAGCCGATGTATTTTTTACGGATTTTTATGCTTCACGCCGGGCCGTAGATAGACCCACCAATTCAGAACAACACAAAAGGCATAGAAAGTAGCAAAGCCGTAAAGCGCAACCTCGGGCGTGGTCAGTTTGATCTGCTCACCAAAAACCTGCGGAATGATAAACGCGCCGTAAGCCGCCACCGCAGACGTCCAACCAAGAACAGGTCCGGTTTGCTCCTTGTTGAAAATCATCGCCACCGTGCGGAAGGTCGAACCGTTGCCGATTCCCGTCGCCGTAAAGAGCACAAGGAATAAAAGCAGGAAGGGGACGAAATACTCTTCCGGCATCGGCGAAGCGTAAGCCGCCTTCATGTAATAGGCCACGCCCACAGCGCTGGCGACCATGACAATGGAGCAAAGCTGCGTGACCAGCGCACCGCCCATCCTGTCGGAAATCCAGCCACCCACGGGACGGATCAGCGCACCGATAAACGCCCCCATCCAGCCATACATCAACGCGCTGGGACCGTTCGGGTTGCTCAGGTCATGTGTCATCACGCCATCCGGCCCAATCACATGCTGAAAGCCGAATATCACCTTGATCGCCAGTGGAAAAGCCGCCGAAAATCCGATGAACGATCCGAAGGTCATTGTGTAAAGAATGGTCATGATCCATGTATGCGGGTGTTTGAAAATCTGATACTGACGCTTCAGGCTTTTGCCGGTTTCACCGGGCAGCATCTTGAGCAGAATGACCGTTGCTGCGATTACACCGGGCAAAACGATATATTTACTCACGCCAAGTCCTGAGCCGTTTGCACTTTCCGGCAACATCAACCACAAACCGGCAGCAGCCGTCGCAAAACCAATGGCCAGCATCACGCCGATCTGGAAAAATGCCATTGGCGGTGCGCCCAGTTCGGGCGAGACATGCTTGGCCTTAATGTTATCCATGCCCAGCCATGCGGCGATGGACAGCGGAATAAGCAACACAAGCCAGACAAAACCGGAATTGTGAATATAGGTTTCCGTACCTGCTGGAATCTTCCCGATCAATGTACCACTGTAATTCTCCAGCACCATCGGCGCGCCACCAAAAATACCGAAGGTCATGACCAGCGGAATAAGAATCTGCATGGTTGTCACACCGAAATTGCCCAGCCCGGCATTCAACCCCAGAGAAAGTCCCTGTATTTTCTTCGGGAAAAAGAAGCTGATATTGGACATGGACGAAGCGAAATTCCCGCCGCCGATGCCAGAGAGCAACGCCAGCCCCTGAAACACCCAGAGCGGCGTATTCACATCTTGCAAAGCAATCCCTGTACCAAAGGCCGGAAGGATCAGCAGCGCCGTGGTCATGAAAACCGTATTGCGCCCCCCGGCAAGGCGGATAAAGAAAGTGGACGGAATGCGCAACGTCGCGCCCGACAGGCCAGCAATCGCCATGAGGGAAAACAGGTCGGCGGCGTCAAATGCAAAACCGAGATTGAGCATTTGCACCGTGATAATCCCCCAATACAGCCAGATAGCAAACGCGCAGAGCAGGCAGGGAATGGAAATAAACAAATTCCGGTAAGCAATTTTTTTACCGTAAGCGTTCCATTGTTTTTCATTTTCAGGGTCCCAGTCTTCCAGCCCTTCATGCCGGAATTCCGTTTCTTTTTCTGCTTTTTCTTTTGTTTTTTCGCGCTTAAATTCCGGTAGCCAGCGCGGTTTTTCCAGAGCACCTTCCATATGCAGGATCGAAGCGTGCATCCAGAGCAACGCAAACGCCGTAATGCCGAACAGCAGCATGAAACAGCTTGTCCACACGCCAATCAGGTCATTCATCACCCCGAACGCAATCGGCAGAAAAAAGCCACCCAGACCACCGACAAGTCCGACAATACCGCCGACCGCGCCAACATGATCCGGGTAATAAACCGGGATGTGCTTGTACACAGCGGCTTTGCCCAGCGACATAAAGAAACCGAGAATGACAGTCAGTGCTACAAACGGCCACAGGCCGATGGCAATGGAAAACTCAATCGGACCTTCGATGCCGTGAACCGTATAATCCGTCGCCGGATAGGAGAGGAAGAAACAGGCGATCACGCTGGCCGAAAGCGTCCAGTACATGATCGTGCGTGCGCCGTAGCGATCCGACATCCAGCCGCCCAGCGCCCGAAAGATACTGCCTGGCAGGGCATAAGCCGCAGCCAGCATACCCGCCATTTTAATGTCCAGCCCGTAAACACCGACATAATAGCGCGGCAGCCAGAGCGCCAGCGCCACAAAAGCGCCGAATACAAAGAAGTAATAAAGAGAGAACCGCCAGACTTGCAGGTTTTTCAAAGGTGCCATCTGCTCAAGAATCGGGCGCGGTTTTTCTTTTTTCGCCCGGCGCTGCGCCAGCTTGGGATCGTCTTTCGAAAAGAGATAAAACAGAATCGCGGTGATAGCCAGTATGGCTGCATAAATCTGCGCCGTTTGCTCCCAGCCCAGCGCTACCAGCAAAAACGGCGCACCGAAATTCGTGATCGCCGCACCGACATTACCAACCCCGAAAATACCAAGGGCTGTGCCTTGTTTTTCTTTCCCATACCATTGCGAGACATACGCTACGCCAACAGCAAACCCGCCGCCCGCCAGACCAACCCCCAGCGCCGCGACCAGAAACATCTCATAGGTTTCAACGGAAGAAAGTAGATAAGTGGCCACTGCCGAGGCCAGCATTGTCAGAGTAAAAACAATCCGCCCCCCGTACTGATCCGCCCAGATCCCGAGCAATAGGCGGCTAAGCGAGCCTGTCAGCACCGGCGTGGCAATGAGTATCCCGAACTGCGTGTCGTTCAGGCCCAGATCGGCCTTGATCTGTACGCCAAGTATGGAAAATATTGTCCAGACGGCAAAACATATTGTGAATGCGAATGTGCTTAATGACAAAGCGCGGGTTTGGTCAGTTCTTGAAATCATGGGGAAAGCCTTTAAGTTCCTCTATTGCAGACAAAATAAAAGGGCCGTTTTTACAGCCGATTACTCATTATTGTCATGATTTCAGAGAGTTTCACTTGATTCAGATCAAGACCGCGATAGACTCTGAAATCATGGTTTTGACGCAATGTGATATATTTCCCCGGAAATTCCGGGAGAAAAAAAACAAGCCGCAACTCTTCGACGGGCTTGGCGAGGACGCCTTTGAATTTCTCCTGCAAAATTCAGTGCTTCAGGATTATGAATCCGGGCGGCTTTTGGTTCAGCAGGGCGACATTCCCACGCATGTTTATTTCATTGTTGAGGGAGCACTTAAAACTCTGCGTACGGACGAAGAAGGACATGAAACGACTATTCGTATGCTGGAAGCTGGAGACACCTGTATGGATGCTGTGATTTTCATGGGTGGGCCGTCACCCATCGCCGTGCAGGTTGTCAAGGATTCGCGCCTGTTGCTCATTCCCGATACGATCATTAAATCCCTAGTTCTGAAAGATACGCAGTTTGCGAATAACCTGCTGCGCATCGTTACACGTCATTACAAAAATGCCTTGCATCAAATTGATGCAATGAATGCCAAGACCCCGCTTCAGCGCGTCGGCTATTACTTCCTGTCCAGACATTTGGAAAACGGGCATGACCGCCTGGAATTCGAGCTGCCTTTTAAAAAATCAATGATCGCCAACTATCTTGGCATGACGCCGGAAACCTTTTCCCGTACGCTGAAACAGATGAAAAGTATGGGTATTGACGTTGAAGACGATAAAATCCAGATGCGCGATGCTTATACGCTGTGCCACTTCTGCGATTCAGACACCGCCGCCATTTGTAGCCGTCATAATAAAGACGACTGCCCGCAATGCCCGATCCACAGGCATTAAATCAATCCCTCATGCGGGAATAGTGGATAGAGGTCGATCATATCCCCAGCCTTGATTTCCTCTTTGCCTTCCGGGGCCACGGCCCAGCAGTTCATCTCCAGAAAAGGACTGACCATGAAAGACGCTTGCCCGTCCAGCAGATCAACCGTCAACAGCCCGTCCTCCCAGATTTCCGCCCGCGCCTTTAAGAACATTCTTAAGTGCGAATGCTTGGAAAATCCGTTCATCACCTTGGCTTGCACGGGGCTTTCCGGGTTCCTCCCCATCATGGCCCGCAAGGCCGGGTCCACAAAAAACCGTAATCCCGCCGCGCTCGCCACCGGATTGCCCGGCAGGCCGAAATACAGCGTACCGTTCGGCAGGCGGGCAAACAGGTTCGGCTTGCCGGGTTTGATTTTTACCTTGTGAAACAGAATTTCGGCTCCGGCTTTTTCCAGACCCGAACAGACAAAATCAAATTCCCCGGCGGATACCGCGCCGCTGGAAATAATAAGATCGAGATCCTGATTCATGTACTCTTTCAGAGCCTTGTCAAAAATGGCCGGATCATCATGGATGGTTTGGGCACCGGCGCATTCTGCCCCCATCTTTTCCAGCGCAGCCAATGCATAGGGCCGGTTGGAATTGTAAATCTGCCCGGATTTTAAATCCTGAGATAAATCATCCACCAGTTCCTTGCCCGTAGCCAGAAACGCGGCACGCGGTTTTTTATAAACTTCT
>CAZBNG010000009.1:25900-40837 GCA_964493095.1 uncultured Pseudobdellovibrionaceae bacterium
GCATCAATCCCGAGGGTGGCCAGCGGCAAAACATGCGCCGGAGACAAGCGTTTTCCCGGCTGTAATAACTTATCGCCTTTTGTGAAATCCTCCCCGGCCATACGGATATTGGCGTGTTCTTTTGGTTGCGCAGTGAAAAGAATATTGTCGCCTTCAACTTTTACCAACTCTACCGGCACAACCGCATCGGCCTTGGGGGGCACCGGCGCGCCGGTCATGATCTGAATGCAGCTTCCCGGTTCCACAGGTTTTTCCGGCACCGGATCGCCCGCCGCAACCATTCCTGCCCTAGCAAGTGTAACAGGCTTTTCCTCCGAAGCGCCCGCTAGATCAGCACGGATCACCGCAAATCCGTCCATCGCCGAATTGTCGAAAGGCTGAATACTCAGCGGCGCTTTTAAGCCTTGCGCGCAAACCCGGCCCGCACAAGCGCCGACCGGAATGCTCTCTGTCTGCATCTTGCGCCCGCCTGCCGTTTTCAGCACAATCGCAAACGCCTCTTCGTAAGAAATCATTGTTTGTCCATCAGTCATTTTCCCATTGGAACTCTTTTTATAGCCTTCCTTCCTTGATCCGGATCAAGCCTTTCTTTTCGGCCTGGGTTTTTGATCTGGATCAATCTGTAATCATACATCGCCTTTTATAGTCAAAACATGTCATTCGCTCATGCAGAAGTGAAAAAATTTCAAAATATGCCGCGCGTTGCGCTGGCACCGTTACCTTTGTTCCTGTTTCAGCCCATATTGAAACGCATCGTTACGTATGTTGCACGAAACAGGCCGGAACTCTTTACCCGCCTTGGCTCGCACACACAGGCCGTTTATGTGATTGATCCGCTCAACCTGCCTTTTGTTTTGCGGTTGCAGCCCGATCCGCAAATGCCGTCTCTAAGCGCACACCGCCGCCGGGAACACGTAAGATATGACGCACATATCGCAGGCAGTTTTTTAACGCTCCTGAGAATGATCGACGGCAGCCTCGACGGGGACGCCTTATTCTTCAACCGCGATCTGAAAGTCACCGGCAATACGGAGGCTGTGGTGTGCCTGCGCAATGCGCTGGATGATCTGGACGGCAGCCTCGTTGACGATATCGCTGCCGCCTGCGGACCACTATCACGGCCCTTAAAGCGGATTCTTTCCATACTCCGAACACAGGACCGCATTTTATGAACACAACCGAAACTTTTCACCGCCCCGAACTTGTCTGTCCCGCAGGAACGCCCGCCGGGCTGCGCACGGCTGTGGATGCGGGGGCCGATGCGGTCTATTGCGGGTTTCAAAACGAATCAAACGCCCGCAATTTTCCGGGGTTGAATTTCACACCGGAAGAGCTGGAGCAAGCCGTGGCCTATGCGCATGAGCGCGGCGCAAAAGTTTTGCTGGCAGTCAACACCTTCCCTCCGGCGGGAAAAACCCATATCTGGAAACAGGCCGTCGATGAAGGCGTGCGCATAGGCGTTGACACTTTCATTGTCGCCGATATTGGCGTGGCCTGTTATGCGAAAACAAACTATCCGGAGGCGCGTCTGCATCTTTCTGTGCAGGCGGGCGCGCCTTCTGCCGAAGCGATTAAATATTACTGCGAGGAATTCGGCGTAAAGCGCGTGGTACTGCCCCGCATTTTGACTATCCCGGAAATTAAAAAACTTCATGCGGAAATCCCCTGCGAAATCGAAAGTTTTATTTTCGGAAATCACGGCCTTATGGCCGAAGGACGGTGCAGCCTGACCAATTACGCGACAGGGCAGTCCACCAATATGGATGGCGTATGCTCCCCGGCCAGCGACGTAAAATATGAAGAAGATACGCAGCGCAACCTCATAACAAAACTTGGCGCGTTTACAATTGATTGTTTTTCCTGCGCGCAAAATCCCGGTTATCCGACAATCTGCAAGGGCCGCTATCACGCCCCGCACAGGGCCGAAGGCTATTACGCTTTTGAAGAACCTATTAGCCTTAATCTGGCCAGCCTGCTGCCGGAATTGATGAAAGCCGGGGTGACGGCCCTGAAAATCGAAGGCCGCCAGCGCTCCCGCGCCTATGTGAAAGCGGTTGTCTCGTCCTGGCGTAAAGCCGTGGATGACATTATGGCAGGCCGCAAAGCGGATACCTCCGGCCTGCTGGCGCTTACTGAAGGCCATAAACAAACGCAAGGCGCTTACGCCACGAAAAGATGGAGATGATATCATGACGGCAGAACTGACCATCGGCCCGATCCTGTTTCACTGGCCTGCCCAGAAAAAACGCGACTTCTATTTTCAGATTGCCGATGAAGCGCCGGTCGGTACAGTCTATCTCGGCGAGGTAATCTGCTCCAAACGCAGCCCCTTTTTTGAGCAGCATTACGATGAAGTGGCCACGCGCCTTTTGAACGCCGGAAAGACCATCGTCTTTTCTTCTCTCGCGGAAGTCATGATCCCGCGTGAACGCAAAATGACCGAAGGTTTAAGTGAGTTGGAAGAGTTTGAGGTCGAAGCCAATGACGCCTCAGCTTTATATAACTTGCGCGGCCATCCGCACCGGGTTGGCCAATATTTCAACGTCTATAATGAAGATACGCTGGCGCTTCTGGCTGCAAACGGTGCCACGCATTTTACCCTGCCTTCGGAATTGCCTGCCGACTCTTTGAAAATACTGGGAGAAAAAGCAAAGGAACACGGCGTGAAGCTGGAAGTGCAGGTTTATGGCCGAACAGGATTGGCCCTGTCCGCCCGCTGCTATCACGCCCGCGCCCATGGCCGCGTCAAAGACAATTGCCAGTTCGTCTGCGAGGAAGACCCGGACGGAATGGAACTAAAAACACTGGACGGCAAACCGTTTCTCGCCGTCAACGGTATTCAGACGCTGTCCCATACCTGCCTGAACCTGATGCAGGAACTGCCTGAAATGCAGGACATGGGAATTACACATTTTCGTCTATCTCCCCATACAAATGACATGGTAGATGTCGCCCGCCTGTTCCACTCTGTTCTGGATCGAAATTTAAATGCAGAGCAAGCTACGCAGGCACTAAAAGAAATAGGCGTGAGCCTCCCATTTTCCAATGGTTTTTACTACAAAGAGCGTGGCTACGCCTGGAAAACAGCGTGATTATACCGTCCCGAAAATAAAGAAAAATCCTCATTCTCTTCGCCCGTTTCCAGATAATGCGCAATACAGCGCGCCATGACCGGGGACAACAAATAGCCGTGCCGGAACAGCCCGTTGCCGCGTATATATCTTTTTTCTCCATTAATCATGATACGTGGCAGGTTATCCGGATAGGCGGCCCTGATGCCCGAAGACATATCCAGAATATCCGCCTCGCCAAAGCCGGAGTGAAGGCTGTAACAGGCGCTCATAAGCTCCATGGCGGAACGCAATGTTACAAGCCCGTCATTCTCTTCCGCATTTTCTATCGCCGTTGCACCGACGGCAAAAATATGATCCGGGCGCGGCACAATATAAAGTGGATAACGCGGATGCATTAGGCGCACAGGACGCTTAAGCGAAAACGCATTATTCCGGACCAGAATAATTTCTCCCTTAATGCCGCGCAAATCCTGATCGACTTGCGGCGCATAACCACGGCAGTCGATCACCCAGTCGTAATCCTGCGCCAGATCTTCCGGCTCTATCTCACATTTTTTCATTTGCCCGCCGTGAGAAAGAAATTTTTTAAACAGGACCTCCAAAGCCTGAAGAGGCACGATATGCGCTTCTTCCGGGATATGGAGCCCTTTATGAAACCGGCCCTCCAGACCTGACTCCAGTTTGCTGATTTCTTTTGCATCAACCCATTTCCATCCCCCGTTTACGGATTTCAAATGCCGGGCAAACCTGTCCAGATACGCCTCATCCGCCGGATGCGCTATAAAAAGACTCCCCTTTTTTTGCAGGAAAGCACCACACTCTCCCTTTAGCAGGCTTTGCCAGAGTTCAATGGATTTTAATCCCGCATTGATAAAATTAAGCGGCAGGGTTTCAATTTCGCTATAGGGTGCCATCATGCCGCCTGCAATTGTGCTGGGATTTACAGGCGGAAAATCCTGCTTTTCATAGATTGTTACCCGAAAGCCTTTTTGCACGCTGAAACACGCCGACAGCAATCCCGATATTCCCGCACCGATTACGGCAATCTTTTTACTCATACCCAGCCTCGCGTGCACCCGTATAAAATATGCCATGTCATACGCCCGGCAAAAACGTCATCAAACACGCGGCAGGCTTCACGCATCTCGCCACAGGAAAGCGGACGGCGTGGAGACTTTTCCGTTCCGGCTCCCGTGTTTTTGATTGATCTTAGAAAATCAAGCGCTGAGCTATAGCGCATTGTTATACGCTCCTGCGCAAAAAGACCGGGCGGCATTTTAAAATCATGGGTACCAGCCCGCAATCCCAGACGGTTCAGCGCTATGCGCCACTCCCTGAAACAAAAAGGTCCCGGCACGCTATAAAAAATAACGCCCTGCGGCTTCAGGGTTTTTGACAATTTCCCCAGCGCCGTATGGATATCTTCAAACCACTGGAAGACCATATTGGCCGCAATCAAATCATACGCGCCGGTGCAAACAGGATGATCGCCATCCATAACGGTCCAGTGCATGTTGGTGCCTTTGGTTTTTTCCTGCGCCTGCTTGACCATGTGCGGGCTTATATCTGTGATAACAAATGATCCGCCTTTATATTTACGGGCAAGCTGGCGGGTGAACAGCCCCGTACCGCAACCGATCTCCAAAATATCCGGGTGCTCCAAATCCGGTAAATACCCAGCAAGCTTTTTCGCAACATGGCTTTGTATATCCGCATAATCCTCATAGGTTTTCGCGCAGGCATCAAAATTCCGGATGACATTATCTTTCCACGCCGATTCCATGAAGAAACTCCCTGATATGATCCGCACACCATGCAGGATGCGTTTGCGGTAGAGCGTGCCCGCCATCTTGCACCATCCGCAGGGGAAACCCGTTCCACTGTTTTTTCATCAGGTCAGGGGCGAGGATGGGGTCTGCCTGCCCCGCCAGAGACAAAACAGGGACCGCCAGAGCATCTAATTCTTTCGCAGAATTCCACGAAATAAGCCATTCCAGCCCCTCTTGCAGTTTCTGCAAGTCCAGACCCGCCGGATTTCCGGGGCCGATGCCGCAGGATTCCCAGAATTTATCCATTTGCGGAATTGGATTCCTCTTCAAGCGCATCCGCATGGTTTCCAACGTCCGGCGGCAAATAAAATGCCGGAAACAATAAAACCCGTTGATAGCGATCAATGCCTTTATCCTGGGGAAACGATTCTTCAAAGCCCACATGGTTCCCAAAGAATGCGTTATAAAGACAGAGGCGTTATCCGTTTCGATTGCCGCTTTCTCAGGCCCCGTAAACCCCAGATTTATAGTTTGAACAGGCCACGGCGAAAGGTGCGGGATCAGCGCATCCCAAAAATCAGGGCCGGAACCCCAGCCATGCACCAATATGACTTGCGGCATCAAATTTTTTATTCCTTTCAATCCCTTATTTAAGTACCGGAAGAAAAGCATCCCGTATTTGATCTAGATCAAATTTAAAACACCGTATGTAGTGGTAATGTGATTCTCAAGAACACAATATATTGTGCTTTTCCTGTTTCTGACGTTTCCCGTCACACAACATAGTCAACATCAAAAAGCATCTTTTTATAAGGAGGATCGCCATGACATCTACACCCGCTCTTACTGCCTCTTCTTTAACCCCTGAAAAATCCAGAGATGACCTTCCCGAAACTCATCCGGCGCATCCCGACACCGACCGGATCGTTCCGCTGTTCGGCGGCACAGATGTCGATTGCAGCGAGGCGGTGAGCGAATATATCTCCGGCTCCGACTGGCGGATCAAGGCCAACGCCAACACGGGCTATTCCAATGCCGGAATGATCAACAACGTGGCGGGCAAGGTGATCGCCAATTTCTGGCTGGATGAAATTTACAGCCCCGAGGAAGGAAACGCTCACCGCAAGGGCGATATTCACATCCACGATCTTGATTGCCTGACCGGCTATTGTGCCGGGTGGTCGCTTCGCGCACTACTGAATGAAGGGTTTAACGGCGTCAACGGACGCGTATCCTCCCGCCCGCCACGCCACTTCCGGGAAGCACTGGGCCAGATGAGTAATTTCCTCGGCATCCTGCAATCCGAATGGGCGGGCGCGCAGGCTTTTTCCAGCTTCGACACCTATCTGGCCCCTTATGTCTTCTACGACAATCTGCCCTTTAATGAAGTCAAAAAAGCGATCCGGCAATTCGTTTATAACCTGAACGTGCCTGCGCGCTGGGGGCAATCTCCTTTCACAAACATCACGCTGGATATTACCGTGCCGGAGGATTTGCAAAATCAGTTCCCAACCTATAACGACCTGCACCTGTTTAAAGGCATCGACAACGAAGAATTGCTAACCCGCGCGCAGCAGCGCGATATGGGACTGCGCTCTCTCGAAGATATGACCTTCAAACATTTCGCCCCGGAAATGGAGATGATCAATATCGCCTATTACGAAGTCATGACCGAAGGCGATTCCACCGGCCAGCCCTTCACCTTCCCGATCCCGACCGTGAACATTACCGAGGATTTCGACTGGGACAGCAAAGTCGCGCAGGCGATTTTCGACAACACAGCAAAAGTCGGCTCATCCTACTTCCAGAATTTTGTCGGCAGCCAGTGGATGAAAAACGAAAAGGGCGAGCGCGTGCGCAACCCGGAAGCCTATTCGCCCGGCGCAGTGCGCTCCATGTGCTGCCGGTTGCAACTTGACTTGCGCGAACTTCTCAAACGCGGCAACGGCCTGTTCGGTTCGGCGGAAATGACCGGTTCCCTTGGCGTGGTAACCATCAACATGGCCCGGCTCGGCTACCGCTTCAAAGGCGATCATAATGGCCTGATGGCCGAGATCGACCGGCTGATGGATATCGCCCAATCGACGCTGGAGAAAAAACGCATTTTTGTACAGAAAATGTACGACCGCGGCCTGTATCCCTATACGTCCCGTTACCTGCCGTTCCTGCGCAATCATTTTTCCACCATCGGGGTAAACGGCATGAATGAAATGGTGCGTAATTTCACAAACGACGATCACGATATTACCGACCCGCAGGGCGAAGCGCTGTGCCTTGATATTCTCGACCATATGCGCGCCCGTATGGTTGAATACCAGGAAGCGACCGGCAATCTCTATAATCTGGAGGCCACGCCTGCCGAAGGCACGACCTACCGCTTCGCCAAGGAAGATATCAAACGTTACCCGGATATCATCCAGGCCGGGTTCGGAGAGAATATCTATTACACCAATTCCTCACAAATCCCGGCGAAACATACGGAAGACCCGTTCGAGGCGCTGGAGCTGCAAAACAAGCTGCAATGTAAATATACCGGCGGCACGGTCTTGCACCTGTATATGAGCGAGAAACTCTCTACTGCGGAAAGCTGCAAACGCTTCGTCAAAAAGGTGATCGAGAATTACCAGCTGCCCTATATCACCGTCACGCCGGTGTTCTCCACCTGCGATACCCATGGCTATCTCAAAGGCGAGCAGCCGGAATGCCCGGATTGCGGCGCAAAAACCAATGTCTGGACGCGGGTGATGGGCTATTTCCGTCCGGTGGACAGCTTCAACACCGGCAAGAAAGGCGAGCATAAAGAGCGCAAGCATTTTGAAGAACGCCGGATCGAATCTGCCGATCTGTTCGGGGGTGTATAGCCGTGCCAAAAGATTTTAACCCGCAAGGCCATCCCCGCACTGCCGGGGATGACAAAGGAGGAACGCTTCCCATCTATTCCGTCACCCCCTTTACCATGCTGGATTTCCCGCAGCACACAGCCTGTATTATCTGGTTTTCAGGCTGCAATATGCGCTGTGGCTATTGCCACAATCCGCAGATCGTCAAAGGTAAGGGACGCGGCGACATCGGGCAGGTTCTGGATTTTTTGCAAAAGCGCGCGGGACTTCTGGACGGCGTTGTGCTCTCCGGCGGAGAAGCGTCCGTCTATCCCGGCCTGCCGGATTTCGTGCACACGATCAAAGAGATGGGCTATAAAATCAAACTGGACACCAACGGCACGCGGCCTGAAATCGTCAAAGATTTTTTAGATCACGGCCTGCTTGATTATGTCGCGCTGGATTACAAAGCCCCGCCGGATAAATTCAAAGCCGTTACCGGCATTACAAAATTTCATGAATTTTCACAAACCCTTTCCCTGCTGTGCGGACAAGACCGTGTGCCCTTCGAAGTCCGTACCACGGTGCATACGGCCCTGATGGATGAAAAAGACATAGACGCTATTATCCGCGACCTTGATGAACGCGGCTATACCAGAACCTATTACGTCCAGAATTTCCGCGCCGATAACGACCGTCCCACGCTCGGCCTGCTGCCGCCGCAAAAGCGAATGCTCGACATTAAAAACCTGGTTTCCGCAAAAAACTTCAAAACCACCTTCAGGAATTTTTAACGCCCTTGATTCAAGTCAAGGATACAAGGAGATAAACTCCATACTTCTTCTCTATGAAAAGCAGTCTGACCTCTATTCCCGATCTTCTTGATGATGCACGCACAGGCCGCATGGTTATTCTGGTCGATGACGAACGCCGGGAAAATGAAGGCGATCTGGTTTTACCGGCTTCCATCGTCACACCGGAACACATCAATTTTATGGCCACTCACGGGCGCGGACTGATCTGCCTGGCAATGAGCGGCGGCGACACTGACAGGCTTGGCCTGCCACCGATGAGCAAAGAGAATGATTGCACACTGGGCACAGCCTTCACAGTCTCCATTGATGCACGCGAAGGCGTAACAACCGGCATTTCAGCATTCGACAGGGCGCACACGATCCGCATTGCCGCCGATCCGCACAGCACGCGGCAGGATTTCCGCGTTCCCGGCCATATATTTCCCCTGCGCGCCAACGATGGCGGCGTTTTGGAGCGGCCCGGCCATACCGAAGCCGCGGTAGAACTCTCAAAGCTGGCCGGGATGGGCGAAGCCGCCGCGATCTGCGAAATCATGAATGATGACGGCACCATGGCCCGCCTGCCGGATCTGTTTGAATTTGCCGACAGGTATGATCTACAGATCGGCAGCATTGCCGCTCTCATTGAATATGTCCGCTCCCGAAAGGACGCCGCATGAGCAAAATTCTGATCATCGAAGCGGTTTTTTACAAAGATATCGCTGCCAGGCTCCGGCAGGGGGCAGAAGCGGTCCTCAAAGAACAAAATATAGAATACGATATTGAAACCGTACCGGGTGCGCTGGAAATTCCGGCAGCATTAAATTTTGCGCTTGAAGGCGCACAAAATTACGAGGCCTATATTATCCTGGGCTGTGTTATTCGCGGTGAAACCTCGCATTACGATATCGTCTGCAATGAAAGCGCAAGAGGTGTTTATGACCTTGTTCTGCAATATAAACTGGCATTGGGAAACGGCATTCTGACGGTTGAGAATAAAGACCAGGCCATGGAACGTGCCGATCCCGACCGCAAAAACAAGGGCGGCAATGCGGCCAAAGCCGCCCTGCATATGCTGGCTCTGAAAACAAAAATGCAGGCTTGATCCAGATCAAGGCTAAAACAGTCCGCGCCTTTAAAGTTATTTCCGGACTTTAAAACAAAAGAGCTATCAGATGCGAAGTTACCCTCTTTATAAAACACTCCTGATTTCTGCCCTTTGTCTCACAGCCTTGCCTGCCATGGCTGATGATGACGTTGAGAGCATCGTGAAAGACGGCCGGTTTTTCGGGGAGGCCCGCTACCGTTACGAATATGTCGATCAGAACGGCCCCGCACCCATTACAGATAACGCGAAGGCTTCGACCATACGTACGAATATCGGTTTTGAAACCGGCACATACAAAAATTTACAGGCATTAATTGAAGCGCAGTTTGTCGGCAATATCGGCGCGAACGATTTTAATAATACCGTCAACGGCGAAACCTCTTACCCGGTCGTGGCCGACCCCGATACCACGGAAATCAACCAGGTCTGGCTGTCCTATGCCGGTATCCCCGATACACAGATCAAAGCCGGGCGGCAGGGAATCAATATCGACAACCAGCGTTTTATCGGTACGGTCGGCTGGCGGCAAAACGATCAGACATTTGATTCCGTTATGCTGACCAATTCATCAATACCCGGTCTTGATCTGGCCTACACGTATGTCTGGAACATTAACCGCATTTTTGGCGACGACCACCCGCTGGGCGATCTGGATACAGAAACGCATGCCGCCCATGCCAATTACAAGGTTGCCGACTGGTTGAATATTACAGGATATGTCTACTGGCTGGACATTGATCTGGTCCCGGCTCTGTCCTCCAAAACGTTTGGCGCGCGTCTGACAGGGGATGTGCCGTTGAATGATAACTGGAACTTTTTCTATGAGGCCGAAGCCGCCACACAGGACGATCACGGCAATAATACCGCCAGCTATGATGAAAAATATTATCACCTCGCCCCTGGTATCAAAGGTCACGGCTGGACGTTCCAGCTTGGTTATGAAGAACTGGGCGGAGACGGCACCAATGCGTTCCAGACCCCGCTGGCCACGCTGCATAAATTCAACGGCTGGGCCGACAAATTCCTGAGCACGCCCGCAAACGGGCTGGAGGATGCCTATGGCAAGATCTCTTACAAAGTTTCCGGCCTGCATGAAGCCGTAGAGGGCACAACCCTGACCGCCGTTTATCATGATTTTGACGGTGATAAGGGCGGCGATTACGGCTCAGAGCTGGATTTGTCTATCGGCAAAATGTTCAAACTGCTCAATGCAGGCCAGCCTTTTAAAGACGTAAATGTCCTTCTGAAATATGCCGATTACAATGCCGAGGATGCGCCTTATACAGACACGCAAAAATTCTGGTTTCAGGTGGGTGTGAAATTTTAAGAAATGAACGTCGTTTTAAAAATGCATGTTGCACGTAAAGCAGGCCGCAAACTCTTCTGGGGCTGGATTGCTTATCAGACCATCAAAGGCACGTTAACAACTTCCCTGATATGGGTTCCACTTTTATGGGCCTGGCTGGGATAGTTCATTTTTCCGACGGTTATTGTCCTTCCTTCTGGTTATCCCGGCTCCACCCGCCGCCCATGGCTTTGAACAAATCAATGCGGGCGGAGAGCGTTTCAAAACGCGCGCGGGCGTGACGGTCTTTCGACTCTAGCATAAGACGCTGGGACTCTAACACCCGCTGGAAATCCACCACGCTCAACGCATATTGCTGTTCGGCCAGATCATAGGCTTTGCGCGCTTTTGTCTCTGCCCGGCGTAAAGCATCCTCGCGTTTTTGCGTGGTTTTGACTTTGGTCAGCGCATCTTCCGCTTCCCGGAAAGCGACCAGAACGGTTTGCTGGTAGTTTTCGGCCAGTTCTTTCTGCCGGGCAGTGACGCGATTGACGTTGCCTTCCAGCCGCCCGCCCTGAAAAATGGGGGCCACGATAGACGAAGCCAAGGAAAGCGCCGATGCGGACGGGTTTGCCGCGAGCAATAAATTCGTGCCTATATTGACCGAGGGGAAAAACGCCGCACGCGCCGCGCCAATATCGGCATTGGCCGCCATCCACTTTGCTTCCATGCTTTGAATGTCGGGCCTGCGTTCCAGCAAATCCGAAGGTTGCACCGCCGCCATGGCGGGAATGTTCACATGATTCAGCACGCTGCCGGACACGGCAAAACTCTGCGGCGGTTCCCCGACCAAAACAGCCAGTGCGTTCTGCGCCAGCGCCAGTTGCTGCTCCAGCGCCGCGACTTCGGCCTGCACGTTTGAAAGCATGATTTCCTGCTGGCCGATATCCAGCGCCGTGCGCGATCCGGCCTGGAAACGAGCTTTCACCGCTTTTAAGAGATCTTCTGTGCTTTGCAGATTTTCCTGCGCTATGCGGTGGCGTTCTTTTAAATTGAGAACATTGAAATACGTCTGCGCCACGTCGCCCATGATAATCAGCACCAGCGCGTCATGCGCATATTGCGTGCCTGCAAGTCCGGCCTCCGCGGCCTCAACTTCCGCGCGATTGGCCCTGAACAGATCAAGCTCATAGGAAATCCCCGCGTCTCCCGTAAATTCGGGAACGCCGTGTTTCCGCCGGTCGGTAATGTTAAAAGCCTGCCTTGGGCCATTCATGTAAGAGGCCGTTGCACTGGCCGAGGGCAGAAGAGACGCGCCTGCAATTTGCAGACCGGCGCGCGCCTGCTCAATGCGTTGCAAAGACGCCTGTAAATTGTTGTTATTTTCAAGCGCGCGCGCCATGAGCGCATTCAACTCATCACTGCCAAATTCCCTCCACCAGTCGGCGGCGATTTCGGCACTCTGTGAAGAAGTTGCGCCTTTCCATGCAGGTGTACCGACTTCCGGCCTCTGATAATCGGGTGTCATAGAACACCCCGCTAGGAACAAAAATGCCGCCGATACAACCGCAAAATGTCTGAGCCTTATCATCTTTATCATCCTTTAATGCGCATGGCCGCTATGATCATGATGACTTTCTTCCTGCGGCTTTGCTTCTTCGATTTCATGATGCCCGGCCATACCACCATGGGAATGACTGCCGTGACCACCATCGCCGTGAATTTCCGGCATGCGCATGACGCCTGTACCGTGACGGTATACGACCTCTCCGCCCTTATAGCCTGTCACAGCCAACAGACCGGTTGCCAGCACGATAGCGGCAACGAATACAGGGCTAACCGTTTTGGCCCTGCGCTGTTTCCACGCCGCCCAAAGCGCCAGCGCCACAAATATTCCGGCGGTCGGCAAGGCCCAGTTTTTATGCTCGGTCATGGCCATGTGAGAAGCCGCATCGTGCGCCACGCTGTTATAGGCGTTCAGGCACGCCAGCACTGTGCCAACCGTAATCACCGCACCGACCCATAAATTCCACCGCGCGGCAATCAGCAGGTTTTCTTTTTTGAGAATAGTTCCAGCAAGATAGAGCAGCGCCGACAGGCTCAGCAACCCGATTGTGAAATGCACAAAGATCGGGTGCCAGTTGGGTATGATTTCCCAACCCATTATAGAGTCCATCATGGTTCAGTCCTTTCTTCCTTTGCAGGCTGTTTAAGTTTCCATTGCATATACACAGCATACAAAACGGGAATGAGAATAAGTGTCAGGATGAGCGTGCTGATTGTTCCGCCGACCATCGGCAGGGCAATGCGCCGCATCACGTCCGACCCCGGCCCGATGGTCAGAAAGATCGGGATCAAACCAAAAATCAGCGTGCCGACCGTCATCAGCAAGGGCCGCACACGTAGCGTTGCGCCATGGCGGACATTGTCCAGCAAATCTTCAAATGTCTCCGGCCAGTGCTCGCGCATTTGCTGGTCGAGATAGATCAGCATGACAATCGCGGTTTCCACGGCGATACCGGACAGCGCGATAAACCCGACAGCCACGGCCACCGAGACATTATACCCGGCCAGCCACAGCCACCACACCCCGCCGATAATGCCGAACGGCACGGATAGCATAATCAGCAGCGTGCGATCCCAGCGGTCAAAATGGAGATAAAGCAGCGTCAGGATAATCAAAAGCGTTGCCGGAACGGCCAGCTTTAAACGCTCATTCGCCTCCTGCATCTGTTCAAACTGGCCGGAGAGTTTCAGCGTATAGCCCTGCGGCAATTCCAGCGTTTTGAGCTTTTCCCGCAAACCGGCAATATAAGAGCCAAGATCACGGCCTTCAATATCGACGAATACCCAGCCGTTCAGACGTGCATCTTCGGATTTAATCATGGAGGGGCCTTCGGCAATACGGATTTCAGCGAGATCAGCCAAGGGTATTTGCGCCCCCTGCGGCGTTGGCACAAGGATATTATCCAACTCTGAAACATGCTCACGGAACGGACGGTCATAGCGCAGCATGATCGGATAACGCTCCCGGCCTTCCACCGCCTCGTCAAGCTGCATTCCGCCGAGCGCGGTTTGAATAACCCGCTGCACCATGCTTAAGCGTATGCCATAGCGGGCAATCTCGCGGCGGTCGGGCACAATCTCAATATATTTTCCGCCCACAACCCGGTCGGCAATCGCACTGCGCGTGCCCGGCACTTCTTTGGCCAGCCCTTCAACCTCCTTGGCGATTTTATCTATGGTGTTTAAATCCGATCCGGCGACTTTAATGCCAACCGGGGTGCGGATGCCGGTGGTGAGCATGTCGAGACGGATTTTAATCGGATAGCCCCAGCTATCCATCATCCCCGGCAGGCCGACGCGGTTGTTTAAATCGGCAATCAGTTTTTGCGGGGTCATACCGGGCCGCCATTCGGAGCGCGGTTTGAGTTCAATCCATGTTTCAATCATGGCCAGCGGCGCAGGATCGGTTGCGGAATTGGAACGCCCCGCCTTGCCGAAAACGTGTTTCACTTCCGGCACGGTCATGATCTGCCGGTTTGTCACTTGTAAAATTTCCCGCGCCTTGGTCACGGATACGCCCGGCAACGTCATCGGCATATAGAGCAACCCGCCTTCATAGAGCGGCGGCATAAATTCACTGCCCAGCTTTGAGGCTGGAAGCGCGGTGCTGACAAGAGCGATCACAGCCAGCGCAATCGTTGTCTTGCGCCATTTCAAAGCTGCATTCAGGAATGGCTTGTATAGCGCAATGAAGAAACGGTTGATCGGGTTCTCATCTTCACGCCGGATTTTCCCGCGTACCAGCCAGAGCATCAACACCGGCACCACCGTCACCGATAACAGCGCTGCCGCTGCCATCGCATAAGTCTTTGTAAAAGCCAGCGGCGTAAACAGCCGTGCCGATTGCCCGGTCAGAGCAAAAACAGGAAAGAATGAAACGGTAATAATCAGGAGTGAGAAAAACAGCCCCGGCCCGACTTCCTTGGCTGCCTGCACCAGTACAGCCTGTTTATCTTCTCTGCCAGCATCCGGCCCCATACCGGAGAGCTTTCTGTGTGCATTCTCCACCATCACAATGGACG
>CAZBNG010000010.1:0-39796 GCA_964493095.1 uncultured Pseudobdellovibrionaceae bacterium
GTATAGCCCATCGCCGCGCGCAGGCCACCCACCATCTGGTGTAAAACCGCGCCGACGGATCCTTTATAAGGAACCCGTCCCTCGATACCTTCGGGCACAAGCTTGTTGGACTGATTTACATTCCCCTGGAAATAACGATCGGCGGAACCTTTGACCATCGCCCCAACACTGCCCATGCCGCGGTAGGATTTATAGGAACGGCCCTGATACAAAATCACCTCACCAGGCGCTTCATCGGTTCCTGCAAACATCGAACCCATCATTGCCGCATCGGCACCCGCGGCGATAGCCTTTGCAAAATCGCCGGAATATTTGATGCCGCCATCGGCAATAACCGGGATATTGTGCTTTACACATTCCGCCGCCACATCCATCACGGCAGTAAGCTGAGGTACGCCAACCCCGGCCACCACGCGCGTAGTGCAGATAGAACCCGGGCCGATACCAACCTTAATGGCATTTGCCCCGGCATCGATCAGCGCCTTAGCGGCTTTGCCGGTCGCCACGTTGCCAGCCATAATCTGGAGCTCAGCACCGCGAGATTTACGAATTTTTTCAACTGTATCGAGCACGGCACGAGAATGACCGTGTGCCGTATCAACAACAACGACATCCAGTTCGGCGTCAGCCAGCGCCATGGCACGTTCGTAGCCATTCACATCGCCCGTACCAACGGCTGCACCCACGCGAAGACGCCCTTTGGCATCCTTGGTGGAATGAGGATAGAGCTGAGATTTTTCAATATCTTTAACTGTCACGAGGCCAATACAGCGCTCTTTATCATCCACCACCAGAAGTTTTTCAATGCGGTGGGCGTGCAGAAGTTTTTTGGCCTCTTCCTTATCGACCGTGTTATATACCTTCACAAGGTTATCCGAGGTCATCAGTTCCTTAACCGGCTGGCCAGGATTCTCGGCAAAACGCACGTCACGATTGGTCAGGATACCAACCAGCGTGCCGTTTTTTTCTGTGACCGGAATACCGGAAATGCTGTAGCGCTGCATAAGTTCCAGCGCTTCGGCCAGTGTCGCCTTAGGCTGGATAGTAATCGGGTCAACCACCATGCCCGATTCAAAGCGCTTAACACGGCGTACATGCATAACCTGATCTTCGATATCCATATTGCGATGCAAAATACCGATACCGCCGTTTTGCGCCATGGCAATTGCCATTTCGGCCTCTGTTACCGTATCCATGGCTGCGGAAATAATCGGGATATGAAGCGTTATATCCTGTGTGAGGCGCGTCGCGGTGTCCACCTGCGTCGGCTGCACTTCAGAAGCGCCGGGTACAAGCAGCACGTCGTCAAAGGTCAGCCCCTCGCGAATGGTTTCTTTTATCCTGATTTTCTTTGATATTTTCTTGGCCATGCAAATTATCCTGTTACCTGAAGATCAATTTGCAGGTGAGTTATATCGAAAAATATAAAAAAGTAAACTTTTAATTCCTAAAAATAAAAACGGATTCAATTAATCGCCTCTAAAACCCTGTGCCACAATATAGGTTTCAGAGCTTTCCTGACGGCTGGCGGGTGGCTTGATATGTTTTACGGTTTTAAAATTTTTCTTTAATTCGGCCATAAGCGTGTTTTGTGCACCGCCCTGAAAAACTTTGGCCACGAAGGCCCCTCCGGGCTTTAAAACTTCAGTCGCAAAAAGATACGCCGCCTCGACAACAGCCATAATCCGGATATGATCTGTTTGCTTGTGTCCTGTCGTATTGGGCGCCATATCCGAAAGCACCACATCCGCCGGACCGCCCAGCATTTCCTTAAGCCTGTCAGGCGCATCTTCCGCCATAAAATCCAGTTGGATAAACTTCGCCCCCGGCACTTCGTCCATCTCCAGTAAATCAATCGCTACGATGTCACAACCTTTGGCCGCAGCCACCTGGCACCAGCCCCCCGGTGCCGAACCCAGATCGACGACCTTCATTCCCGGGGTAAGCAATTTTGCCTTTTCATCGAGCTCTACAAGCTTAAAAGCGGCGCGGCCACGATAGCCTGCCTTCTTGGCCTCATTGATATAGGGATCATTTAATTGCCGCTGCAACCAGCGTGTTGAGGAGAGTTTACGCCCTCTTGCCGTTTTAACCTTGCTCTTGGCCTTGTTTCTGGACATTTACAATACCATTAAGATTGATGAAAAGATAAGACCGCTTAAAAACAGCGTAATCGTAGCAGCCATGAAAACAACATTGCGGCTTCCTGCAGAAAAATAGGCCATGGCAAAATATAATACGTGGATAAGGCCGTAAGCCCAAAGCCCTCGTATAAAAAGGGAAACATCGAAAAGCGGCAGGATGCCGTGCGGATAACCAAGATCAATCATGAACTCAATCTGCTGCCGGAGCATAAACATACAGGCACCCACGTAGCACACAGCATAAGCCCGGTGCGGCCATGTTCGGGGAATTACAAGCGCGACCAAAAGCCAGAGCCCGTCCCCCCATGTCTCAAGCATTTGTTTTATGAATTCCATAGCCTATATATCTTAAAACCGTTAATGTAACCAAAATACAACAGGATCATAGCGATAACCATCATGCTTTTTGCCAGACACCCGATTAAAATCCTGATCTCGGTTTTGCTTATCACTATGCTGTGCCTTATTCCGACAAATAGTGCAAGAGCACAACTGGGTGGCGCCGTAATTCGTGATACGGAAATTGAAAATACTTTAAAACTCTGGATCGATCCACTTCTCAAAGCCGCCAACATGGCACCCGGAAGCGTCAATGTCATTCTCATCCAAAATAATGAACTAAATGCCTTCGTTGCAGGCGGGGCAAATATTTTCATTTATACAGGTCTGATTGAAAAAACCGAAAATCCGGGAGAATTGATCGGCGTTATGGCACACGAATTAGGGCACATTAGCGGCGGACACCTGATTGCCACACATGCAGCGCTGGAGCGTGCTTCTTATGAAAGCATTATTGGTGTTGTGGTAGGAGCTGCGGCAGCGATTGCAACAGGAAACGGCGGCGCTGCTGCCGCTATATCACAAGGCGCTTCCAGCATGGCCGCCCGGCGCTTTCTCGCGCATAGCCGCATTCATGAATCCAGTGCCGATCAGGCAGCACTGACTTTTATGGATAAAGCAGACATAGACCCTTCCGGACTAGCTTCTTTTCTTGAAAAGCTCGAGTCGGAAGAGTTGCTGCCCGCATCCCAGCAAAGTGAATATATGCGCACCCACCCAATCAGTCGAAACCGTGTTGATGCGCTGGAAACGCGCATGACCCAATCGCCATATAATGGCGCGGGTTTCAGTCCCAATATGACAGAGCAACATAAGCGTATGAAAGCCAAACTTACGGGCTTCATTAATCCTGGCAACGTGGCATGGAAATATGATGATCGGGATACCTCCATTGCCGCCGATTACGCCCGCGCCATCGCAGCCTATCGCCTTAATAAACCGGAAGAAGCGCTTCGCCGCATAGATGGTCTCCTCTCTCGTGAGCCGGACAATCCCTATTTCATGGAATTAAAAGGGCAGGTTCTGGTGGATTTTGGTCATGTAAAAGAAGCTTTGCCCCTATACCAAAAAGCCGTAGAAATCCTCCCCAATGCAGGACTTATCCGCATCGCTTTAGCCCACGCCATAATGGAGTCCGGAGGGAACGATGAAAAAACCTTGAAAAACGCAATTGGTAACCTTGAAAGAGCCCTGAAAGACGAACCGCGCTCCGGCTACGTCCACCGCCTCTTGGCAACGGCTTACGGCAAGCTGGGACAAGAAGACATCGCCAAGGTTCATCTTGCCGAAGAAGCGCTTTTACAACGCCGCTACGATTATGCCCGCCAACTGGCTAGTGACGCGCTGAAAACCTTGCCGGAAAATAGTCGTGAGCGTCTTAAAGCACAGGATATCATCAGCTACCTTGAAAACATTAAAGATAAATAAAACAAGAAAACCGTTAGCATAGAGAACCAAGTATATTTAACACCTGCCATAAATTCGGTTATACTGGTAAAAGTATGCAAGCACTTACCGGGAGATACGTTAGTGAATATCAGAAAAATGAAGAAAACCGCCTTAATCTTGACATCCTTACTTTTGGCGGGTTCCGCTCTCCATGCTCATGCTGCGGAGAACTTTTCAAAAGCGCAAAAAGAAGAGCTTAACGCTTACATAAAGCAATACCTTCTAGATAACCCGGAAATTATTATTCAGTCTCTGGAATCATATCGCATGGATCAGGAAAAGGCCGCCGAGCAGGCCGCCGCAGAAAAAATGGACTCCCATATGGATTTTCTCACCAGCAAAGAGGCACCTTCCATTGGCAATTCAAATGGTGATGTCACAGTTGTAGAATTTTTTGATTATAATTGCGGTTATTGCAAACGGGCCTTTCCCGATATCAAAAAATCTGTACAGGAAGATCATAATGTACGTTTTGTATTCAGGGATATGCCTATCCTGAGTCCTACATCAAGAATAGCGGCGCAATGGGCGCTGGCGGCACAAAAACAGGGAAAATATTTCGAATATCATACGGCATTGATGGAATATCAGGGACAAAAAGATGAAGCTGCCCTTATCGGCATGGCCAAACAGCTGGATCTGGATGTGGAACAAATGAAAAAGGACGCCCAGTCCAAAGAAATCAGTGATGAACTGGATAAAATCGGGAAAATAACCCATGAAATCGGTATCCAGGGTACACCCGCCTTTATTATCAATGGACAATTAGAGCGAGGCTATCTGGGACCCGGTGGGTTGGAGCGAGCCATTGAAGAGGCACGCAAGGCCGATAAAAAGGGCTAAGAGCTTAACTAAGCCAGTCAGACTGAAACCGGAAAATGAAAAGAATTCTCGTTTTAAACGGCCCCAACCTGAACCTGCTGGGCACGCGGGAACCGGAAATTTATGGCCATGAAACCCTTGCTGATATTGAGGTTTTATGCCGTAAAGCGGGAAATGATCTTGGCCTTGAGATAGATTTTCGCCAGTCCAATCACGAAGGCGAGCTTGTAGAGCTTATCCAGCAGGCAAAAGGGAAACATGCCGCAATTTTGATCAATGCCGCCGCCTATTCCCATACATCCTTGGCTATCCATGACGCTTTGAAATTTACCGGCCTGCCAATTGCGGAAGTTCATATTTCCGATCCTAAAAAACGCGAGGAATTCCGCCATTTTTCTTATATTGAAAGTTTGGCCTCAGTTTATGTCGCCGGAGAAGGCCCAAAAGGATATGTAAAAGCTCTGAAGCAACTTGCGGCGGTTCTAGAGGGCTGAAGCCCGCCCGCGCCGCCCTCTTTACTTCCCTGCATAAGTCTTGTAATTAAAGGGACTTGTATCTGTAATTAGACAAACGGCAAAATAACTGAAATGAAAATAAATTCTGACGCTATTAGAGAACTCGCCGCGCTTCTGGATGAAACCGGCCTGAATGAAATTGAGGTCGCCGATGGCGAAAAGGCCATTCGCGTTTCCAGAGGGAGCAATACAATTATTGCCGGTGATGCCGGGATGGCAAACGTAAACATGGCTTCCGATCCGGCCGCACCACAAATTGCCAATACGGATGCCCCTAATACCGTTGCTTCTTCCCATCCGGGTGCTGTAACGTCACCAATGGTGGGAACGGCCTATATGGCCGGAGAACCGGGAGCCGATCCCTTCGTGCGCAAGGGCGATAGTGTTAAAGTGGGTGATACACTGATGATTATCGAGGCCATGAAGGTAATGAACCCGATTAAAGCCGACAAGGCTGGAACTGTAACCCAAATACTGGCAGAAAATGCCCAGCCGGTGGAATACGGCGATGTTCTCATGGTTATCGAGTAAGAAAGCTCGCACGTCCCAATGTTTAAAAAAATTCTCATAGCCAACCGTGGTGAAATTGCCCTTCGGATCATTAGGGCCTGCAAAGAAATGGGCATACAGTCCGTCGCCGTACACTCCACTGCCGATGCCAATTCAATGGCGGTGCGTATGGCCGATGAGTCGGTATGTATCGGTCCACCTGCCTCGCGCGACAGCTATCTGAACATTCCTTCTATTCTTAGCGCTGCGGCCCTGACCGGAGCGGATGCCATTCATCCAGGCTATGGGTTTCTTTCCGAAAATGCACAGTTCGCCCGTATGGTTGAAGAACATGGTTTTAAGTTTATTGGCCCATCGCCCGACCTGATTGATAAAATGGGCGATAAGGTTATGGCCAAGCAGACTGTGGCCTCGCTGGGATTGCCTGTTGTGCCTGGTTCTGATGGAGGCGTCAATAACGCTCAGGAAGGGCTAAAAATAGCCGAAAACATGGGATTTCCCGTCATTATCAAGGCCGCAAGCGGCGGCGGCGGCAAGGGTATGCAGGTTGTGCATGCCTCCGACGAATTCATTGAAAGTTTCAACCGCGCCCGGCAGGAAGCTAAAGCCAACTTTGGTGATGACACTGTTTATATTGAGAAATTCCTGGCTAATCCCCGCCACATTGAAATCCAGGTTTTTGGCGATTCTCATGGCAATGCAGTTCACTTGGGAGAGCGCGATTGCTCTACCCAGCGCCGCCACCAGAAACTGGTCGAAGAAGGACCTTCTCCTGTTCTCTCGGAAGAATTGCGTGATGAAATTGGAACCTTAGCTGCCGAAACCGTGCGGAAGCTCGGCTATGAAGGTGCTGGAACAATCGAGTTTCTGTATGAAGATGAAAAATTCTATTTCATGGAAATGAACACACGCATACAGGTGGAGCACCCGGTGACAGAAATGATTACCGGAATTGACCTCATCGCCGAACAAATCCGTGTTGCGGCCGGGGAACCCTTAAGCATACAAACCGACCGAATCCGCTTCCGCGGCCATGCCATTGAAATCCGCATTAACGCCGAAGACCCGGATAATTTCACGCCCTCACCGGGGAAAATTACGCAATTCCACGCTCCCGGCGGTCTGGGTGTACGCTTTGACAGCGCCATTTACCAAGGATACTCCATTCCACCTTATTATGACTCCATGATCGGCAAACTGATCGTTCACGGACGCAACCGGGATGAGTGTATCCGCCGTTTGCGCCGCGCCATTCACGAAACCGTGGTGGCAGGCGTAAAAACAACCTTGCCCCTGCATGACTGGATCCTCCAGCAACCGGAATTTATCTCTGGCGAGTACACTATCCACTGGCTGGAGAAAAAGCTGAAAGAACGGTAATTCGTAACTTTTTACGCTTTTTGATATAATAATTTTATGCAGCTCGTTTTGACCACAGAGCTATTGCTCGAAGCGTACCGGCAGGGCCTGTTCCCCATGGCTTATAGCGCCGGAAGCCCTTATATCCATTGGATATGTCCGAAAATGCGCGGGCAGCTTCCCATCGCGCAAATACACATCCCCCGTAAACTTAAAAAAACAGTGCGTCAGGCCCCGTATGAAGTGCGCATCAATACAGCGTTTGATGATGTTATTAATCTCTGCGCCGAAACAACCGAAAACCGGCCGGAAACATGGATTAACCAACCGATTATCAAAGCATATTGCCAGATGCACCGCGATGGTTATGCACATAGTGTAGAATGCTGGAAGAACAGCGCCTTAGTCGGAGGATTATACGGCATAGGCATAGGCAGTGTGTTTTTCGGCGAAAGTATGTTCAGCCGCGCCACAGATGCCAGTAAAGTTGCACTTGTGCACCTTGTCGCGCGTCTATGGGCCGGCGGATTTACACTGCTTGATACACAGTTCAGTAACAACCATCTGAAGCAATTCGGCGTCTATGAGACTCCGCACGCAGAATATAAGAAGCGCCTTAAAAAAGCCGCCGAAAAATCTGCGGATTTTCTGTTACCCGGTGAGAATGAAACCACGTTGATTAATGAATATTTTGCAATGCGATCAGAAAAAAACTAAAAAATTTAATGATCCTCTACAGGGTCGACGTCTTTTTTAGCGTCATCAGGATCATCCAGATTTTCAGAATCTTCGTCCGTATCCTCTTCGGATTTCTCTATAATCGTATTGTTTCCAAGCCCTTCCTCGTCTTTTTTAGACATGTCGGCAGAAGTTGAAACGCCGCTATTTTGAGTTTTTTCTTCCAGGCAATCAATGACCCATACATCGTAGATCGGATGGTCCATCGATGACAGTCCGGGAGAGGAGGCAAACATCCAGCCCGAGAAAACCCAGTGCGGTTTTTCATCCTTATCCACTTCCCAGATTTGCAGAAAAGCTGCAGCTTCCGGCGTTTCAATCGGCGGCGACTTGCGGCAGGCCTGTGTTTTGATAAACAGTGAGCCGAACTTCACGGTGCTGCCTACCTCAGCCTCAAATGTCATAGTATGGGCGGTAATTTTGTCGAGAGAACGCAACTTGACGATCTTGTATTCCTGATCGACCGCAGCATGTGCCGTATTTATATAAAAACCCACAAAGAACAAGCAGGCAAAAAGCTGAATGCCTCTAGTCAGATTTCGCATCTTGCATACTGAATATAAATTGGCCTAAAAGCTGCTCCAGATTTTGTGGAGCCTGTGTATACTGCACCGTTCCACCCGGCTCAATATAGTCTTCATCCGCTCCCGGCTCCAGTGCAAGGTAGCGTCCTCCCAAAAGGCTTTCTGAGCTGATCAGCGCCGCCGTATCCAGCGGCAGCTTGTATTCGTTGCCGATATTCATATGTACACGTGCAAGGTAGTTTTTCTCGTTAAGCTCCACAGATGCAACGCTACCGATTTTAACCCCGCTGATTTGTACATCATCGCCGGGTTTCAAGCCGCCGATACCCGAAAATTCCGCCGTAACTTCGTATCCGCTCCCCGTGCTGACATTGGCTGTCTTATAACTAAAGGTCAGAAATACAGCCGCCACGATCAGAACTACGGCTCCCAGAACGGTTTCTATTACGCTGCGTGTCATTTTATCTTCCGTTTTTTAATAATTAATAGCTCAAATTGCCAAAAAAACCCTGACCTGTCCATAGCGCACAACGCCTAGGAGGGAGGTGTCCACGCTTCGTAATCACCCGTGGCCTTATCACGCTTACCGCCTTCCAGGATATGTCCGGGCGGACGGTAGGCAAGCTTGGTCCCCGTCAGATTGATCTGGGGCGGCTTTTGCCATGAACGGCGAAAAGATTCACTCATTTCGTCAGGAATATCGTCCGTTTGATGGTGCAGCCAACCATGCCACTCAGGAGGTACCTTGCTGGCTTCCGGTGCACCGTTATATATTACCCAGCGCCGTTCACGCTTATAGCCGGGGCGGGATTTGGCAACGTAATACTGGTTCCCAAGCTGGTCCTCCCCCACACGCCTGGCACGGGAAAAGAGAGTAACCAGCGCAATATGCGCCGGGGAAAGGCATCCAAGAAAGCGGGCAATAGCTTTTATCATCTTAAAATCCATATCAGTTCCACGCTTTAAAACAGCGCTTAAAAGCAGGGCGATTATGACAGAAGTGAAAGTCTTTACAAAGCCCTAATCGTTTGTATGATCTTTTGAAAATCATCAGACAAGACTTTATCAAGGAAACCGTTATGAATGTCACTGAAAAACTGAAAGAACTCGGTTACGAATTACCCCAAGCTGCCGCGCCCGCGGCTAATTACGTACCTTATGTTATTAGCGGCAGCCAGTTATTTATCGCTGGGCAAATCCCGTTTTTAAACGGACAACCCATGCATCAGGGCCGCCTTGGCGACACTATGACAGTAGAACAGGGCGTGGAAGCCGCCAAGGCTTGTGCCCTTAATATTCTGGGGCAAGTAAACGCCGCCGTTAACGGTGACTGGAGCCGGGTAAAACGCTGTGTGAAACTGGGCGGTTTTGTAAACTGTACGCCTGATTTTACCGATCATCCGGAAGTCATCAACGGGGCATCGGACCTGATCGTTACAGCCATGGGAGATGCTGGCAGGCACGCCCGCTTTGCCGTTGGCGCACCCGTTCTGCCGCGCGGCGTGGCGGTGGAGATCGATGCTATTTTCGAAATTGCCCTAAAGCGGGAAAACTAGCGTTTTCTTGGCTGGCTGTTTTCCCAGCGCTTAAACATCTTAAGGGCTGCGTCTTTACCCATTTGCTCGTACGCTGTCTCTACGGGGCGGACGGATTCACGCATCTGACCGATATCGCTATGACTGAGTCCATAATAAACCCTGATGATCCCCACACTGGCGATCAGGGCTTTTCCCATCATGGTTGGTTCGCTAGAGCAATATAGAGTACAATCGGCAAGATCCGTACGGTCAAGTTTTTCTGCTGCCAGACGGATCGCCATAACTTCTGCATGGGCCGTAGGGTCGACCCGAGAAGTTGAACCGTTCGTACCTTCGCCTAATATATGGCCGTCTTTATCAGCCACCACGGCAGCGAAAGGTCCGCCCTTGCCGCTTTGGGCATTCTTATCAGCCAGATCAATCGTGTGTTGCAGAAGCTGCTCTGGCGAAAACACCGTATCGTACGCATCAACGGCCAATGGCTGCGGATTCAGACCTAGTTGCTTCAAAACACGGGAAACAGTTTCTAGCAAACGTTCCGGCTTGATCGGTTTTTGTAAAACACGGCGAACGCCTAGGTCGTTGGCTTGCCGCAGCATATCGCTGGAATCGTCAGCGGTAACGATTACAACAGGCAATTTTATCCCATTGACCAGCAAATAACGGCAAAAATCAAAACCGCCTTTGGGTGCCATATTGATATCAACTAACGCCATATCGACGGAATTGTTCTGTATCACTTCAATGGCGCTCGCACCATCGACAGCCCCTATTGTTTTATATCCCTGCGTTTTGAGAATGCTCATCATCATTTCACGGCTGACATCGTTGTCTTCCGCCACCAATATCGTAATATATGCATCCTGCGCCATAGGGCTTGTACTCTCGCAAAATTAGCTTCTATAAATATAGGCTAGAAAGGGTTAGAATGAAATCCATGAAAAACAGTAATCAAAATCAAGAAGGAAGCGCACTTTTTTTGATTTTGATTGCTGTTATGCTTTTTGCAGCTCTTGGCTACACCGTTACCAACATGATGCGAAGCGGCTCGCCGGATAAAATCGGCGAGGAAAAGGCCCGTCTGGATGCCGGACAGGTTTTGGATTTTGCCCGCCAAGTACGCCGTGCCACACAGGAATTGCGTATTTCCAACGGCTGCAGTGAAAATGAGATAAGTTTTACCCGCACCACGGGCGATGATTATGAACACAGCCCTGCATCACGCGATGAATGCAAAATATTTCATATTAACGGCGGTGCCATTACCTATACCACTCCTCTTGCCGAATGGTTAAACCCGCTTAGTCCGACACCGACGTTACAAGGAAGCTGGTTTTTCCCCGCAAATCTTTGTGTGGAAGATATTGGAAACGGTGGTTCAGGTTGCGGATCTGACGCTACAGACAACGAAGACCTTGTTATGGTCCTGCCTTATATCACGCAGACCTTGTGCCAGGAAATCAATAAACAACTGGGGAGAGGAAGCACGATCCCGGTTGAATCGGGGGATGGCTGGCCCAGCGGAGACGACCCCTTTGTGGGCAGCTTCAATAACGACGCAGAACTAAATCAGGCAGGACTTCAGCAAGGCTGCTTTGAAGGCAGCGGGTCCAATACGCCGCCTTCCGGCACTTATCATTTTTTCCAGGTATTAATCCCACGTTAAAATTAGGATCACAGCGTATTATTCAGCGATTTCTTCTTTGTGGTCTTCCGAAACATCTTCATCTCCTGCGACCGACTCGTCTGAGACATTTGACTCATAAGTAAAGACAAGACCGCCATCTTCCGTGTAATCAATCGTAACTACCCCACCTTCGGTTAATTTGCCAAACAGGATTTCTTCGGCCAGCGGGCGTTTGATTTTCTCCTGTATAACACGGGAAAGCGGTCTTGCTCCCATCGCCGGATCGTAGCCTTTTAGGGCAAGGTGGTGGCGAGCACTTTGCGTAAGGTCAATAACAACATTTTTATCGGAAAGCTGGCCTTCAAGCTGTGCCACGAATTTATCGACCACCTTCTCAACCGTTTCGGGTTTCAGATTCTGGAAGGGTACAATCGCATCCAGACGGTTCCTGAACTCAGGCGCGAATGTCTTGGTAATGGCCTCGTTATCAGCATAGGAATCGCCTTCGTCGCCGATTTCACGGTTAAACCCGACCGGCGTTTTAGCGATATCAGAAGCACCCGCATTGGTTGTCATGATTAGGATGACATTGCGGAAATCGATAGTTTTACCATTATTATCCGTCAGCTTGCCGTAGTCCATTACCTGAAGAAGGATGTTAAACAAATCCGGATGTGCCTTTTCAATCTCATCAAGCAGTAAAACACTATGCGGGTGCTGGTCGATTTTATCGGTTAGCAAACCGCCCTGTTCAAATCCCACATAGCCCGGCGGCGTGCCGATCAGGCGGGAAACACTGTGACGCTCCATATATTCCGACATATCAAAACGGATCAGTTCGATACCCATGGTTTTGGAAAGCTGACGGGCGACCTCTGTTTTACCAACGCCCGTAGGGCCGGAAAAGAGATAGGATCCGATCGGTTTCTCCGCATCCCGCAAGCCGGCGCGTGCCATTTTGATGGAATCGCACAGGACTTCGATGGCTTTATCCTGATCGTAAACCATGGTTTTAAGATCACGCTCAAGGTTGGAAAGCGATTCCCGCGCATCCTCGTTCATAGAAGCAGCAGGAATCCGGGCAATCGCCGCCACAACGCCTTCGATATCGGTCTTGGTGATTTCTTTTTTGCGCTCTTCTTCAGGAACAAGCATCTGTGCCGCGCCGCATTCATCAATAATATCAATGGCCTTATCGGGCAGCTTGCGGTCGCCGATGTACTTATCGGACAATCTCACTGCCGCCTCGATAGCATCATCAGTGTACTTCACCTGGTGATGTTTTTCGAAATGCGGACGCAGGCCCATCAGAATAGCAATCGTATCCTCTATGCTGGGCTCATAGACATCGATCTTCTGGAAACGTCGGACCAACGCACGATCTTTCTCGAAATGGTTGCGGTATTCCTTATAGGTGGTCGAGCCTATGCAACGCAGAGCGCCGGAGGATAGAGCGGGTTTAAGCAGGTTCGAGGCATCCATCGCGCCGCCGGAAGTTGCTCCCGCGCCAATAATAGTATGAATTTCATCAATAAACAGGATAGAGCCATCTATATCTTCAAGCTCCTGCAGCACCGCCTTGATACGTTCCTCAAAATCGCCACGATAACGCGTACCGGCCAGAATTGTGCCCATATCAAGGGAATAGATAACCGAATCCTGAAGGACTTTGGGCACCTCCTTGTTAACAATGCGCAGGGCCAGCCCTTCGGCAATCGCGGTCTTCCCGACGCCCGGATCACCCACATAAAGCGGGTTGTTTTTAGAGCGGCGGCACAGAATCTGGATTGTACGCTGGATTTCCGCATCCCGGCCGATCAGCGGATCGATTTTGCCCTTCTTCGCTTTTTCGTTCAGGTTCGTGCAATATGTATCAAGGGCTTCGCCCTGCTTGACCTCCCGGTCTTCGGGCTCACTTGTTCCACGTGGTGTTTTAGCGCCACCCTCACTCTGGCTGGGCACCTTAGCTATACCATGAGAGATATAATTCACCGCATCGAACCGCGTCATGTCACGTTCCTGAAGGAAGAACACCGCATGCGATTCGCGTTCAGAGAATAAAGCCACCAGCACATTTGCACCCGTTACCTCTTCACGGCCGGAAGATTGCACATGAATGGCAGCACGCTGCAAAACACGCTGAAATGCTGTGGTCGGCTTGGCCTCTTCCGCTTCAGTATTAACGAGATAAGCCAGCTCATTCTCTATATAAATAGCCAGTTGGTCTTTAAGTTCAGGTAGAGATACGCCGCAGGAACGCAATACCGCCATCGCATCTTGATCTTCCGTCAGGGCGTAAAGCAAATGCTCAAGCGTCGCATATTCGTGATGGCGCTGGTTAGCAGCGTCAAGAGCGTTATGGAGTGTTTTTTCAAGGTTTCGTGAAAGCATATGACTATATTTATATCTGTAAGAATTTAACTTATGCCGTTTTAGCACCCTCAATAACTTTACTTGCTGTATCGCTATCAAGATTCAACAGTTTCATTATATCAGTTTTAGATATATCTGGCCTCTCTAAAATGAGTTCCCTAGCACTGTACATCACACAAGAAGATAGGCTGCTTTCTCCGAAAGTAACTTTGCGGCCGTGCTGAGCGCCTAATTCGAGAATTCTTTCAAGAGTCTGGAATTCTTCAGGCCAGATATTTTCGCTTCGTATTTTGGTGGCAGCGGCATCATCTATTTTTTTATAAAAATGGACATCATTTTGCCTGCTATCCTGTGCGATTAACCAGTTTTGTGAGCAAACCTTACAAGTTGTATAGCCCAACCACCATTTTTCTTCACCATAGCGAAGACAATCACGTAAACTTTTAAAAACTTCTTCTTCTCTATCGGACCCCATATCGGTGATATCTAATTCTGACATACCAGAACACAGGCATTTTTGAGCCATTGTGTTACTCTTTCTCAATTGTACACTGCAAAGGCTGCTCGTTAGCTCGGGCAAAATCCATCACTTGCGCAACCTTTGTCTCGGCAATTTCAAAGGTGAAAACGCCGCAAATTCCTACACCGCGACGATGAACATGAAGCATAATATCTGTGGCTTCGGCCCGGTTCTTTCCGAAAAATTTTTCCAGCACATGAACAACGAATTCCATCGGCGTGTAGTCGTCGTTCAGAATAAGAACCTTATACATTGCGGGCTTCTTGGTCTTGGGTCTGGTTTTAAGCAAAATGCCCGTATCAGGAGATTTTTCTTCCCGATCCGGCTCACCATCCTCAGGATCAAAGTCCGGCCCCTCAAAATCCGGCTCGTCGCTTGCCTTTATTCTCATTTCCTCAAATCCATTCCCATTATGGCCAACTCGACCACACTCCATTTTTATAAAATAGATTTACGCTTTATTATATCAATTCCAAGGCCTGACATTCAAGATCGTTAGAAATCCTATCAAACAAAAAGCCCCGGACAAAATTCCGGAGCTTCTCGCACTTCATATTTTTATCACAATCAGGCTGCCATTTTATTATTGGCTTTTTGCATCGCTTTATTGGCCTGAGCGTTAAGGGGCTCAGATGCCTCACTCAAAAGCTTAACACTCATCTCGGAGATTTTTGTAGCGCTTTGCATAAAATCATCAAAGCTGGCCTGAGCCATTTTACCTTGCGTTTCAGCTAATTCGTTAATTGTCTTGCTACCAAGCGCTGTTTTAGCAAATTGGGCCTGCTTTTCCGCTGCCGTTTGCATCATGGAAAGAGCCGTGCGGCTTATTTCTTCGAAACCCTTGGCAAAAACGGCACCTGATTTAAGGAACGCCTCCATGCTTTGACGACCCATATCAGCCGCCTCTTGGGTGATTTGTTCAAATTGGACTGTTGATTTGGACATGATTGTCTCCATAGTTTGGGTTTGGGTGGGTGAAAAACCAGGGAACCTGCCTTGGGACATCATTGCTTCCATTCCCACCTTCATAAAGGGATACAAAGAAGCAAATTCCTGATGTGCCGCAGGACGGGACGTTTTCTTACCAGCAACCGGCTGGCTAACATGTTTTTTCGCCGTTGTCTTTTTGGCAGGCTTTTTCTTTACAGATTTTTTTGCAGTAATGGACTTGGCCGCTTTCTTAACTGAAGTCGTTTTTTTTGCTTTCAGAATTTCTTCCTTTTTTGCCGTCCGGGAAACCGCTTCAGTAGCAGGTGTCTTCTCTACCGGCTTTTCGGCATTAGAACTTGCTGCGCTTTTCGAAATTTCCTTCGTAGTGCCCTGAAGCGATTTTGCCTTAGCTTCAGGCGCAACCATAGGCACAACTTTATTTAACTCAGCATTCCGCGCCATGATTGCAGCTTTACGTTTTGCTGCATCCTCATCTTCGCGAGCGGAATTTGTCACATCATTTGTCATTTGCGAATCTTTCAATATTTTGTTCTTTAATATGGTTATTGCATCGCACAAATTATGGGCTGACGCTATCAAGATATTTTGTCGTCGTCAAGCGTTTTTTGCATTGCACAATAATTTCAAATATCTACGTTCTTAATGGTTCACACATGTGTAGGATTGGACAAACTGGGGAAAAACAATTACGATAAAAAAAGAGTGTTTGGTGCCTTTAAAATTTCGTCTCTATACTCTAGTCTTGTTTCAGTATTTTAAACCCGCAATTTTGTGAGCCATATATGACTCATCCCCGCAATTTAAGTACTTACTTCGTCGGTTTTTCCCGGCAACTATTGCGAACCCTGGTTTTTGGAATTCTCGTTTTAACCTGTATTTCAGGTGCCCCGTTACTCTCTCATGCCAGCTCAAACTCTAAATATGCCTCCATCGTCATGGACGCCGACACGGGGCAAATTCTTCATCAAAGCGAACCGGATAAAAGTGTGCATCCCGCCTCACTGACCAAGGTTATGACACTTATCATGGTTTTTGACGCTTTGGAAAAAGGACAGCTTTCTCTTAGAGATAATATAACCGTCTCACGTCATGCCGCCGGGATGCAACCCAGTAAGCTAGGCCTTAAGCCAGGATCTACAATACGCGTAAAAGATGCCATTTATGCACTTGTGACAAAATCCGCTAATGATATCGCAGTTGCCATGGCCGAACATATAGCGGGCTCGGAAAACAATTTTGCACGAATGATGACGGCCAAGGCGCGGGGCCTCGGTATGGATCACACCCTGTTCCGCAATGCTTCAGGTCTTCACGATCCTTATCAGGTTACAACTGCCCGCGACATGGCAAAAATGGCGCAAATACTTATAAAGCAATACCCTAAATATTATACCTACTTCTCAAAGCAGGATTTTACCTATATGGGAGTCACATATCACAACCACAACAAATTGCTGGGAAAATACAGGGGTATGGACGGCTTGAAGACAGGCTATATCCAAGCGTCCGGTTTTAATCTCATAGCTTCTGCCGTGCGTAATAACAGACGTATTATCGGCGTTGTTTTCGGCGGTCACACCGCCCAGACTCGCAACGCCCGCATGATCGAACTTCTGGATAGAGGATTTGGTAAAATTAACGAAATTCGTATCGCCAATGCAGACGTACCCGTTCCTCCGCACAAGCCCGGCATCCTTCTGGCTTTTGCCCACCTGAAAGCTCTTAACCCCGCTGCAGCCGACAAAAATGAAACGATGGAAGTTAAACCCAGCCGCTGGGCCAGCCTAAGCAACACATTGCAAAACGGGATGTTCGGCGAGCTTATCGGGGAAGGCGATTCAGATCCTGGGGCGACTCGCCGCATTGAAACAGGAATGATGGCGATTGCCGCACATCGTCATGAAAAACCAAGTCTTAAAAACTTTTCACGTAACCTGCATCTTGCTTCTTTCTCGCCTGACTCTAAAAACAGCTTTTTTATGGCCCCGCCTGAAACTACCGGAAGTTGGGCTATACAGATCGGCGCCTTTAAAAGCCGAGCGAAAATCGATGAAACAATTAAACAGGCCTATCTTGATTTGCCGCAAAAATTACGTGAATCCAATCCTGTCATAGTGCCTCTCAAAACATCAAATGGCTGGCTATTCCGAGGACGTCTGACGGGTTATACAAAGTCACAAGCACGACTGGCATGCAAATATATTGAAGAATGCATGCCGATATCGCCCAGTGCCCGTTAATCATGAACATTTTCCTTAAGCTTACTTACCATGCAGCAAAAAAAACCAGACATGGTGAACGCGGCAATATGCTCTTCATGATTTTTTTGGCCGTTGTATTAATTGGCCTTTTAAGTGCCGCTGTTTTAAATTCGGGCGATACGGACGGATCTAATATTGACAATGAAAACCTGGCCATCAAGGCTAGCGAAGTCCAACGCTATGCGGCGGAACTGGAACGCGCTGTGCTTTATATTATACGGCAAAACAGCAAGAGCGAGAACGATATACGTTTTGCCCATCCTGACAATAATGCTGAATATGGAGATCTCTCTGCCGACAGCGATCCTTCCGATCAGGTGTTTCACAGCAGCGGCGGAGCGGCAAATTACCGCACCCCGCCCACCGGGATTAATGACGGTAGCCCGTGGGAGTTTTACGGCAGTACCGCCATACCCGGCGCAGGATCCAGTCGGGCCGATCTGGTGGCCGTATTGCCGAATGTCACACAACAATTTTGTGAAAGAATTAACTTGCTCAACGGCCAAACATCCGCACAGCCTGTCGATACAGGTGGAGGAACAGCCTCAGGCGCTAGTGCTGGTGATTGTATTAATGCCGGGGCCGCAGGGCGCTTTGATAACGGGCAACAATTCTACGCCACGCCCAATACAATGGACGAAAGCAGCTTTACCCAGATACCGGCCCTGCAAGCCTGTGTTCAATGCACAGGCATAACCGGAACGCCTTATGAATTTTATCACGTCATTTTGGCGCGTTAATAACAAGCTCTATTTCGTGACCTTATAGATGCGCGGGCGAGGTTCGGAAAGATCGGCAATTTCATTAGTCATGGGCAGCGTGTAATCAAACGCCGCCACAACACGGCCAGAACCTGTATCGATCATTCTCACACTAATCTGGAGATCCAGACCAGTACGCAAGTATGTGCCATTCAGTAAAATGGTCGAAGGGGTACGGCCTATAAATCTGTCCCTATCATGACTTTTATCAAGTGGCCCGATATTGGCTGGCTGCTGGTCATCCATCACTTCGGATAAATCGACGTTATAGCCGAGCTGAGAAAACCTGATTCCGATTTGCTCCGGAATCAATTGCCCGATACGGGAAGTGATATTAGGTTCATATTCTTCACCCAGCGGGCCGGCCTTGATAATAGTCTGCTCCTGTATAAAGCTTTGAGCCTGATGTACAAGATAATCCGCCGCCGCGTAGTTTTTCTCGGCTATATTGACTTCCTGATCCTGAAAAATCCCGTGGGTTGCCGTATCGAGCATGGCCATTGTACATCCGCCTAAAAAAAACGGAACCACCAGTGAAACAGCACACAAAGCCGTCAGCTTTTTTTTCATCTTTATCTCTTAGCGCTTGCGCCCTTCCCCAGCACGTAATCATATAATTTCAGCCCGAGTTTATCATCTTCAAAGCCATAAACCGGAGCGTCATATTCGCCCTGAATATTGCCTATGGTTCCCTGAGTATCAAACAGCATAAGAGAAAGTCGCAACGGGCGGTGAAGTTTGACAGGGGGCGAATCCGGCTTAATATCGGCATTAAGCCGATGATGCAGGGTAATATCCTTGTAGGGGTCCACAACATTAAAACGCAGACCAAGCGAAGATTTTGCCGAAGAACTTAGTATATAACCGCGATTTTTTAGGGCCTCACGTAAAACATAATCCATACTCAAAGTAAAAGCATCTGCCCCCGTTCCTACCGGTGCCAGATAAACAGTATCCGTATGGATATTAAACTCAGCCTCCACTTTATCTATCAGATCATTCGCCACGGCCTGTAATTCCGTCAGGATCTGAGCGTTTTTTTCCTCGCTATATTCATAACCCAGACTCTTTTCTTCAGGTCCCGGCCGCGATCTGTATTCTGTGTCGTGATAAGTATAACCGGAAGGCAATGGCGTGGGGCTGTCAAACATATAACAACCCGTCAGCATAAAAATTGAGAGAAAGGAGATTGTTTTGCGCATAGAAATCCCGTTTGCTGTTTGCCGTGTGGCATTTTGATCAAAGCAGGAACAATTCTAGCAAGTCTTGAGGGATTGGTATAGCCCTTTACCCTCTAGCAGCCGTTAATCATACGGGAAGACGGGCTTTTTCACGGCCCGTTTCGGATAACCAGCATAAAGCCTTTCCACCAAAACGCGAACTTGTCATACCAAGTCTTAAATCTCCGAGTTTAAGCGCCTTTTGTACAACCTTACAGCCATAATTACGATATGCTTTTTCCAACTCCTGGGCACTGTCCGCGCCGCCAAAATATACTTCAAGCATCAAAAAATCCGAAAGCATGTTTTTTCTCCCTTGTTTATGAAGCCGTTACTATGATTTGCGCCGAAAGGGCGCTTAAACGATATTGATAATCATTCTCAATTAAAGCTTGTGAATTGTCAACGGTATTGTCATGAGAGTTTACCCTGACTGGGGACAAAATAATGCAGGCCCGTCTAAGCGGCTGCGGTATTGCGCTTTTTTAAAGATTTTGTGGTGCTGTGACCCTTTTGCTCCGAAATAATGCACACTTCTCCTCCTTGTGCGATTACGGCAGGAGCTTCGGGAATCTGCTCCAATCTATAATCTCCGCCCTTGAAATACAGATCGGGCTGCAAAGCTTCCACCAATCTCGTCGCCGTATTATCCGCGCTTTTATCCCGCGCACCGAACAGGATAACCAGATCAACTGCCGAAAGAGCGCCTAAAACCGCGCTACGGGAAACTTCGTCATGGACCGGACGATCGGCTCCTTTAAGAAGGCGCACAGAATCATCATTATTAAGACCGACAATCAGGCGGTCACACCGGCGACGCGCATCCTCCAGGTAAGAAACATGGCCGAAATGCAAAATGTCAAAACAACCGTTTGTCAGGCCGATTTTCAATCCTTTGGCGCGCCAGCGCGACACAATTTCCTGTGCCCCTGCAAGATCATATACGCCTGCGCTCTGTTTAGGTTGCAGCATTTCTTCGTCCAGAGCAGCAATAAGTTCATCACTACGAATCGGCGCTGTGCCTACTTTTGTTACCGCAATCATACCGGCAGTATTGGCGATTTTTGCTGCGGTTTTAATATCCGCCCCCGATGCCATTGCTGCAGCAATTGTTGCAATTACCGTATCCCCGGCACCTGAAACGTCATAAACCTCAATATCTTGCCCGTGCACATGATATGGCTCCTGCCCTTGCTGAATAATGCTCATGCCTTCCGCCGAACGGGTAGCCACCACTGTTTCAATTCCACATGTTTTTATAATATGCTGCGCTGCTGCGATGATTTCTTCGTCCGTACCAACGGCCATACCCGCCGTGGCCGCAGCAAGTTCCTTCTTGTTCGGTGTAACGGCAAACGCGCCTTTATAAAGGCTAAAATCCTGCCCCTTGGGATCGACAATTACCCTCACATCCTGTTCCCGGGCCTGTTCAATGATCTGCGCTATCACATCATTACGCAGCACACCCTTGCCGTAGTCCGACAGGACAACCATTTTTACTTTTGAAATTAATTCTTTAGCCTTTTCCACCAAGGCTTTTGCACTGGTATCGGAAATCTTACCTGCACGCTCATAATCCGTGCGCAAAAGCTGCTGATGGCCAGCCAAATACCGCGTTTTCACGATGGTAGGGCGTGTTTTTTCCGTTAAAAACCCTGAAATATCCAGCGCCAGTGCCTGTGCCTTGTCCGTTAAAATACGCCCCTCCTCATCATCGCCGATAACACAAAGCGCATATCCTTTTGCCCCCAAACCCGAAAGATTAGCCAGCGTATTACCCGCCCCGCCCAACATGGACGTTTCACGCGTAACAGAAAGCACCGGGACGGGGCTTTCGGGAGAGATTCGTTCGACATTCCCATATACGAAGCGGTCCAGCATCATGTCGCCGACCACCAGCACAGGAACATCCTGCATGGTTTTCACAACGGCTTTTGAATCAATATCCTTCATTTTCAAGGCCTTAATGACAAAAACGGAAAAATTGTCAAATTTATTAATAAATCAGCGCTTTTATGCACCCCGATTAAGAATTCGTCAATCTTTCTGCGGTTTAATAGAAGTAACGAAAATAACAATAGCACAACTGACAGACATATTTAAAAAAGAGGGCCGGACGTGAAATCTAAGGGAATTCTGAGAGTATTATCAGCTTATCTCAATCGCAGCCGCGTGGGAGAATTGCTGGTATCCAAGGGACTGATCACCACGAATGAATTACGCATAGCTTTGCGTGCCCAGAAAGCACAGCATAAACCGCTAGGCCTTGTTTTAATTGAAAAAAATCTCATTTCTCGTAATCAGTTACGTGCGGTTCTGGGAAAACAGCTTGCCCTGCGCGCCTTTGCAACCCTGCTGTTCTGCATGATCTCCTTTGGTGTCATTCCAGGCAAAAAAAGCCGTGCTGACGGTATCAAGGACATTCCGCCTGGCTTTGCACTGGCTTATCACGCAAATGTACAAAATCTTTCAACTCCCGTTTCCTATCCCGCCCTGTTCGGCAGTGAAGAGCGTCGCTCCAGTAATTTAAAGGCTTTCACCAAATGGAGTAGCATGTTCGACCGTTTCGAACTGGAAATGAAATCAGCAGGAAACGCCTCTATCGTGGCGCAATGGCATGAAAATCTGCAAAGCTTTGAAAATCTTCCGTTAAAAGAGATGGCCAGCAAGGTTAATCACTTTGTAAACCAGCGAGATTATATTCTGGACTCCAAAAACTGGGGCCAAAGCGATTATTGGGCCACACCGATTGAATTTATGCGCCGCGGGGGCGACTGTGAGGACTTTGCTATTGCCAAATATGCCGCACTGCGCGCCTTAGGAGTTCCGGAAGAGCGCCTGCGTATGGCGATCGTGCATGATACGGTAAAGGATATCCCGCATGCCGTACTGGTCGTTTATACGGAACAGGATGCCTATATTCTGGATAATCAATCCGAAACGCTGCAAAGCGCTACGCAAGGCACACGTTACCGCCCGATTTTCTCGATTAATCGTTTGGGCTGGTGGCTGCATACCCAGCCAGGCGCATCGACCATGCTGGCGAGCATGAACTAGGACTTTACTTCGAAACGGGCATTTTTAATGTCTTTTACGCTCGTGCCAGCCTTAAAGACCTTGGCATTCATACAGATATAAACGCCGGACTCAAGATTAGAGAGCGCCGCTACGGCAAAACCGAGGTTAAACCCTGCATCGCTCTGAGCAAATTCCTTTAAGGGAATCATCGCCCCGGTCAGCACCACAATTTTATCCGTACCTTTCAATTCCTTATCCAGATATTCCGCTGTTCGCACCATGGTGCTTGTACCATGGCTGATCAAAATGTGGCCCGCTTTTGCCTTTTTTATAGCAGCCAGTATGGAAGCCCGGTCTACCGGCGTCAGATCGCCGCTATCCTTCATACAAACCGTTTCATACGTGAAACTCACATGCGGTTTTATAACATCCTGAATGTAATGGGGAATAATGGACTCGGCGTTTGGCTCAGCGGTTTCTGTCGGGGGATAGTAAGAAGAATCAATCGTACCACCAGTGAAAATAAAGTGAATGTCCATCGCGCTGTTCTTACTCTACATACCCAATCCGCAGAATATTGGTCGTCCCCGCCACACCGAATGGCACTCCCGCCGTCATAACGAAACTCTCACCTTTTTCCGCAAAGCCATGCTCCAAAGCAAGCTTTGCGGCATGACGCGCCGGACCGGTAAAATCATCCACCGTTTCAGGCATATATACCGGGTTAACCCCGTAAGAGAGCGTTAAGCGGCGCGCCACGTTCATATCAGGTGTCAGACACAATATGGGCATTTCGGGTCTCTGGCGGGCCGTGCGCAGTGCCGTAGAGCCAGACATGGTATAATTGACAATACACACCGCATCGATATCCAGCGCTACATAATAGGCCGCCGTCGTAATAGCATCAGACGCGCTGCCCACGGCATCAGGACGATTGGCCTCAGCTATCTCTATATAAGTTTGATCGCTTTCCGTGCGCACAATAATACGCTTCATAATCTCCACGGCCTTAACCGGGTATTTTCCCGCCGCCGTCTCGGCCGAAAGCATAACCGCATCCGCCCCATCATATACAGCTGTGGCCACATCGGAGGCTTCAGCCCGCGTAGGACGGGCATTTTCAATCATTGACTCCAGCATTTGCGTAGCAACGATAATAGGTTTGCCGGCCTCGCGCACCTGCTTGATCACACGTTTTTGCACCGAAGGTACATCTTCGGGTGGAATTTCCACCCCTAAATCCCCGCGTGCCAGCATAACGCCATCGGCAATTTCCAGCAGCTCCGTCAGATGTACAAGCGCAGAGGGTTTTTCCAGTTTGATCATCAGGGCCGCACGGCCATCAATAAGAGTGCGCGCCTCATGCGCATCTTCCGGCGTCTGCACAAAACTTTGGGCAATCCAGTCCACTCCCATGCTCAGCGCCGCTTCCAGATCGTGCCTGTCCTTCTCCGTCAGAGCGGGAATCGGCACCACCGTGCCAGGCAGGTTAAATCCTTTTTTATCTGAAAGTTTTGACCCGCTCTTTACCACCCCGTCGATATAGCCCTTGCCCTTGGCCGTTACCTCAATACGAACCTTGCCGTCATCAAGGAAGATTTTGGACCCTGTTTCCAGAACTGATAAAACCTCCGGGTGAGGGAGCGTAACGCGTTTAGAATCGCCGAGCTTATCCTCCAGGTCAAAGCGAATCGTCTGGCCCTTTGTAAGCTCTGCCGAGCCCTCTTTGAATTTCCCGATTCGAAGCTTGGGCCCTTGTAAATCGGCGATGATTCCAACCAGCTTTCCACTTTCTTTCTCCAGTTTACGGATCAACTCTACCGATTTTTTGTGATCCTCATGCGTTCCATGGGAAAAGTTGAGGCGAAATACGTTCGCCCCGGCTTCCATAAGAGCTTTTATGTCTTCCTTTCTGACACTGGCTGGGCCCAGCGTAGCGACAATTTTTGTTTGGGATCGTTCCGGATGGTGTTGAGACATAATTTTTTCTTTTTAAAAACAAGATGTTCTAAGACGAATCATAACATAGTTTGAAAAATAAGCTATACTAGGACAACAAAGAAAACCTGCCGCCCTTTTATCCCCGTATTCCCCGCTATTATCGGGCCTGTTTTCTAAAAAAGCGTGACAGGAGGACCAACTTCGCACACGGTTATTGTCATGACTCGAAGCACGAAATATTATTACGAATTAGCACTTTTTTTATCCGGGATAAAAAAAGGGATATCACAAAATTTTGCTGTTAAATCAGCGTGTTTAGCCTTGTGGATTGCACGTTTAGGAATACGTTCCTTTTGCTGCACACCACGAGATGTAGTATGTTGTTTCTTGAGTAACCGCTATGGATTGTGTGTTCATCGCATTTCATCAACTCATCAATTTCATCCTCTACGGATAAGCAAAATTTTTATAGGGAGTATCACTCATGTTTGACGTTGCGCAAATGGAGAGGGGAAATCGTGTCCAGATCGATCGTTCCCGGGACGAAAATCTGACCACATTCGGTAAGGCCACGTTGACCGACCGCTACCTCATGCCTGAGGAACAGTATCAGGATCTTTTTGCGCGTAACGCCATGCATTATGCGGATGATTCCGCTCACGCGCAGCGCCTGTACGACTACATGTCAAAGCTGTGGTTCATGCCCTCGACGCCCGTTCTCTCCAACGGCGGTACGAACCGCGGCCTGCCGATTTCCTGCTTCCTCAACGAAACGCAGGACAGCCTCGAACAGATTGTATCCCTGTGGAACGAAAACGTCTGGCTCGCGTCCTTGGGCGGCGGCATCGGCTCTTACTGGGGTAATGTGCGCTCCATAGGTGAAAAGGTCGGAAGAAACGGAAAAACATCCGGCATCGTTCCCTTCATCCGCGTGATGGACTCTTTGACACTGGCGATTTCCCAGGGCTCTTTGCGCCGCGGCTCCGCTGCGATTTACCTGCCCATCTGGCACCCTGAGATTGAAGAATTTATCGAGATTCGCCGCCCCACAGGCGGTGACCCGAACCGTAAAGCTCTCAACCTGCATCATGGCGTTCTTGTTACCAATTCGTTTATGCATGCCGTTGAGAACGATGAAGAATGGGCACTTCGCTCTCCCAAAGACCACGCTGTGGTTGATAAAGTCAGCGCCCGTGACTTGTGGATCCGCCTGCTGACGGCGCGGATTGAAACGGGCGAGCCGTACATCGTTAATATTGACCACGTGAATGATTCCATTCCCGATCACCACAAAATGGCAGGCCTGAGCGTGAAAATGAGCAATCTGTGCTCCGAAATCACCCTGCCCACCGGCATCGATCATTTGGGCAATGACCGTACGGCTGTTTGCTGCCTGTCCTCCCTTAACCTTGAGAAATACGACGAATGGCAGGATCACCCGACCATGATCGAGGATATTATGCGTTTCCTTGATAATGTGCTGACCGATTTCATTAATAAAGCGCCGGATTCCATGAAACGTGCGAAATATTCAGCCATGCGCGAGCGTTCCGTTGGTCTGGGCGTCATGGGCTTCCACGGATTCCTGCAATCGAAAATGATCCCGATGGAAGGGGTGATGGCGAAAGTCTGGAACCGCAAGATATTCCAACACATCAAGCGTCAGGCCGACGATGCCTCCCGCAAGCTGGCGGAAGAGCGCGGCGCCTGCCCCGATGCCGCCGATTACGGCATCATGGAGCGTTTTTCCAATAAAATGGCGATCGCTCCTACAGCATCCATCTCCATTATCTGTGGCGGCGCATCCCCGGGCATTGAACCCAATGCAGCTAATGCTTACACGCATAAAACGCTCTCCGGCTCTTTCCCGGTCAAGAACAAGTACCTGATGGCCTTGCTGGAAGAAAAAGGCCAGAACACCGATGATGTATGGTCGTCCATTTTCACCAATGAGGGCTCTGTTCAGCACCTCGACTTCCTTTCCCAGGAAGAGAAAGATGTGTTTAAAACGGCATTTGAAATCGACCAGCGCTGGCTGATTGAGCATGCCGCCGACCGCACCCCTTATGTTTGTCAGGCACAATCCCTGAACATCTTCCTGCCGGCCAATGTACATAAGGCCGACCTTCACCGCATTCACTGGGAAGCATGGAAAAAAGGCGTGAAATCGCTTTACTACTGCCGCTCCAAATCCATTCAGCGGGCGGAATCCAACGCCTCATGGCAACGCGCGAAAGACGGCGAAAGGCTTGCAGCCGAGGCTGCCGCAGCGGCCGAGGAAAACAAATACGAAGAGTGCCTGGCCTGTCAATAAACTGCAGGCTTTCATAGACCTGAACCTGAAACGCCGGAAATATCCGGCGTTTTTTTAAGGTGCCAACTCGGCTGAAGATACTCTATCTGCCGGGGGTCTGGCCGCCAAAGCAAGATGAAGCCAGTTTCCCTGCTTAAAAACACCTTTTGAAGAAACATCAACAGGGGGTAAGCTTTCACCGGAGCGAATAGCCTGAATGCGTTTCATGGCTTGCCTGACAAGAGGACGGTCAATACTTTTTTCTTCTATCGCCAGTTGAAGCATTTCCAAAATGGCATCACTAAACTTATCATGGCTCATATGATCTAAAGGAGGCAAAGCATCTTCCCCCATGACAACCTGTTCAAACGCAGTCTGACTTAAAATCTCCGGGAAAGCAGTTGTTATAACCTGCATTACCGCTTCGTCTGCGGCGCTGGCCCCGTTCAACTGGCCAGGAGCATTGGGATTTACATTTAACCCGAAACGTATTGCCTCTTTCCATACATCAATAACAGCATTGCTTAAATTGCTGTCATTGGGAGCCGCTAAAATGACCTGACGGGCATAGTCGGCAATATCACCCCAATAACCTACCTTATCACGTAAAAAGCCACAGGTGGCTTTTATCACCACTTCATTATGAAACACCCGTGAAATCACACCGGAAGATTGTAAAGAACTAAGAGCTCTAAGATTTTGCAAAAAGTTCTCAAATTGCTGTTCATCGTGTTGGGCCATAATTTTTTATTACATAACTTATGTATTGTGGTCAATTCAAAATCCGAAAAGGCAAGATAATCTATATATAGTGTATTGAAAAATATATACATACAATATATAGTTATTACTTCTTTAAGAGTCCTGCAAAGATTTATCCCCGTAATCCTCAATACATTTTTTGCAAATGACTCGGAATCACTGCCAAGACCTCTACACTAAAACTTATAGAATCACTGCGAAGGAGAAGAAAAATGGGTAGCCCCGCACCACTGGACGACGTTACGAATTCAAACAGCATGCTTTTGAAAGAACGTCATGTTTACAAACCATTTTTGTATCCGTGGTGCTACGAGGCATGGCTGACGCAACAACGCATTCACTGGCTGCCCGAGGAAGTGCCTCTTGCCGAGGACGTACGCGACTGGAAAAAGAATCTAACCCCGTCTGAAAAGAATCTGGTGACACAGATTTTCCGCTTCTTCACACAGTCCGACGTAGAAGTAAATAACTGCTACATGAAGCACTATTCACAGGTATTCGGCCCGGTGGAAGTGCAAATGATGCTCTCCGCTTTCTCCAATATCGAAACGGTGCACATTGCCGCTTATTCCCATTTGCTGGACACGATCGGTATGCCCGAAGTCGAATACGAGGCCTTCCTGAAATACAAGGAAATGAAGGACAAATTCGACTACATGCAGAACGCTTCCATGGCTTCGCGCCGCGATATCGCCAAAACGATGGCTATGTTTGGCGCCTTTACCGAGGGCCTGCAACTTTTCGCTTCCTTTGCGATTCTCATGAACTTCCCGCGTTTCAACAAAATGAAAGGGATGGGACAGATCGTGACATGGTCCGTGCGTGATGAAACACTGCACTGCCTGTCCATGATTAAACTCTTCAACGCCTTCATTCATGAAAATCAGGATATCTGGGATGACGAACTGAAAAACGAAATCACAGATTGTTGTAAAGAAATCATCGGTTACGAGGACGCGTTTATTGACCTTGCCTTTGAGATGGGAGAGATCGAGGGCCTCAAACCCGAAGAGGTAAAACAGTATATCCGTTTCATCGGTGACCGCCGGCTGCAACAGCTTAACCTTGATGCCGTTTTTGGCATTGAGAAAAATCCGCTTCCCTGGATGGATGAAATGCTTAACGGCGCCGAGCACACAAATTTCTTTGAAAACCGCTCCACCGAATATTCCAAAGCTTCTACCGGCGGCACATGGGAAGAGGTGTTTGCCGAAGATATCTTTGCAGGAAATTACGGCAAAAAGATCGGAGGGACCGACGAGGGCGGAGAGAAAGTCGCTGCGGAATGAAAACGCGCCGCACCGTTTCAGTTTTTTACTGCGTAGCCTAGGGGTGTTTGCCCAAAAAAGAAGCCGCCGAATTTTCTGCTTTCGGCGGCTTTTTTATTTTTTGATACAATATCAATCACAAACTACACAACAAGTTCCATCCACATTATTATTGCATCCTCCTGGGTGTCTCTCGCAGGCATAGCCGTGTGCCGTCCCTGAAGCACAAGCAGGTGCGGGATAAGAAAAGCTTCTGTAACAACTGCTCCAGTCATTATTACATCCGCTCGCAACACCAAATTGTCTGAGAAGGTAACCAGGAGGGTTCCCGGAAACGCAACCGGAACGATCCCAATCCGACCAATCTGCCGCATCCCCATTCGCCTCCACAGTACCATTGTTGCAAACCATTTGATCACCGCGCGTACGCGTCATATTCCCCTGCATGCCGCCATCACAGGGTTGCGTTTCCGTCTCCGCCTGCGCAAAAGTTTCCCCGTGATAATTAGCGCCACCATTACAATCCTTGCCAAAGACCGATATCCACATTGATCCATTACAGATTTCCGGCACACCCTGTGTTGGACTGGAGCGCATCTGTCCTTTTTTGCCGGGTCCGCATTCCCCCGTGGAACAGCCATACGCGATGTCGTTCCATGACGTCCCGTTGCAACACTCCACAACATCCTGCTCTCCGTTATTGTTATAACGGATCGCGCCCGCAGACGCCGCGTTACACACATTATCCGTATTCGCAACACGGATCGCTCCGTCTATCTCCAAACGCTGAACCGGATCCGTTATGCCAGGGCCAATACCGATATTCGCCGTGTTCTTGCTCACGATGTTTTTGCCGGCTCCCCCCGTCGCTTTCCACCAGCCCGTGTCCTCCGCCAGCGTGTACACCGCCGTATCATCAGAAAACTTGTCATTCGCACCGGAAGAAAAACCATAGCTGCCCTGGTCCTTAAACACCGCCGTCTGCGCCGTCTGCCACAGGCAGTTCTGAGAATCACCCTCGCCTGGCGTCGCCGTCGTACGGCACCTGTTGCCATTGGGAACACCCGCTGCCGTATAGCTGCCCGCTCCGTCATGACCGTGCGAAACAATCATAAAATCGGCATTCGCCGTCTTGATATTACCCGCCTCATCCAGAACCGTTACCTGGCCCGGCGCCACAGAAGGTTGCAAAAGCGCATCATCCGCGGTCAGCGCCAGCGTCACCGCATAGGTCAGACGGTTCCCAAACTCATCCTGCATCAGGTCATTACTGATATCCAGCGTCCCCGTCGGAATAGCCCCTATCAAAACAAGCTCCCCGGCCTGCGACCCGTTCACCACGAACACACCACCAAGATCCGTCCCCGCCGTCACCGCGCCCGTCGGACACAGCTCCTCTCCATAACCCAACGACCCCGGCGCCGCCGTCAACGGCGCAGGGCAAGGATAACGCGCCTCATCCGTATCACTGTCAGGATCATCCAGAATATAACGCGACAACGCCGCTCGTACATCGTCCATACGCACCTGCATATCCTCGCGACGCTTCTCCTTCATATATATCGCCGCCGCAGAGAAAAAACCGCCCGTCAGCAAACCAACAATCACAAGCACCACCATCAGTTCCACCAACGTAAATCCACGCGTGTCAGGGGAACGGGCTTTTATTTTTTTTAACGTCATCATCATATTAATCCTTTAATTCCATCCCTCAATTAATGGAACGTACATGATGCTAAATATCTGCCGTGACCCGGAGTCCCAGCATATTTCTGACAATCCAAATTACCAGTAAAGTCAGGAGGCGTGGAAGTTCCCACATGGAAACAGTTCAGGTAAGGACCGTTTTTAAACACAACCCAGGTACTATTGCCACTGGGCGCAGTGCCAATCGCCGCATCGCCACCGCCTGTCGCTGAAATGGTCTGGGTTTTCTCCCCTTTAGACGTGCAGGTAACTGTGAAAGCTTCTCCTGCGCTTGCCGCGCCGCCTCCTACCCCTGTCAAAAAGCCTGTTATCATCAATATTACCATCAGCTTTATCAATGCAAAACCAGCCGTAAGGTTATTATTAATTCCAAACCCCCTGAAGGCGTGTCCGCCAGCTCGTTTTTTCCTTACTGAACCGTACATGATGCCAGAGATCTGCCTTCTCCCGGTAAACCATATTTTTGACAAACGTGGTTAAACCTGAAATCAGGCGGCGTTGTAACGCCTGGATGCCAGCAGTTCAGGTAAGGGCCGTTTTTAAACACAATCCAGGTACTGCTTCCTGTAGGCGCGTTTCCTATAGCGGCTTCACCTGTACCTGTTGCTGAAATAGTCTGTGTTCTGCCCGCTTTGGATGTGCATTCCACTGTGAAACCCTGTCCCACTGGAAAATCAACACAGCCGGTTTTATCCCATTCAGACCATTTATCAGAACTTTGTATCTCAGGATTGCCATTATTACACAACATCTCATTCATACGGGAACGCGTCATATTACCATCTTTACCGTTATCACAAGCCTCGCTTTGCGTTTCCTGCTGATCATACACTTCTCCGTGATAATGGCCGTCACTGCAATCCTTACCAAAGGCCGGCACGAAGTTTGTGCCGTTACAAAACTCCGGCAAGCCGGTCGTCGGACTCAGCCGCATCTGTCCTTTTTTGCCGGGTCCGCATTCCCCCGTGGAACAGCCATACGCGATGTCGTTCCATGACGTCCCGTTGCAACACTCCACAACATCCTGCTCTCCGTTATTGTTATAACGGATCGCGCCCGCAGACGCCGCGTTACACACATTATCCGTATTCGCAACACGGATCGCTCCGTCTATCTCCAAACGCTGAACCGGATCCGTTATGCCAGGGCCAATACCGATATTCGCCGTGTTCTTGCTCACGATGTTTTTGCCGGCTCCCCCCGTCGCTTTCCACCAGCCCGTGTCCTCCGCCAGCGTGTACACCGCCGTATCATCAGAAAACTTGTCATTCGCACCGGAAGAAAAACCATAGCTGCCCTGGTCCTTAAACACCGCCGTCTGCGCCGTCTGCCACAGGCAGTTCTGAGAATCACCCTCGCCTGGCGTCGCCGTCGTACGGCACCTGTTGCCATTGGGAACACCCGCTGCCGTATAGCTGCCCGCTCCGTCATGACCGTGCGAAACAATCATAAAATCGGCATTCGCCGTCTTGATATTACCCGCCTCATCCAGAACCGTTACCTGGCCCGGCGCCACAGAAGGTTGCAAAAGCGCATCATCCGCGGTCAGCGCCAGCGTCACCGCATAGGTCAGACGGTTCCCAAACTCATCCTGCATCAGGTCATTACTGATATCCAGCGTCCCCGTCGGAATAGCCCCTATCAAAACAAGCTCCCCGGCCTGCGACCCGTTCACCACGAACACACCACCAAGATCCGTCCCCGCCGTCACCGCGCCCGTCGGACACAGCTCCTCTCCATAACCCAACGACCCCGGCGCCGCCGTCAACGGCGCAGGGCAAGGATAACGCGCCTCATCCGTATCACTGTCAGGATCATCCAGAATATAACGCGACAACGCCGCTCGTACATCGTCCATACGCACCTGCATATCCTCGCGACGCTTCTCCTTCATATATATCGCCGCCGCAGAGAAAAAACCGCCCGTCAGCAAACCAACAATCACAAGCACCACCATCAGTTCCACCAACGTAAATCCACGCGTGTCAGCATGATGAAATCTCGTTTTGTTTTGAATAAACGTTAAGTTACTGAAGAAATGTGATAAAAAAGCCATGATCGAGCCCCACTCTACCGCTTAAGACATGTATAAAAAAACATAAAATCCAATTTAAATTTTATCAGTAGAGTACTAAGAAAGTATTAAGTACATACTAATATAAATTGCCCGCAAACTAAAGAATCATCTATATTTTTTCGTAAGGGGCAAGTGAAACAAAATCGTGGCCTACGCATTAAAATTTTGCAGAGCCGTCTTGACGAAAGCGCATATCTCTTTTCTACTAATTGCAACTTTTAATTTGACGTCTTTAGGGGAAATATGTGTCATGAAATTACTTACCGCCTTGCTTTCCACTTTTCTTTTCCTGTTTCCCGCCGATGCCATGGCTCAAGAAGCCGTTTTTGATTCAGGAGACACTTCCTGGATGCTGGTTTCAGCGCTACTGGTTCTAATGATGACAGTTCCGGGACTGGCACTATTTTACGGAGGACTGGTTAAACGTGACAATGTCCTTTCCGCTCTTACACAATCTATCGGCGTTGCCATTATCGTAAGTATCGTATGGCCCGTTATTGGTTATTCCCTGGCTTTCACAGAAGGCAACAGCTTCATCGGCGGTCTCGACCAGTTCATGCTGGAAAAATTAACCCCGAACTCCGCTACAGGCACGATCCCCGAAAGCGTTTTTATAGTTTTCCAGATGACTTTTGCCATTATAACAATGGCCCTGATGGTAGGTGCCGTTGCCGACCGCATCAAATTCACCTCCCTTCTGGTTCTAACTCCTTTATGGATCATCCTTGTTTATGCTCCTGTCGCCCACTGGGTATGGGGACCTGGCGGTTTCATCGGTGGCGTCGGACGTGAAGGATATGGCGGTTTTCTGGGAATGGGCGATGCTCTTGATTTTGCCGGCGGCACGGTTGTTCATATAAACTCGGGCGTTGCCGGTTTGGTTGCCGCTATCGTTTTAGGACGCGGTATGAAAACAAGGAAAGACCCTTCCACTTCCACCAACCTGATTTTGAGCGTGATCGGTACCGGGTTACTCTGGGTTGGCTGGTTCGGATTCAACGCCGGATCAGCATTATCCGCAGGATCTTCTGCGGGCTTCGCTATGCTGGTTACCAATGCCGCAGCAGGCGTTTCAGCCGCTACATGGATGCTGCTTGAGCTCATTCACAAAGGCAAGATCAGTGTTCAAGGCACACTTTCCGGCGTTGTCGCCGGACTGGTCGCGATTACTCCGGCCGCCGGGTTTGTAGACTTTCCCGCTTCCCTTATAATAGGGGGAGCTTCCGGTGTAGTTTGCTACCTCGCCGTTACATACCTTAAATCCCTTTTGAAATACGACGATGCCCTGGATGTATTCGGTATTCACGGCATTGGCGGAATTGTAGGAGCTGTGCTGGTAGGTGTCTTTGCAAACCCGGTAATCGGCGGCGCAGCTGGGGCTCTTTACGGCAGCGAAACCCAGATCTGGGCGCAAATTCTATCCGTACTGGTAACCGTGGGATATTCCGGCATTGCCACGCTAATCCTGCTTTTGATCATTAAAACCGTGATGGGCCTGCGTGTTGATCCGCATGTCGAATACTGGGGTCTGGACCTTGCACACCATGGCGAGACTATCGTTGAATACCTTGAGGGCCTTCCGAAAAAGATCCCGGAAAACCCATATGAGCAGAAAAAGAAAAGGACTCCTGGAAGGAAAAAGAAAGGTTAAGACCGGTTTTAAACCTCAGCGCTTGAGGAAACGTTAAAGCCCGATTCCTGCAGCTTTTTGACGATTTCCTGAACATGATACTTGTCGCGTGCCTCTATAACGACATCCAGTTCCGCCCGTTTGAGGGATATGGACTGCATCATGCGCTGGTGAATAACCTCAATGACATTTGCACCCTGCTCCCCGATAATCCGTGAGATATCCGAAAGCTGGCCCGGCGTGTCATCAATTTCAAAGTGAAGGCGCGTAATGCGCCCGTCACGGACCAAACCGCGCAGAATTAGCGTTGAAAGCAGGCGGGAGTCAATATTCCCTCCCGATACAACCAAACCTATCTTTTTGCCCTTAAAATGCTCCAGATTATTTTTAATGACGGCTAGCGCAGCTCCGGCTGCGCCCTCGGCCACGATTTTTTCACTGCTTAGAAGATCGAACACAGCCTGCTCAATGGCGGCCTCACTTGCCGTTTCAACACGGTCGACCAGTTTCTCGATCACTTCCAGATTGCGCGGTGCCGGAGATTTAACGGCTATCCCTTCCGCCAGCGTCGTACCACCATTGGGCACATCGCGCCCTTCCTGGTGTGCCAACACGCCGTCATAATGCTCGGCCTGCGCCCCTATTACCTCTATTTCAGGCTTTATACCCTTCACAGCCGTTGCCACACCGGCAATCAGGCCGCCGCCGCCAATGGGAACAACGACAACATCAAGATCTGGCATGTCTTCCAGCATCTCGATACCCAGCGTTCCCTGTCCGGCTGCAATTTCATCATCATCAAAGGGATGAACGAATGTCAGGTTATGTTCCTTGGCAAGGCGCATCGTCTCCCCGACGGATTCATCGAACTGCTTGCCATACAGAACAACTTTGCCGCCAAAATCCTCGGTACGCTGAATTTTGTTAAAAGGCGTGCCGTTGGGCATAACAATCGTGGCAGGAACGCCGAGACGCTGCGCATGATACGCCAGCCCCTGCGCATGATTCCCGGCGCTGCACGCAATCACACCGTTCTTACGTTGCTCTTCCGTCAGGGTCAGCAGCTTATTCAAAGCACCGCGAGCTTTAAACGCATTGGTGTGTTGAAGGTTTTCCAGCTTTAAATACAGGTTAATGCCCAGATGAACGGACAGGCGCGCTGCCTTGACAATCGGCGTATGGATTGTCGCCTTTCGGATGGCAGCATGCGCCTTTTGTACATCTTCAAACGTAATGCTCATGTCTTCTTTTCTTAGGGGCTTCAACATGTCTTCAGGGGTCTTTTAAATAATGCAGGCGTCACCCTATCCATAAAATCCAAGAAACGCAACATTTCTGCTTTTAAAACCGTGCAAGCGGCAATGCAATCTGATAGAATCATAGCAACTGGTCACCAAAGGATCTGTTCTTGATCTTTAAATCTGACAAAAACGATATAAAAAACATCTCCGGCGCTTCTACATTTACGCCGTCAGGCCAGATTTTAACCAAAAACATCGGATTTTCCCTTCAACCCTTCGCAAAAAGGAATGCACGCCTATGTCCAAAAAAAGCCGCAAATCCCGCACCAACGTGAAATTGTCCCATGATCACAATGTCGTTCACCCGGCTGTATTTGAAGAAAGAGGGGCAAGTTGGCACCCTCTGGAAGAGGAGATAAACGGGCGGCGCGATCAAAAATACGTTAAGAATATAAAACCAAGATCTGAAGGACAGGCAGAATTAATCAAGGCTATCAAAGAGCATTCTCTCAGCCTTGCCATAGGACCGGCGGGAACGGGGAAAACTTACCTTGCCATCGCCAGCGCCGTCGAAATGCTGGAAGCAGGACAGATAGAGCGCATTATTCTCTCTCGCCCTGCCATGGAAGCCGGGGAGTCACTAGGCTATCTGCCGGGAGATATGCATGAAAAAATGGCGCCCTACCTGCGCCCTCTATACGATTGCCTAGGCGACCGCCTGGGCGGAAAAAGAGTACGGCAATATATAGAAGACGGCACGATTGAAATCGCTCCCATCGGCTTTATGCGCGGACGTACCCTTAACAATTCTTTCGTGGTAATCGACGAGGCGCAAAACTGCACCTATGGGCAACTGAAAATGATACTCTCGCGTCTGGGATGGCATTCGAAAATGGTGATTACGGGCGATCCGGCACAAAGCGACCTGCTTGACGGACTTTCCGGTTTGTCTGATATCGCCTGCAAACTGGAGGAAATCGAAAATATCGCCGTAATACGGCTGAGTTCCTCTGATATCGTACGTCACCCGCTGGTGGCCAAAATGCTGGATAAACTCTAAGAGTGCAATTTACAGGCTATTGACCACGATCCTCAAACAAGGGCAGTGTCTCGCTCTGAGGGCTATCGCCGGCGGCGCCGTGTGGAAAGTACCTGTCCATAAAGGTTTTCAGGGAATCCCCGCTTTCCTGAAGGCTGCGTACCACTTCCATGGTCAGGACATCAATCAGATGTTCATAAATCTGGGTAGCCGTTAAGGCCGCACCCAGCATGGTGTCGCGGCTTTGGCGGCCTCTCGTTTCCGGCCTGTATTGAACAAACCACCGTCCTTTTTGCACGCGCCAGGCCCGCATATGACTTAGGCGGACATAGCCCAGCACATCATCGGCCACAGCCCTGTCTTCATAATATTTGCGAATAGTCGTGCGTACGTCGCAGTCGTCAGGGACTGCGCCTTGATTGTCTAGGTGCATGGTTCTCAAAATTATTCGGGGTTCATCAATTACGCAGAAGATAACGTAGTGGATGCGCCACCATAGGCAGAGGCACCCCGCCGATCAAGCAATTTTTTATGGCATTTTATATTTTTTTTATGGCTTTTGCTCTTGACGAAAGCCCTACTTTAAGGAGGCTGCGGGTTTCTTCAAAACGATCCAGATATAAGGGTAGCGTATATTGCGATACAGCCTTGCACCCAGCGCAAACCTTAGCAATTTCCCCTTGAATCCCTGCACACGATAGGCACGCCTGGTTGTAAAAAACGTCAGTTCCAAATTCATTTGCGCGGCAAGATAAGCAAAATAACGCTCTACATCCTCTATGGCATACCACCAGCGGTGGCGGTCCATCGGTTTTTCCAGGGGCAAGCCGTAGAATTTATCAAAGACACCGCGTTGATTGGGATCAGTTTCCCGCCTGTTGCCCGCAATATGCAGAAAGGAATTAGTGGGTACGGGCAGGGAGATAATTACCGCTTTTTTCGCCACACGCACCAGTTCCCGTGAAATCAGATGAAAGTTTTCAAGATGCTCCAGGATATCAGTCGCAACACATAAATCCGCTTCACTGTCCGCCATGGGAAGGGCATCAATTTCATCAAGGTTCAGCTTGTAATCGCAATCCCCGACCATGTCGATTTCACGCACGGTTTTGCCTGCAACCCCGGCATCGTCAAGTGCCGCCTGCAAATGCCGCTGACCACCACCGCCCACATTAATAATTGTAGAAACGCCAGAAAAATCGGCAGCGATCAGCTTTGCCACAAAATCGTTACGCTCCCGCCGGGAAGCATAAACAGGATCGTGTACATCGCTCCAGTATTCCTGATAATCCGCTTGCATTAGCCCCTTACGCCGCCATGGATTTCAGCGTGGTCATACAAACTTCCGCCGAAGAAAATTCGACATTGCCCGGCGCATCTTCAATTTTAACATCGCTGACCACGCCATCATCGGCAATAAGGCTAAAACGCCGGCAACGATTGCCCAGCCCGGCGCCGGAACCGTCAAACTCCAGCCCCAGCGCACGTGTCAGCTCACCATTACCATCGGGAAGAAACGTAACTTTTCCCATGGCACCGGCAACGCGCTCCCATTGCTGCATAACAAACGGATCGTTCACGGCGACGCAGATAATCTCGCTCACGCCATTGGCTTTGATTTCTTCGGAATTCTTGATATAGCCCGGCAAGTGCTTCTGGGAACATGCCGGGGTAAAAGCGCCCGGCACACCGAAAATCACGACTTTGCGTCCCGCAATATATTCGGCAATATTAAGCTCCTCCATACCACCCGCACCAAGGCGTTTCAGGGTTACGGAAGGAATCTTGTCACCGTTGGAAATTGTCATGCTTAAGGCCTTTTGTAATAAATTTCAGGTTTTGTTTTAACTTTTTGTCCCGCCAAAGAAAAGCCGCTACACCAATTTATCACGCTTAAGGAGTTTTATCCTTCAGAAGTGGATCGGATTTAATCACTTCGGAACAATCCACGCCGCGCTCCGCCACCTCCGGTGCCAGCGCCTCGTCGCCCGTAACATAACGGTAGCAAAGTGTTTGCGTACTCATGGTTTCGGGAGAACCCGAAAGGCTAGGCCCTTTATACCCCTCGCACCCCGCCAACGCGGCGAGAGCAAGAGGAATTAATGCTATGATTGTGCAGGTTGTTTTCATGTCAATTCTACCAACACGCGGTATTTAATTTAGTTCGTTTACATCACCATCATTGGCAAAGTCGCGAGCAACAAAAACGCCAGGATGATATTGATGATCATACGGGTTTTATCATCACGAAACAGGCTCGCCACCGCCTTGCCGAACAGCACCCAGGTGTTCAGGGAAGCTATACAGCTGATTGTTGAGGAAACAAACACGATTAGCCCGATCTGAATCAGAGAGGCCTCGGGCGGAAGCAGGCTCGCGGCGGCAAGGCCGAACACCACGCCCTTAGGATTGATAAACTGAAACCCCGCGGCCTCAAGGAAAGTAAGCGGCCGCGCCGCATTCTTCGCCTTTTCATGCAGGCCGATACGTCCCGCCTTTAAAATACGGTAAGAAAGATAGACAAGGTAAACCGCGCCCAGCGCTTTCAAGCCCATCAGCACGGGCGGATACGCCGCCACCGCTGCCCCTACGCCAAAGGCGCAGATGGTCAGGTAAATTGTAAAACCCACATAAATGCCCAGCATATGCGGGATCGTGCGCTGATAGCCGAAATTCATGCCGCTGGCGGTCAGCATCACGTTATTGGGCCCCGGCGTGATCGAGGCCACAAACAGGAAGTAGAAAAATGGGAGCGAGGGGAGGAGGAGATCAAACATGATCAAGATTTAGCCTGTGGAAAGGAAGATGGCAAGAAGGAGAAAATAAAGGCCGTTATTCCGAAATCTTCTTCACGACGGAGGATTTAAGGCCCATGGGGCCGAAGCCGGGGACTTTGGCATCAATATCGTGATCGCCGATCCATTCCTCGGGCGGAAGGACGCGGATATTTTTCACCTTCGTGCCGACCTTGATGGAATTATTGCCAACCTTCAAATCCTTGACGATCGTCACACTGTCCCCGCTCTGCAGCTCATTCCCCACGGCATCGCGAATGACGGGAGCACTCCCCTCCTCGCCAGCAGCGCTCCACTCATGCGCACATTCAGGGCATATCAACATCACCCCGTCTTCATACGTATAAGGGGATGAACATTTCGGGCAGGGTGGG
>CAZBNG010000011.1:0-35881 GCA_964493095.1 uncultured Pseudobdellovibrionaceae bacterium
CGCTTCTGCTTTGTCGGCCCGTTCTTTTTCCTCACGATGCTTCCGTCTTACGTCTTGAAGCGCCGCTATGGGTACATGTGACTGGTCTTCATCTTCGGATGGCGGCTCCGTATTACCCCGATCTTCCGCAGCTTGATCCTTTTTAGGTTCCATCTTCGGCTGTTCAGGATTATCGCCCTTTTCGGTAAAAACATCCGCAATCTCGTTGCCCTGTTCTTGGGTTTCTTCAACTACGGTTTCAGCTTGTGCTTCAGTCATACTTTTCTCCTATTTTTCGCCCGTTTGACATGCGGCGGCCATTCTATCGCCCGATTACCCGGCGGCGGTTTTGTGCTTCAGGCACAAAAAAGGATCAAAAAAAAGATCCCCATTGTTTGCGGCGGCGTCCCGCTATTTTGTCGCCCGTTATACAAACACTTGCGGATTTTCGTCTGGATTTCTTGCAAGTGATTGATTCTCTAAAGCTTTTTGCAAAGCTTCCTGTTCAGTCTTGCTGGCTCTGGCAATAGTTTCCTGCACCTTAGACAGATCTTCCGTGCCATTTAGCAATTTCATATTTTTTAATTGCTGCTCTATCGCCTGCTGTTCTTTGAGTTTTGCGCTTGCCTGATCTTCTGCGGCCTTGGCTTGCTGTGAAATTGCCTGAAGTTGCGCAACATTTCCAAACTGCTGGGCGCGGTCAGCGCGGCGCTGCTCAATCTTCTCAATCAATTCTTCTTTACCACGCCACTGTGACAATTCAATCAGGTCTATTATATCTATATCTGGCGCACCTTGTGCAAATTGCGCCAACATCTCAAATTGCTCTTGCTGAATGTTTACGCTATCAAAAGACTGATCCAGAATGATATCAACATCAAGCATAGCAACCGGATTTCTAATCTCAATAGGCGCTTCTAACCTTGGGTCATCAGTTTGAATAAACGCCGTAAACACCCTTGCCGCCCCTGTGCGCATCAAACGGGGTAGGGATTCATCGTTAATAATTTCTTCAAGCTTCTGCTGCAAGGTGATCGTAGTGTTTAGGCCAACCCAGCGCAGATTATCATGATCATCTGTAATCCTGATCCATTTTTCTTCATCCCAGAATTGCCGCACACGGCCCCATATCTGACGATAAATCCGTTTTTCCCAGTTGTTTAACTGCGTGAAAAGCCCGTTTAATTCAATGGTTCCGGCCTGTTGAAGCTTGTCAATCGCACGCCCTGACAAAGTACCATTCTGCCTTTCGCCTGCAAGCTGAGCATTAAAAGACGTTGCATCAAGCTCTGACTTTGCTTCGTTCAAAAGCAAAAATTGTCCCTCGGCCATATCGCCATTGGGAAGAACACCAAAATCCCTGCCGAAAGCCTCACCCTCAAACTCTATATGGCCATCAGGCTTTGCAAGTTCACGTTTGAGGCGCGATACATCAGACGCAGCGCCGCGCCTCGAAAATGTCTGCCTGGTTGAAAGCATATGCAAAAACTTGGATCGCCGATGATTAATTTCGTCCTGCTGTGGAACCATACCACGTACTTCGCCGCTTCGGTTGTTCTCACGGTCAACATAAGCAGACACGGCCTCAATCGGGTTTACAGGCTCTCCATCATCGTCAAGGAAAGGGCTGACCTCCGATTCACGCAAGGCCATTTCCTCAGTAAAAATTATCCTATGCCACACGCCAGATTTCAGATAATAATGCGTTGCGATACGCACCCGATCGCGCTTTGTATCTACCCACTTCGGGCGGTCATCGAAAGTCTCATTGCCTTTTTGCTGTTGAAACAACCCGTCAAAATCAGCATTAGGAAACATTTCTTTTGCTTGGTGCTTATATAGCCATAGATAATAGCCCATATACGTAGCATCACGAAAATCTTTCCGGCGAGAATGTGGGTCGTAATAAAACCGATCCCACGGTATACGCTGAACACGGATATCCATGCCAGCCTTTGTCTGTTTAACATCAACAATCGCCGCGCCATAACCCTCGACAAAAAAATCTTCAGCTACCGCAGGCTTGACGTTGTTGTTAAAATCGTTGTTATCCGCAACGTAGCGCAAAGCGTCCGTCATGGCGTGGGCTGCGTCTTCATGCTTCTGTGTCCTTGGATACGCCTTAGGGTCTGTATTGCGCAAGGAAAGAAGACCAAGCAAGCCCTGAATCTTCGGCCTGATCCGGTTTACCACAATCGGCGCTTGTGAGCGTCTGGCAAGAACGGCTATCTGCGCATCAGTCCATTGCTTATGATCATAATAATCACGGTCGCGCTCAGACAGACTACGGGCGGTTTCGGTGTCATGTATAAACTTATTTACCTGATCCGATGCGAGTTTTAAATCATCTGCCATTAAGATGTCATCCAATCGTTATCCTGTTCATCGTCCATGTAAGGGTCTTTGGGTTTATCATTATATCCAACCATAGCCTGCGGTCCGTAGGTTTGATCAAGGATTCTGCCAAACAGCCCACAAACATCAACCTTATCGTCATATTTTCCGGTCGGGAATTTCAAAAGCTGTGTTATCAAATCCTCTCCCCATGTGGTTAAAGGTATGTGAACCTTACCCTGTCTTGCCAACCCCTGAAACGCTCTGGCATTTGCGGATTTATCACGATTTGATGTAATCCACTCCGTCCTGACATAAGAGCCGCCGCGCATGGCTTTTACCAAAAAAGGCTCAATACTCCTGCGTATAGGCCCACCCTCTGCAACCCACGCCACAGGATTATATTTTTTTACAAGCTGAAGCTGCTCTTCAATCCATATGTCAGGCGTTTCCTGCCCGGACCACCAATCAAGAAACCACAAATCTTCATTTTCATCCCAACCCGCAACACTATGCTCCGTGTAATCGCCGCCATTCTTGGTAACCGCATAATCTGACGCGCCGTAAACAGATATCCTTGATGGTGCGTCACCAACGCGATAACGCTTAAACCAATCGCGATGAAAAAAAGTGCCTTCCATCGGGCTTGGCTCTTGCATCATCTGACCAGAAAAGGTCAAAGGGTCAGCCATACGTTCGCGCTCAAGCTCCGCAAGCGTGTGCTTAAACGGCCAAAGAGGCGTTCCGTCATCATTAATGGCGGGCAATTTTAAATGATAAAACTCCTCGCCCATACCGCCGGACAAGACAAAGCCAGACATATCATCCTCATGGATGCGTTGCATAATAATAATAATCGGAGTTTTCCTTGAATTTCTCCGTGACTTAATCGTAGTGTTTAGGCGCTGATTAATACGCTCACGCACTGTGTCGCTGTCAGCGTCATCCACCTTTAATGGGTCATCAATAATAATCGCGCCGTAAAATTTACCATCGTCAGGCTGATCTGTAACTCCAGCGCCGAAACCAGTAATCGCCCCACCAGCTGACGTTGCGTAAACTCCGCCGCCTTCGGAAGTGTACCATTTTTTCTTGGACTTGCTGTCATCCTTCAATTTTAAAGGCCAAAGATCTTGATAAGCGTCAGATAATATAATTTCTTTAGCCTTTGAACTATTATCCAGAGCAAGATCATCCGAATATGACAGGTGAATAAACCTTGCCTTTGGATTGCACGCCAGTGATTTTGCTATCCACTGGATGACGGCTATCTCTGTTTTTCCGTATCGCGGTGGAATGTTAATTAACAGATTTTTAATCTCGCCGCGCTCGACCCTCTCAAGCGCATCTGCTATTTTTTTATGATGATCTGATACTATAAACGAATTGCCGTTTGTTTCAAAAATAAATTTAGTGAAGCTTATCAGATTGCTCTGTAAATGCCTGCGCTTCAATATCTTCTGAGCTATTTTTTGAAGATGCGTAGCTTGAAATGCCGTTAATGAAGGTAACGATCCCATCGTCATCGAGTCCTTCGAGGATTTTTTCAATTACCGAATCCCCCTGTGTAATGTTTAAATCTCGCGGAAGCAATTTCGCATAAAGTTTATAAAAATCCGTTTGATTTTCCCTTGCCCACTCAATCATGTTGTCAACACCACCGATACCTTCAAAAACGGCGATGACATTATCTTTGACATTAGTTGTTAATTTATTTAGCGAACCCTTTTTGCGCCCGCCAAATTTTTTTCCTGTTGTATTAGCCAATTATTTCTCCATCAACAAAACTCATACCCACGGAGGCCGTAGTCATATGTCAACTCAACGTCTGTCTCTTTCGCCAACAGGTCAAGGTAAGTCACATACTGCTCTGTGCCAGTATTGGCCGTTAGCTTGATCCGGCTCGCCCCAGATTCCGGGAAGGACACCAAAGCTGATGCAATGTTGTTTGCCAGCGATTGACCTGATACAGAAGCTTTCCCATGTTCAACTTCCCATGTGGCGCTTGTGGCGGTGTTGTTTTCTTCGGCCCACTGCGAAAAATTAAATTCGTAGGTAACTTTAGCGCCCTTCAAAACCTTGTCTTTAAATGATAAGGCGTTGTCTCGCGAATTTACAGAAAAGCGCTTAGCCACTACTTAAAAAACTCCACTTAAACACAATTTTCCATCTTGGAAATTATTTTACATGAATTTTAAAAATAAGTCTAGTCCGTCATAAAAATTTCTGCGGACCGCATAATATTTTAAACGTCGCTCATCTGATACCTGTTTCAAGCTCTTACCGAAAACAACGGTATCAATCACCATTGCGTGACTAATACGCTCTTTACAGCAACCTCGCGCCCATTTTAAATATACATCTGCCAGTTGTGTAAGATAATCATGATTGGCCCTTGTGGCCGGATCTGTACGCATAAACGACTGGCTTTTCATGCCCGCGCCATCCGTGATGTACTGATAAGCCTTGCCTATCATTTCAAACGCATCTTCCTGCCCGCCCTCCATCGCATCAAATAAACGCTTATCAAGCTGCCTACGTCTTCTATAACAGGCCTTGCGCTCGTTTATAAGTCTTAACTTATCCCAAGTTGTCGGAGAATGTATCTCCTGAAAGTCATAAGGATTATTCATAAACTATATAATCCGTTTTAGTTTTTTTTAAATCATATAATATTTTCATTGTGTCATAGATTTTTTTTGTTGTCTATATGGGTATCTGGTTGGCCGAGTATTTTGAATATGAAAATGGTCCATTAAAAACCTCTCACAACTTTTATAGAGAAATATATACGGACAGTGGACAGTGTCCTTTGTCCGTTGTCCGTGCTTTTATCTTAAATATTTTATTTTTAAAAAAAGTAATAGACCAGGTGGACCAATATCATAATCGCTGGAAAATGGCAAGGTTAAGTATTTGATTTAACTTGATATTCTTATTTATGAAAATGGACTAAAAGTGGTCCATATTTGGTCCAGTGGTCCACATTAACGACCATAATATTATAATATAGTTACAAAGGTTAACGCAAATATTAGTGTCCACTAATATATATAACAGTACATAAACAGGCCAAATTATGAAAATGGTCCATTAAAACGCGATTTTAATTGGGCCATTAACATAAATGATGAATTTGTTAAAAATCAATAGGTTATCAGAAAAATGAAAAAATGCCGTTTTTCAGACTTTACAGCACATAAAAAGCTAATTAATCTATTAATACCACGTCTAGAAACATTCGTTTCATCCAAAGAGGTTTCAGTGTCAGATCATATTCAGGAAATTTTAGACGCAATGCATGACGCTGGCTGTATGCCGCGTGATTCCAATATCATAATTGACGATAAAAAGCACCGTTTCATACCGAAAGATCACAAGAAACCCAGCGGCGTTTATTGCTTCAAATTCTGCGGTGATGACGTTATCGGATGGTTCAAAGATCACAGGCAAGGCGTAGTCCATAAATATATATCGCGTAAAACCCGTGAATATAGCCCAGAGGAACGCGCCGAATTTAAAAAACGCATGGAGGCAGAGCGCAAGGCCCGTGATCGCCGCATCGAAAAAGAACATGCGGAAATGGCGGCAATCTGTCAGAATATATGGAAAAAGGCACAGAAATCAGACACACACCCGTATTGCGAGCGTAAGGGTATCAAGCCGCTTGGCGCGAAGGTTTACAAGGGGATGCTGGTTATCCCAGGCTACAAGTCAAAGAAAATAACCACCCTGCAATTTATCACGCCGGACGGAGAAAAACGCTTAAAGAAAGACGCTGATGCATCCGGGGCATACGGCGCGATTGCAGGGGATCAATCAGTCATATATATATCTGCGGCGCATGCAGACGCGGTGTCAGTGCATGAGGCAACCGGAAACACCAGTGCATGGTGCTTTGGCGATGGTAATATCATGGGCGCGGCTAAAGAAATACGGCAGAACAGCCCAGACGCGAATATCGTTATATGCTGCGATAATGATCAGTGGACAGTCCTGCCTCATACCGGGGAGTTATATAATTCAGGAATAGACCACGGTTTCAAGGCCGCGATTGCGATTGATGCCAGCGTGATATGGCCTGATTTCGCGGCCGAGCTGGGAACGCCGGACGATAAAGGCCCGACAGATTTTAACGATTATGCGCAAGAATACGGACATGAAAAATTGCGCGAAAGATTGCTTGAGGCCAAGCCGCCTCACGCATGGGGGGGTGTCGATTCAATCTTTGGAAAAGACGTGGTGGTTCGATCCGAAGCCGACATCCCCTCTCCACCACCAGAATGGCTTGATGAATACCCACCGATTGAGGCTTATGAAGAAGATGCGAAACATGCCGTTGCATTGTATGAAGCAAATGATGAAACGCCAGAACATGATCCAGATTGGAAAGCCCAGCTTGTATTTGATAAACATGGAAATATTCACCCGCAGAAAATGAACAACGTGCGGGTGATGCTGGAAAGCTCGCCGCGTTTCCGTGATTTGTTTTGCTATGACGAATTCAGCCATGAGAAAATGGTAGTGCAATCCCCGCCTTGGGAAATAGACCATAAGCGTTTCAAGCCGCGTCCGTTGTGTGATGAAGATGTGACACAGCTTGCTATGAAGCTGGAAGATCATGGGATCACGCTTCATATATCCACAATTAAAAAGGTGCTGGACGCTGTTATTAAAAAGCACAGACGAAACCCGGCGCGGGAATATTTCAAAAATCTTGAATGGGATGGAACTCCACGCCTTGATACATGGCTGCGGGATTACCTTGGCGCGCGGTCAGAAGACCCTGAATATCTGGCAATGGTTGGCAGGAAGTGGTTAACGGCTGCGGTTGCGCGGATATTCAATCCGGGGGAGAAATTCGATCACATGCTGATACTGGACGGGCCACAGGGTAAGGGTAAATCCACGGCGCTGCGGGAACTGGCGACAATTCACGGGCGCGAATATTTCGATGATACGGTTAAAGCTAATGATCTGGGGCTGGATAGGGTTGTGCCGAAATTACAGGGCGTTTTGATTATTGAGATACAGGAAATGTCAGGATTGTCAAAGGTTGATATGGATAACTTCAAGGCGCAGATAACGGTGCGGGATGATCGGATTGTGCGGAAATACCAGAATGAGCCTGTTAGGTTGCCGCGCCAGTTTGTGCTGGCTGGTACGATAAACCCTATTGAGGGCTATTTGGATGATCCGACTGGATTGCGGCGTTTCTGGCCTGTGCAGGTGCTAAATGATATTGACATCAAGCGCCTTAAAAACGATAAAGAGCAACTCTGGGCCGAGGCCGTTCACCTGCATAAAAATGGCGAAAAGCTATGGTTGCCGAAACAGATGCAGGACAAGCTGGACGCGGTACATGCAAGCCGCCGGACGATTGATCCGTGGTTGCCTGATATTGAAGAGCTGATTGGCGGTCGTGATTTCATATCGAAGGATGAACTGTGGCGGGGTTTGGGCTTTGAGAAGTCACGCAAGAATAGTCGTGATGCGAAGTCGATAGCCAAGATCATGATGTCGCTAGGCTTTGAGGAATCGAGGCCGCGCATGGGTGAGCGGCGCGTTTACGGCTGGCAAAGAAATGATGAAATTTACGAAGAGGAATTACCATTAAATTAACCAACTTAAAGGAACCACCACGATGAAATATGAAGATTTTCTAAAAACAAAATCACGATTTGAAATACCCACTGGATTATCTGACGTTCCAGAATTGCCCGATCAGATGTTTGATTTTCAAAAGGCCGTTACTGAGTGGGCTTGCCGTAGAGGTAGGGCCGCGATATTTGCCGGAACTGGATTGGGTAAGTCGTTCAAAGAGCTTGCATGGGCTAATGCTTTACATGAGGCCGAGAAAAAGAAAACTCTAATTTTTACGCCATTGGCTGTTGCTGGGCAGATGAAAGACGAGGCAGATAAATTCGGCATAGATGCTGCACACGTATCAACTGGGGATGAATCTAATTGCCCTATTCAGATAACGAATTATCAGAAAATAGAGCATTTTGACCTATCCCAATATGGGGGGGTTGTGCTGGATGAAAGCTCAATTCTTAAAAATCATAGCGGTCACTTTAGATCGCGTCTGATTAATGAATGTAAACAGATACCATATCGGCTGGCTGCAACTGCAACGCCTAGCCCAAATGATTTTATGGAGCTTGGTAATCACTCTGAATTTTGCGGGATAATGTCATATACCGATATGCTTTCGACTTTCTTTACACATGATGGAAGCAGTACGCAGAATTGGAGATTAAAAGGCCACGCAGAATCGGAATTTTGGAAATGGATGTCTACTTGGTCGGTAATGTATCAAAGCCCAGATGATCTAGGATACGATGGTTCTAAATATACCCTGCCAAAACTGCACCAGATAGAGCATATAGTTGATGCCGAATATGAGGCCAATATAGAAACTGGATTATTGTTTCCTCTTGAAGCCCAGAGCATGAGTGACCGACTTAAAGCCAGACGCGCCACGATTGAAGATAGAGTTGATAAGGCTGTTGAGATTGCATCAGATGTCAAAGATGCCTTGGTAATATGGTGTAATCTGAATGATGAAAGCGCAATGTTAGCAAGCCGTATTGATGGTGCTGTAGAAGTTTCAGGATCTATGAAAGACGATAAAAAGGAAGAAATTTTACGGGAATTTTCAAAAGGAAATATCCGAGTTATCGTAACAAAGCCATCCATCTGCGGGTTCGGTATGAATTGGCAGCATTGCAACCAGACTATATTTGTCGGCCTGAATGATAGCTTTGAGCAAATATATCAAGCAATAAGGCGTTTCTGGAGGTTTGGACAGAAACGAGAGGTTTACGCTCATTTTATCGCATCCGAGCTTGAAGGCGCGGTTGTTCAAAATATCAAGAGAAAAGAACAGCAAGCCCAGCACATGATGGATGAAATGGTCAAACACATGAAAGATTTATCTGCCGCAAATGTCAAAGGTGCTGTTAGAGACACTTTGAAATATCAACCCCAGGAGAGAATGGAGATTCCGTCATGGATTTAAAATCAGTAAACCAAAAAATAACGAACGAATACGCGATATATGAAGGCGATAGCTGCGAGCTTATGCAGGGTATTCCTGAAAATAGCATCGGACTGTCAATTCATAGTCCACCGTTTGAAGGGCTATATCAATTCAGTAATTCAGATCGTGATGTTTCAAATTCAGAGGGTGAAGAATTTTATAAACACTACGGATTTATTGTCAATGAATTACTTAGGATAACCAAGCCCGGTAGGATTGCAGCCGTTCACGTTATGCAGTTACCGACAAGTAAGACCCGTGACGGTTTTATCGGGATGCGCGACTTTAGGGGAGAGGTTGTTAGGCTCTTTCAGGACTTAGGATGGATATTTCATAGTGAGGTATGTATCTGGAAAGATCCAGTAGTAGCCCAGCAAAGGACAAAATCAATTCGCCTACTTCATAAGCAAGTCTGCAAGGATGCTACCATATCAGGGCAGGGCTTGGCTGATTATATGATTATGTTTCGCAAGCCGGGCGAAAACCTTAATCCTGTATCCGGCGGTTTTGAATACTATATAGGAGAAGGTAAAGAACCAGAACCGATTGAGAGTAAATTAAAACGCATGAATAATGCTGATGCTAAGAAATGGTACTCAATCGAAGTTTGGCAGAGATATGCAAGCCCTGTATGGATGGATATTAATCAAAGCCGGACACTTCAATACAGAACGGCGCGGGATAATAAAGACGAAAGACATATATCGCCGTTGCAGCTTGATGTTATTGAACGCTGTATTCATCTATGGAGCAATCCCGATGACGTTGTGTTTACACCGTTTATGGGTATTGGCAGCGAAGTTTATGGGGCTGTAGAGCTTGGACGTAAGGGTATGGGTATTGAATTGAAGCCCAGCTATTATCGGCAAGCTGTGAAAAACCTTGAAAACGCCAAAAATAAGACTGGTGTTTTGATTTAATGACCATAACCCTGTTCCCAGATCAGTCAGAAACGATTGAAAAGCTGCGGCAGTCGATGCGGCGGCATAAATCGGTGTTGCTGCAATCTCCGACTGGTTCAGGTAAGACCGCTATGGCAACCTACATGATCCAGTCGGCCTTGGGTAAGAATAAGCGAATGGTTTTTACGGTTCCGCGCAAGGAGTTGTTAAGACAGACTAGCGATTCATTCGAAAGCCACGGTATTAATCATAGCTTTGTTGCGGCGGGAAGATCTTTCAACCCTCATGCCAAAGTATACATAGGAATGATTGATACGATGGCGCGGCGGCTAGAAAAAATTCCGAAAGCTGATGTCGTATTTGTCGATGAGGCACACTATGGGGCTACTGCGCTTGATAATGTGATACGACACTATCAGGGCAACGGTTCTTGGGTTATCGGGCTTTCTGCGACTCCGTGGAAACTCTCAGGCAAGGGTCTTGGATGCTGGTTTGACGATATGGTGCAGGGGCTATCAGTCCGAGAATTGATAGACATGGGCAGGCTGTCAGATTATCGGGCTTTTAGGGGTAAATCTCCTGATCTGTCTGGAATATCGGTTGTCGGCGGTGACTACGCAAAAGGCCAGTTATCGGATGCCATGACCAGCAAGGCCAATTCGTTTGTTATCGGTGATGCTGTTAGGTATTACAAAAGCCACGCGCAAGGCAAACTGGCAATCGCGTATTGCACAAGCGTTAAACACGCTGAAATGACCGCCCAGAGCTTTAATGCGTCAGGCGTTCCTGCTGCGTCTATTGACGGGCGTATGGATGATGGGCAGCGCAGGACGATTATTCAGGCGTTTGCACGGCGAGAGATTAAGGTACTGACGAATTGTGACCTGCTGACGTTCGGCTTTGATCTTGCTATGCAATCCGGCATGGACGTGACAGTCGAGGCCATGTTTGATCTGCGCCCGACAAAAAGCCTTGCATTGCAATTACAGAAATGGGGTAGGGTTTTAAGGCGTAAGGATGAACCAGCCCTGATCTTTGATCACGCTTGCAATATTATGATGCCGGATGGAACGCCAGTTCATGGCCTGCCATGTTCAGAACAGGAATGGACGCTGGAAGATAGATCACAAGGCAAGCGGTCAGGAACGCCCGGCCCTCGCGTCCTGCAATGCTCAAATTGTTTCTATTGTTTCAGCCCGGCCCCTAAATGCCCGGAGTGCGGTCAGATTGTTGATGTCAATGGCCGTGAAATCGAGGAAATAGACGGCGAATTGACAGAAATTGACCGCGCAGAAATTGAGCGCGAGAAAAAACAGAAGCGCATGGAAGTTGGGCAGGCTAAGACCGTAGAAGATTTGAGGCGGATTGCGGCTGAGAGGGGGTATAAAAAAGGCTGGATTTATCAGCAAATGAAAATAAAAAAAATAAAATCTTGACACTCTGATATATTAACTGTTTATATATAGACAGAAAGGAACCACCACATGATTCAAATACACGAAAACGTAGAACAGGGCAGTGATGAATGGCACGAGATGAGATGCGGCCTTCTAACTGCCAGTGAAATTAATAATATCATAACCCCGAAAACGCTGAAACTGTCAAAAGGCGGCGAAGTGGCGCACCTCTATGAGCTGTTAGCCCAGCGCGTAACAGGATACGTCGAGCCGCAATATATCAGTGACGATATGCTGCGGGGCCATGTTGATGAGGTTGAAGCGCGGCAGTTATACGCTGATAATTTTGCGGCGGTCAGTGAAGTTGGATTTATAACGAATAATAAATGGGGTTTCACGATTGGATATAGCCCTGATGGTTTGATCGGTGATGACGGCTTGATCGAGATTAAATCACGCCGCCAGAAATTCCAGATTGAGTTTCTGGTTACTGGCGAAATTCCAGCCGATGCCATGATCCAGATGCAAACAGGTATGCTGGTTTCAGGCCGGAAATGGTGCGATTACATATCATATTGCGGCGGTATGCCGATGAAGCCTATGCGGGTTAATGCAGATGAAAAGATTCAGGCCGCTATAATTGATGCCGCTTCACAGTTTGAAACGGTATTGGCTGAGAAAATGGCCTCTTATGATGAAATCCTTAAAGACGGTGCATGGATTAAAACTGAACGTAAAATTGAACAGGAGATGTTTGTATGACCGACATGACAAAAGCAATTCAGCCAAAAAGTGACCAGCTTAACGCGGATGATCTGATTGGCTGCACGAAGGATATAACAATCACAGGCGTAAATATATCATCCACAGAGCAACCAGTTTCGGTTCGCTTTGAGGGCGATAATGGAAAGCCGTTCAAGCCCTGTAAATCAATGTGCCGGGTAATGGTGCAATGCTGGGGGCCGGATGCAAAACAATATACAGGTAAATCCATGCGCCTGTTTCGTGATCCAGAAGTTACATGGGCAGGGATGAAAGTAGGCGGTATCCGTATCAGCCACATGAGCCATATTGATAAGCCTATGACGTTTGCTTTGACTGCCAGCAAGCAGAAAAGAACGCCATACACTGTTCATCCTCTGGATACCGCGCCACAGGCACAAACTGGTGCTGATCCTGATGTTGTTTCCGGTTTGCTTTCTGAAATCCAAACATCCGAAACCGAGGAAGCGCTTAAAGCCGCCGGATCCAAGATCGCAGAAGCCGGATTGAATGACGCTCAAAAGGCAGAATTGAAAGCTGAATATGCTGCAAAGCTGAAACAGTTTAAAGCCGCAGCCGTTCCAGAAGCGGATGAAGATGAGTTGCCAGTTTAATGGAAAACGATGATTACGGCGAAAGGATAGCAATTATGCAGCATGACGGACACCTAGAGAACGCACCAATTAAGGCGCTGACGGATTATCCAAGCGGTTTTGTGATATACGCAGGATGGGATGTGGACAAAGCGCGGCAATGGATCAATGAAAACGGATTGACGCAAGATCATGTAAAGCTTGTAAGGCGCAAGGCAGAACCAGAAGATCAGATATTGGTTGTAAGACGATGAGATCAGAAGCTGAGATATTAAAGCGCGTCCAGTTAGAGGCTTCAAAGCTAGGGCTGACTGTATTTCGTAATCACACGGCAGCTATTGAGGATAAAAATGGCAGGTGGCACAGGATGGGGCTTTGCAAGGGGAGTACTGACCTGATTGGCTGGCATAATGAAACAGGCCGCTTTGTGGCTATCGAGGTGAAGTCACCAAAAGGCCGCCTGTCACCAGAACAGCGCAATTTCCTTGACCGCGTTAATCAAGCTGGCGGTATTAGTGTTGTCTGCGATGATGAGAAAAAACTGAAAGAATTGCTTGACACTCTGATATATTAACTGTTTATATATAGACAGAAAGGAACCACCACATGACACGTATAAATTGCATACCGCCACAGGAATTAACAGATAAGCACTTGCTGGCTGAATATCGCGAACTACCCCGCATATTCGGCCTTGCGCGTCCGGGCGATGATATACCGGACACGTACCGCATGGGCGCTGGGCATGTAAAATTCTTTTACAATAAACTTGGATACCTGAAATCCCGTCAACAGGAAATTATTGCTGAATGTTTAAGGCGCGGTTTTAATATCCAACACACCAGCGTGGATTTTGATATACCGCCGGAGCTTGCAAACGACTGGCAACCGACACCAGAGGCCATGCAGATTAATCGTGAGCGCATTAGAGAGAGGATTTCAGGATGAACAAAAAAGAAGTACAGCAGCGGGTTTTGCAAGATGGAAAGCCTTTAGCACTAAATAAATTCACATGGGATGAAAAAACAAGAACTTTTTCTTCTGGTGAAAACAATTTGATTATCGATTTTACTTTTATCGATAATTGCACCTTCAAGACGGGATCTGACTGCACCTTCAAGACGGGATCTGACTGCACCTTTGATACTGGGTATGACTGCACCTTTGATACTGGATCTGACTGCACCTTCAAGACGGGATCTGACTGCACCTTCAAGACGGGGTATGGCTGCACCTTCAAGACAAGATCTGACTGCACCTTCAAGACGTGGTCTGGCTGCACATTCAAGACGGGATCTGACTGCACCTTTGATACTGGGTATGGCTGCGTTATTGTAAGACGGGATATATTTGAGGTTATCCAGCCGGAAGAGGGAAAAATAATACAATTATGTCCACACAATATATCCGGGTATCTTGTTGACGGGATGTTAAACGGAGAACCGTATATTATTGTTGACGGTATCCTCTCTAAAGTCCTCCGCAAAAAAGGCAACGTAAGCAAGGTTATTAACCACGGCGAGACTGAACACAGTTATATCGTCACAGATGGAGAAAACCACGCCCACGGCAAGACCATAAAGGAAGCTCGTGAAGCTCTGGTCTATAAGCGTAAAGACCGTGATACGTCTGCCTATAATGATTTTACGCTTGATACGGTTGTCAGCTTTGCCGATGCGGTGAAGATGTACCGCACAATTACAGGTGCATGTGCGTCTGGTGTGGAATATTTTGTCAAGCAAAACCAGGATAAGAAGAGGGATAAATACACTGTGCAGGAGATTGTGGATATGACTGCTGGCAACTGGGGACATGATAAATTTGTCAAATTTTTTGAGGTGACGGGATGACACTGACTGAACTGCAAAACATGGTCCGTGATATGATATGTGATGAACTGCACAATGCTGACCGAACTAATCTGATAGACGCGCGTCATCGTTTTGAAGAAAAGGAATTGCAAGATTTTTTGAAAAAATGTGTTTTCAGCGTTGATGAATATATTAATTCTTGATATATTCAAGATAACAGAAAGGAACCGATATGACTGTTTATTTTGATTATTTTGATCCTGATAATTCATACGGCGGCAACGAAACAATGGTTTTTAAGACCGATGAAGGCGCAGAAATTACGCTTTATTTTGATGCTGGATACGTAAATTGTGTAAACTTTGACGATGGCTACGAGTTCGATGTAAACGGCTGCGAATTTATACATTCTGTCTATTTAAGCTGTGGCGGCAAGATTTATAAATTACGTGATATTATTTTAAAGGCACAGGACGACTTGGACGCCTACCGCGCTGAATATGAAGAAGATAACGCCGAAATGTCGAGTTATGAGCGTGAATTAAGCTGCCCCGGACACACTGGAAGGATATAAAATGAATAATATTAATGAGTTACTTGACGCGACTGGTATGACGGCCCCAGCCCTTGAACAGGTTATCGGCAAGTCACGTTACACGATATACGCTTGGCGGCAGGGAAAATTCAGGCCGCGCACAGAGGATATTATTGCTATTAAAGAAGTTATTAAAAAGCGAAAACAAATGCTTGGAGGGCTTTTAGATGAGTGATGTTGTTTATGGAGGTTTGGTAACAGGGATTGTTTTAACTGCGCTTTATTTCGCTGCGACTATGTCCAGTCAAAAGGCGCTTGAATATCGCTATTACGAGACGGATTATGCGACCTGCGTGACGGCGATTTACGGCGATAGGATTGATACGGAATGTGAGCCACGTTTGCAATGGCCAGTGATGGAGTAAAATACGCAGACGGGTATGCACCCGGTCTAATAACAGACGGCATACTGGACCTGTCGTGTGTGAAGTATGAATATTTATATTTTTGTAAAGTGAAGGATAAATTCAATGGCTATAGACTGGATCGAATTAAACGGCGAGATCATCAACATGGACCGTGTGTTGCGCGTGTATGTTGAGGGTGAGTATGTGTATTTCCAAACAGAGATTGATAAGGCTTATCATGTTCATTTACCGGATGATGATAAGAGAAATTACGTATTCGATCAGATCAAGCGCCGTACTGGTGCGCGGGATGTGGACGGCGATAGGAATGATTGAGTTTATGGGGGTCTGTTGGCTGAGCGGTCTAAGGCGGCTTTGAATGATGCCGTAGTGTTACATATGCTCTTGCACTACCGTGGGTTCGAATCCCACACAGCCCCCACAAGATAGACCCGTAGTGTAATGGTCAGCACGAACCGCTCATAACGGTTGAGGAGATGGGTTCAATTCCCTCCGGGTCTACCAACGAAAAGGAGAAGAAGGATGATTGACGCTATTTTTTATAAAAAGCCAAACGGTTCAAAAGAATTCATATCTATTACAGAAATAAATCAAGATGACTCCGATTATATAAATGAAAACGCTATCTGCGTATCCCTCGAAGAAATGAACGGTGAGGCGGTTCTTTATTTTGATAACGGAGTGTTTTTTGAAGATGGAGAAACGCCGAACGAAATCGTTGTGTTTTCCGATGGGCGATCGTGTAAAGAAACTATAGCAGAAGGTGTAAATTTATTAAAAGCCAGAAAGAAAACGATATGACGCCCGAAGAAGAAATCGAGAAAGTTGCTGATGCTATGCGTATAGACAATATGGGCAGAACATTCAGTGATCTAAATGAGCCGTGGGAGAGCGCAGCCAAAGCCGCCATCAAGGCCATGAAAGACATGGGATACGTACGGCGGGAGTGGCAACCGATAGAGATCGCGCCTAGGGATGGAACTAAAATATTAACCTACAACGGAGATGGTGGTGGATATAACTCTTACGGAGATGGAGCGCTTATAGGCGATATTGCTGTCTCTGCTTTTGATTTTCGCAATTTTGCTGGTGAACAGTGGTACTTGAGACATTGTTGCGATCGCGTTTCTTATTGTGAACCAACCCACTGGATGCCACTACCACAACCGCCAAAGGGGGAAAGTGATGACTGATAAATCCGAAACACATAACGCCATAGCAAGCCTTGCCGAAATAATAAAACGAGAAGCCATGCACGGTGATCCTGACGGCAATTTAGATGGGCTGTTGTACGCCATGAAACTTTTAGATGAGGATTTGAGATGACCAGTAAAGAAATGCCGGAAAGTCAGCAACCGGGTGGTTGCGACTACATGAGCTTTGAAGACGCACAAGAATTATTTGATACGTACATTTCCGCAGAAATGCGTGACCCGTATGGTCTTAATGATGACGCTAAGGCGATGCTTGCTTACAAGCGTGAGATTAATAAGCTGAACACCCGCGCCCCATCCATCCCGCCAGAGGTGCGGGAGGCGCTGGAGTTTTATGCTAATCCAGATAATTACGTTATAACACGCGATAGTGTTCTTAGACCCGTGATAATTGCGAACAGATTACATGCTATAGATGCCCTCAAAGCCCTAGACGAAATGGAGGGGTAGCGATCACTTTGCCGCCGTTGGCAAACCGATAATCAATCAAAATAATCGACTTCCTCGTCATCGTATGTCGGATCGTATGAATCACCGACAATATAGGCTTGCGTAAAGCCGTCAATCTGGATCACAACTGACAGGTGATCTATCGGCTCGTAATGCGCCAGCTCGCAAAGATATTTCAGTATATCGAGAATATCCTGCCGCGTTTCTGGCTCCGGGAATTTCAGCTCTACGATTTTTTTATCGTCATCCATTATCTGATTATATCACCCTTTCTCTGGTTGCGCCCGGAATTTGAATACGCGCCACAAGATTTGCAGCGATATTCATCAACGATGGATGTTTTACCCTTGATCTTGGGCCTGTCCTGCAACTCTATATTTGATGAGCCGCACGCTGGGCAGCGGTCATTCGTTCCGAGGATCAGGTTTAAGTTAGGATGGAAACGTGCGTTGTATGGGCGTTGCAAGTAATACAGCTCTTCCAGAGTTTCGATATCGCCATCGCCGTAATGCACGATTTTACTAATTGATTCCTTGCACCCGAATATTGTTGCCTTGTGCCACCAGTCAATTCTTGTTTCGCGTTTCTTTTGTTTCAGGTCCAAGCGCTTGCATAACTCACCAAGCTTGTTGCTATCATACTTGGCGCGGCGTGCATCATTCAGCGTATCGATATATAGCGGCTCTCTGAATGGCGGCAATCTATGCCGTTGCGCAGCGCCGAATACGTGTTTCTTGTCGAAACGGTTTCCATTGTGCGCGACTACGATATCAGCTTGCTCGAATAACTCTATCGCCTTGCGTGCTACATGTATGTCGTTGTGGTAAAACTCTCCCTCTGGATTATCTAATACAGAGAAGTTTTGAACACCACCATCGTCAGACCATTTCCAGTGGATTGATATAATAAACTGGTGGAAGAATATATTTGCCGGGTTGACGTATTGTTTACCTGACTGGAATAAAAACGCTAAAGAACCAGACAATTCCAGATCATAGAACAATATTTTAGGCTCTCTTATCTGCCGCCCATCATCGTCACATACATCGAGGCCCAGCGATAATGCCTTATCAAGCCTGTTTCTAAATGTGCTACGTGACAGCCCCAAGCTTTTTGCAGCGAGTGTTTTGTTGTGGTTGTGGCGCTTGTATGCCGCGACTGCCTCTATTAAAACGTCTCCTCTCATTTTGCCCCCAAGCCGGGCATGAAAAAAGGCGCACACGAAACCGCTGCGCCTGAATAATATCTATCCATGATCGATAACCTGTACAGAGTTGCCCCCTCTCTATGGTTACTTACAGATTGATTGTACACGTTTTGGGTATAAAAAGAAACCCCCGACTGGGAACCATCAGCCGGGGGAAGGTCTTATCAACGATCAGAACAAGAAGTGCATATAGTCTATTCGCAAATCGCTTCGTATGCAAGGTTATTTTGCATCACGGCATTAACAGTTTCAGGAGTATCGTGTTGCGAGTAATAGACTGGTGTGTAGAGCAAACAAAATGTGTCAGTCGCGCTTGTATTTGTCGCGCACCCTGTTAAGCTCATGACGATCATCACGCAAAGAATTTTTAAACTTTGCAATTTCTTTAACACGCCGTGTTATTTCCTTGTTTTGTCGCAATTCTTCTTTGATTCTGCCGGACTTATAAACGCGATTAATACCGTAATAAACAGTAATAATCGCAATAATAAAGAGGACAAGCCCGGCAATCATCTCTACCCGTTCAATGCGTCATAATCAACGCTGCCGCCTTCAAATAATTTTTCAGCGCACGCTTTAACAGAAAGACCCTCATCTTTACAGCTTTTATCGTAGTGAACAACGCTTGCGGCAAGAGTTAAAGTCAAAATAAAAGCAAAACCTAGATCATAGAGTTTCATTATTTTTTCCTTTCTTTGAATAGATAGACCATGCCACACCTCCCATAGCAATCAGCCCTGCGGCGATTGTTTCCGTTGTGCCTTCTGAAATAACCAGTCCAGCGCCGCCAAGAGTGGTTAGCAAGTGACGGATAACACCTTTTAAAACGTCTTCCATTTTAATAACTCCATATCCACGGTCTTGGCCGCCCAGATTGTTGTTTTAAATCATCCAAGTGAATAAATCTTCCAGATATCGGTCCTTTTTGTTTAATCCCAATCCCTGTAAATCCACATTCGATTGATAATTTTATCAGTAAAACCGCATTTTGTCCATAGACGGATATATCAACCGCGCGTCCTGTCGTGTGAGGCCCGTCTTTTCCTGTGCTTGATACTTTCTCATTATATTGTGATGTCCTATACGCGGATGAGATGTGGATGGGCTGGCCGTATATGTTTCTTAACTCCTGCAAGCGATCCATGAATTCAGGCACAATCAGCAACGCGCCTGTGCCTTTGCATCGCATTTCGTCAGGTGTAAAGTTTGGCCACCTTTTAAAGTCCCATTCCATTATTTATTTTTCCTGTCTTTGTGTTCATTCCACCATTTCCACGCTAAATAAAAAATTTGTGCTGTTATGTATATGAGTGTTGCGATTGCTACCCATTCTTGTAGTGTGAAAGTATACCAAACCGTTCCCCCGATTGCTGGTATTGCTTTTACAGCTTGTATTTGCACATCATTTTTCATTTTCGCCCCCCTAGCTAAACACAATCTGATTAATGCCCGTAACCGTCATACGTGGCCCGGCTGGTTTCATGGCAACGGCAACCTGCGCCCATTCACCTGCGGGGGCGCTCGCGGTCCAGTCCATCGAAACCGCGCCCGGTGTCGATTTGCTTTCATAGGAAGACGCGGACCAGCTTGTAAAGCCGCTGCCCAGTTCTCCCTGATCAAGAATTGTCTGCCCAGCGCCTGCCGTCATCGATGTGTTTTGGAAGGAATGTGTGGCACAGTCCAGAACAACGCTATCATCAAAGGCGGTTGTGACAGACACACTGGGATTATCCGGATATGTTCCCGTGTCGCCGGCGATAACCATGGCCGCGTCATCTTGCTCAACACCCGTCCAGCTTGACACCAAAATGCGGAAATATTCGTTGCCTTGGTTGGTACTGGTCACAAGATTTGCCGTACCTGCCGGGGGATTTTTCAACATGAACAGGCCGACATTGGCAAGGCCAAGAGAGTTTATGACCTGCTTTGTCACAAATTCCAAAGACTGCCCGGCATAGGTGATGGTGTAATCCTCGACAAGGTGAGATAACCCTCCACCCCAAAGTGTCACAAAGACAAACAACCGACCGTCAAGGTCCGTTCCTGTGCATGTATATGACGTTGTGTCGCTTGATGCGTTATTGACCCGTACAGAGGTGTGATTATCCAGCGCAATGCTCATGACGTAATCACCATGTTTCCGGCTGTGTCTGCCTTGACCTTGGCACAGCATGCCGCCCATGCGTCATTGACCGGGCTTCCTGTGCGTGTCCAGCCTGCATCAATGCTCGTGGCGCTGGGCACGGCGATATAGGATGATCCGTAACTATCCCCGCCAGATACGATGTTCATGGCCTCGGTCATCGTATTGGGCGTGATCGTGTTGCTGTCGTGCCGCACCGCGTCAACAAGATATGTATTCGCATCGCACGGGATAGACCCTGTATAAGCAATATCGCCCGTTGACTGTGCATCCAACCCGCCAAAATCTGTCAAGTCAGACTGCCCGGCATTGTAAAAATCATAGGCCGTGATTGCCCAGTTAGATGAGGCAGCCAATGTCACGCTTAGTGTCAGGCTATATCCCGGAGGCGGCGATTTTAAAGACCAGATTGACGTACCAGTTGAAGCCGTTTCTTTCGTCAAGGCATAGTTATTCAAAGACACGGATGACACCGCCGTAAAACTTGCATTATCGGTGGATATACAGACCACCAGTCCGGGCTTGTAACCGGGATTAATGTTAATCGTCTTCGTGCCGCTTGTGCCTGTCCTGATTGCCGTATCGGCCTGTACGCTGTAAAGCTGGATTGTCACGGCCAATCCTCCCACGCGCCGCCCTCGCTAATCGCCGTGGGATCCAAACGATTTTCAGAGGCCGCCAACCGCACCGCTACATCGGCCAAAACCTGCTCGGCCGTTTTATCCACAGCCGGGATCATTGGAAAGCGTTTGTACGTAATTTGCTGCGTTTCCGTGTCCAGAACCTCAACCACGATATTGAGGCACGTAGCACAATCGCTTTCGGTAACGGCGTTTATTCTCCATTGCTTGCTCATGATGGACTCGTTGGTGTGTAATAAAGGATGATGAAATAATTACCGGATGTCGGGCCTGTTGTTTCCTCGACCTCCATGCTGATCGTGTCTGTTGTACCGTTGAAACTAACAGAAAGCCCGGTGACGTTGCCTGTTGTGCCACTGGAAATAGCCACAGTCGCCCCGGATACATAAGACCCGTTTTTACGCAATCTGAATGTGCCTGTGCCGCTGTCAACCTCGCGCACAGCATACATGGCTGTCACCGTACCAGCCGGGGCAATGCGACGCACATGGTCCTCCGTGGTGTCGGCATTACTGGACCCAAGATACCGCGTTGCGGTGACGCTGTCCGACCCGGATGAAAAATAAATGGTGCGGTCCACGGTGGAGCTGCTGGCCCATGCTGGCAATCCCGCTGAAATGGTCAGGAAATTACCGTTTGATCCAATCGCCAGCCGCGTCAGATTGCCGCTTGCATCCCGGTAATAGATATCGCCCGTTGCATCGGACCCGATCCCGACCTTTGTGCCACTGCCCAGCGTCTTGTTTGTGAAGGTCTCGGAAAGCCCTGTGCTGGCCAGCGTGCTTGTTCCTGCGGGGTATGTATATGTCGCCGCGCCTGATCCTACGACCGAAACGTCTGACCCGGACACGCTCAAATCACGCTCACTTGTCGATCCGCTGGTTATCGTAAACCCGTCCGTATTTTCCGTGACAAATGACGTTTTAGCCTCGGTCACAACGCCAGCATCAATCGTCCATACCGTGCCGCTGGATGATACCGTGATATCTCCCTTGTCACCATCCGACACGCCACCCCCGCCGCCAAATGTGCTGAATTGAGCAACCTTCAAATTGTTGCTGTCTGATACGTCCTGCACCAGCACCAGATCACCAGAGGCTGGCGTGCCGATATCGGTCAGGGTTGCCCCGTCCAGCGCCGACACGACATTGGTCTCATCCGTGACATCCGCACCCGCTTCTATCCCCGCCAGCTTGGAAATGTCGCTCGCCGTGGTGAATTTGTTCGTGGTGCTGGTATCGTCCAGATCGTCCGGGTCAAGCACGACAACGCCCGTCTGCCCATTGACGCTATCGACCGGGGCCGTGGTTTCCAGCGCAGCTATGGCCTGTGCAATGCGCTGCGGTGTCCAGCGTTTAATATCTGTTGACGTTCCGGCCTCGGCTTCGGCCTGTGAGACCTCCTCGCCTATCTGTTGCCATGATAACAATTCACCACCAACACCTGCCCCGGCAAGCACGCTATATCCTCCGGCACTCGGCCCGGTCTTGGGGATGGTGTAGTTTATGAAATCAAAATTACCGTTGGACAGAATCCTGAACAGGGTTTCATCCGGGCTGCCGTTCTTGATAAAGGACAGGTAATCATCCACCCCAGCGTTTTCGGCAACGATCTTAAATCCGGCTGTGCTGCTGAGCAATTCAACATACGGATCAGCCGCCGTGTCTTCTGCGGTCAAACGCTTGGCCTTCGCCGTTCCTGTTGTCAGAAAGTTATCCGTTGCATTGGTCCAGTCGATATGCTCGTTTGCTTCAAAACCCAGAAGATTATCGTGATTGACAATCGCTTCAATCTCACCAGCCGTCTGATCGGCTGTAGCCCCGTCCTCAACATTGATATGGGTGCGCAATGCCGCGGCATCGACACCAAGAGCAATAGTGCCACTGGTTGTAATCGGACTGCCGCTGTCAACCTCGATACCGTCACTACCAGAAACGGCAACGCTGGTGACGGTTCCGGTGTTTGAAGTCCAGCCTTGGCTGTTTGTGTAGTTGCCAAGATCAGGGTCAACAACAAAATCAATCGTTCCATCCCCGTCCTCGTATGTGACGGTGATGCGGTTTTCTGTGTTGCCCGTCACCATAGCACCGATAATATCCTGCACGGCTTCGGTGGTCAGCAGCGTAACGTCTGAATCCGGCATTGTGATCGTTCGGACCGTGCCTGTCGTGATAGCGGATGCATTTAACGCGATACGCTTTGTGTCGTCCGCGCTGTTTCGGATTGTCAGGCTACCGTCAAAAAGCCCGAATTGCGGATCAATACCAGCATCGGCGCGCGCTACGGTTTCGTACACCCCGCCATTAACATCATAGGCTTGCAGGCGGTAAAAATCGGCATTACTTGTTCCGGTGCGGACAGTGCCACCTTGCGCACCTGTGCGGAATGTTACATCACCCAAGTTATCAATGTTATTGCCGCCAGCGTCTAAATCGCCGCCAAGCTCAGGAGTTGTATCCTCGACAATTTCTTGTAAGTAGTTTCCACCATCTATGCGCAGGTATTCTGTGTCTAAAATGCCAGTTAAATATTTTAGCCCAGGCCTTGAAACGCTTCTTATTCCCAATTAAATATCCTCATTATATCCTATTGTTACATACAAATTACCTGTATCTGCGGAATCTAAAGCTAATGCGCTTATGTATTCTTTAACTCCTGAATTAAGTGGCGCAGATCCTTCAAGCACTGGTGTATTTCCGGCAGATAGTTTATTTGATGTAACCACTCTACTTGCAGAAACAGAAACATCTCCAAATTTATAAATAGCATCGCATCCAACTGGCAAAAGTTGTGCTTGAAGTTCTTTGCCTTTGTTTATTGATGGCGAAGAAAATTCATCAATTTTCAAAGCGGAAGATGCTGAAGAACCAAGTGTTACGACATATGTTTGGAGTGGTATAAACGCCATGTTTAGACCTCTGATAGTTTAACCAGCATATTTTTATATTGATTAATTTGTTCATCCAGAAGTTTTTCTTTTTCTTTTATGGATTTCAGGGCTTCAATTTTATTTTTAGCGTCACGCGTGGCCTTTTCTGCATCTGATTTTGCCTGATTTAAAAGTTTATCTAGCTCTTTTTGTTTTTTATCGCATTCTTTTTTAGTTTTGCTGGCATTTTGTAGGTATTCTTTTGCCTGTTGATATTTTACATCAATATCAGCCTCTTTTTCAGAAACAGTTTTTTCCCGTTCCTGAATATCCTGAATATCCTGCTCCGTCTGCTTTTTCATCAATTCTGTTTCAGAATGGAGTTTTTTTATCTCGTCTTTTACTTTTTTAACATCTTCGATAGATTCCACATCTTTTACAAAATCTTTTAGCTTTTTTTTATCAGCTAGAAACTCTGCAAAATTTTTAACAAGAACCATAAAATCTTGATCTTTCATTTTTTTACTCCGTTATAAGTGTTGTTGCCTTTAAGTCTTCGATAAGCGTTCCAAGAACGTCAGCCACCTCTGCCAATGTTGTGCTATCAGCATTAAGTGTCCTGTCTGTACTAAGATTTGCAAAAGTTGTGTAACCAGATGGTGGATCGCTTAAAAGTCCGTTTTCACCAGCGATAAAAAACCAAAGCTGGAATATCGTTCTGTTAAGATCGAGAAAATACCCCGCAAGCTCTTTATCATTTAGGATTTTACGAGGTATTTGCTGTGGCGGCGGGGCTATTTTTGGCATCTATCTTACCTTCAACCTAACTTGAGAAACTCCTTGTGGTCCTTTGCGCTTGTCTAGTGACTCGTTATCAGGAATAAGATCGCCGTTTTTGAAATGCTTGCCGATATTAAATTCACTTTCGGTGTTTTGAAGATCTATCATATTTCTTACACGGTCATCCATAGGATCAATCAAAACAACCTTTTCACCGGGCTTGAGTGTAAACGGATGCGGGATTAAAGACATATCAGCATTTTTTATCTCTTGTGTAATTTCTTCAAGTTCGTATTCTAAAGGCACACCATCAAGTATTTCTACCAATGTACGCTTAACGGCACGCTTGCGGTATTTCTTGCCTGTTTTTGGGCATTTCATACAAGCTTTAATATCAGTAGGACCATTATACCCCCAAGGCGGCACATCTGCGGCATAATGTCCAATAACTTCACCTTTTGAGTTTAAGCGCAGGAAGATAAAGCCGCCAACCTCGCCGTCACCAAGATCAAACGGTGGTGATGATGTGACGTATCGCTGTCTAAATGTGGCATCTGCGTTTCCAGAGCTTGAATTTAAGTCACCAACGGAAACTCTCACACCAAAACTTGTTGCGCTGCTCCCGCTTCCAATGCCATACAATGCCTGAGTGTTACCAGAATTATTATCAATTTCAGGATAAAAACCATATTGACCGCCGGGCAGTGTTCCGACCTCATCTGTTCCGGATGAAATACTAGCATTGATAGATATAGTACCAGTACTCGTGTTTAAATCACCCTGAGAGACGCTTGTGAGAACCTGTACGCCATCATCATAAATCGCTGTGGCGTTAATCGTTCCAGCGCCCTGATCACCGCCCGTTGCGCCCTCCATCCATGCGCCAAGCGCGACATGCAAAGCGTCCGTAAGCGTTCCGGCCTGAATTGTCTGGATAACAGCTTGCCCGTCTTCTGTGGTGTCTGTGTTATCGTCAATGATGGCCTTTAAACGCGCATAGATCGTATCATTGCCGCCGTCATCATGTCCGGCAAGGTCAATCTGTGAAACAATGTTCGTGTCTGTTGCCTGATTGCTTTTAACGGTCAGAGAGGCGGCGCTGCCTGATTTATCTACGGTCAGATCTGCTGTGAATGTGTTATCGCCTGTGAATGTGTTGTCGCCATCAATTTGCGCATCTTTTAATCCAAACGCAGACCATGAAGATGTGCCTGAAATAACCATGCCGCCTGCACCTGGCGCAATATCGATTGTAGCAACACCGTTTATTGTTTCCGCGCCATTCGGATCAAGCGTAACTGTGCCAGATCCTGCATTATGCATAGTAAACAGATATCCAGCACCGACAATATCAATATCAGGAAGATTAATAGTAATCGTTCCGGTTGCGATAATATGATTGTTATCGTCAGAGGAATCAAGAGATGTAGTTGTGGTGATTGTCTGTGTCGTGTCGCCAAATTCCAATGAAATTGGGATTTTATCAAAAGTCCATATTGCGCTTGTGTCTGCGTCAGCGGCTGCCTGTGTTGGGTATAAAGAAAGTTTATACTTCTCCTCAACATGCGGCAAAATAATATTTCCTGACACTTCTGGATAACCGTTTGCGTTCAAAGCAACACTTGAGACAGTTGTGTCGCCTGTGCTGTCTGTTGCCATATTGATATTGGTAAGCGTACCTGATAAATATGCTTTTAAAACCGCACCGGAATAAGGGTTGCCGTTTTCATCTACATATTGTATCCCGGTTATAATAGGAACCCATGCCATTTATTGTTCTCCTGCTTGTAAACCCTCAAAACCAGCGACTAAAGCACCGTATTTTACTTTATTCCCTCGCAATTCAGGTTCAACAATATTAATAAAATCAGACAAGAATTTTTCTGATTGTTTCTTTGTAATCTTTCCTGCTTTAATAGCAGGGCTATCAACAAAGCTTTGTAGCACTGGAAGCTTTGATGCGAAGCTTCTTACAGCATCCTTAACTCCGCTTGGATTTTGAATTTTTGTCCTGAAAGAACTAATTGCATTAAGCTCGTCATTTGTAAACACAACATCTTTTAATGATCCGATGCCGCCCTCTTTTCTAGATGATGCGACAAGGCGGGTTAAGTTATTTGCAAGCTTGTCTGGGTTTACAAGGCCAGTTGATGGATTAATAGATTTTTTGAAAGTCGAAAGAAGAAATCCGTTTCTTAAGTTCTGTCTTACATTTTCACGCTGATCTCCGGCAACGTCTAATAACCTTCTAGCAAACTCAGGCGTTGCTTCTTTACCCTGAAAAGACGCACCAAATGCTCGTACAGCAGCATCTTCTGCATCAGCGATGCTTGCAATCTCAAAGTTATCAAGACCTTGATTTGAAATAACCTTTTCAAACAAAACATTTTGTCCGGCACGTCTATTTGTGCCAAAGTCCTTAAACCTTTTCGCTGAAAACTTTATTGCATCTAAAGACTTTTCCATCGCATCGATATCACCAGAAATAACAGCTGTCTCAAAGCGCGATATAAGCATATCATCAAACTCAGATTTTAAAACTCCTGCGGCATTTCTAAGTTTTCCGTCTGGAGAATTTGCAAGCTCTGATAAATTTTGCCTTGTATTCATTATCTGGCGAAAATTAACAGATTTAGCCGTCTTTTTTGGCGCGCCTGCCGCCGCTTCTCTGATATTAAGAACCTTATCTATACCCTTGGATTCGAACTCCGCTATTTCGTCTGCAAGAGGCTTTAAACGCTCGTTTCCAAGGTCAATGTCAAGCTCCGCAGCTCTCTGTTTAAGGCTGCCTATTTTTTTGATATCAACCTCAGCCTTTGCACCTTTAGCGGCATCAAAAAGCGCTGATTCTTCTTTTATACGCTCCTGAAACTTCTGGCGTCCCGTTTGGATGGCACGTCCTAGCTCATCTCCGCTATCTGTAACATCAAGCCCACCTCCACGAAGTTTTGTCTTTTTAAATGGCAGGGCTGCTTCTACGGTTAATCCCAAACTTTCAAGCAGAATGGCCGCGTTAGGATTTTCTTTTTTAAATTCGCCGTATGTCTCAACACCAGATTCTATAGCGCTCAATCCTGCTTGAGCTATGTCACTTTCCAAAAAACTACGAGCAAGTCTAGCGACTGCTTCTGATGTTTCTGGCGCTACCTTTTGGGCAACATCGCCCAAAACACCCGCCCCAGTTGCAACTGAACTCCCAATAACATCCAGCCCTGTTCCAATAGTTGCCTTGATTGGAACAGCAACGGCTTTTGTCGCAGGAAAAACGTCTTCATTTGAAACAATGTCACGCATTTCCTGACCGCGTTCCTCTCGTATACGGCCCATGCCACTAACGAATTGTTCAAAACGGCTGGTGTCTTGCTGCTGTAATTGCTGCCTTTGTCTGGCCTTTGCCAAGGCTATAGCTTTTTGTTGTTCAATCGTTGCCATCTTGAAACAGCTTTCTTTCTTCCGGTGTCATAAACTGAATTAATTCGGGATCAACACCTTCCGGCAGTTTTGGCGCTTCACCAAGTTTTTTACTAATTTCTTCCAAGTCGGGTGTTACAAAAGGATTTTTTCTGTCACTTTCACGTAAAACAGTTTCAATTTCAGACGTTTGTTTTCCTTCTCGCCCCAGTCTGCGGATAATATCAGCATGGCGTGAAAGTCGTTCATTTATCTGCCGCCTAATATCAATTAGCGCAAGATTAGCCTGTGGAGATTTTCCAACATTGGCCACACTATCCAAAACAATTTCAAAGTCTTTGTCTGTTGGGTTTACACCAAGCTGTTTTACCTTGGGGATTGTATCTTGCAGGGTATTAGCCCTGATAACCTCAAGTGACGCACCATCAGGAATTTCCACGCCCAACTGACTGGCCAAAATACGCGCCCCGGCAAGTGGCCCGGTTGAAGCCCCTGAAAGGATTAAATCCTCTGTCTGGTTAAGCTGAAAATTCTGCTCAGGCAGGCTTTGCGATCTGCTTAAAATATCGGTAAATAACTCCTGAGACGTTTTTTCGATTGTTTCCTGAGTCGGAGTGGCGGGCAATCCCTGCTCATTCAAATTTATCTGAGTTGAAGGCTTGGTTAGAATTTCACGCGCTCTTTTTTTAACTTCCGGGTCTTGTATACTTTCTATATATTCAAAGTCTTTCTGGAAAGAAGTTCTGGTGTCTTCTGGCGCTGGCAAAAAACCTAACTGCTGTGATTGCGCTACATCCTGACGCATAAGATCTCTAATCTGTTCAATCTGTTGCGGATCACCACTTTCCAGCGCCGTGATAAGCCGATCTGTATGAATAGTGTTCAATGGTTCACCCTGCGCAATGCGTTGTTCAATGCGCTGCTTTCTTTGACGTGCAAGAGCAAGAACCTCTTGCGGCGGCCTTGATTCAAGTGCATTTAAAAACTGTAAATTAGAAATCGCTGCGTTTTTTAACCTGATCTGATCTTCAAGCGCAAAATTTTGTAGCCTTTGACCGCGAAGTTGCTCTTGCTGAACCTGTCCAGCCTGCCGCGTTAATTGCTGTTGCTGCGCTGCCTGTCTTCCCTGAAAAAGCGCCTCACCTGGCTGCGCTGCCTGAACCTGAAGTGAAATTAAAGGATTTTGCGTTACCATTTATATCCCCTTATATAGATACTGTTGGGGAGCCGCCGGGAGAGAACCCGCCCGATATCCCGAAAGTCGCAAGTTTAATCGCATCGTTTAAAGCGCCGACTTCTGCGTTTCTTGCACCAACAATTCCAGCCGCTTGGGCCTGTCCACGACCAACCTGAAGGTTTCCAATATTAGCGGCAGCGCCTGTATCTACACCGACCTTCTGCTGCGTTGCCCCAAAGCCAAAATTGGCAAGGTTAAACCGCTGCCCTACGTTCTGGCTAAGCAAATCTGCGCCCAAAAGCACAAGGCTTTTCTGTAAAGCCTCTGCCGTTTCACCAGAGGCAAGTTTCCCACGCGCTGCCTGATTTTTAAACAAATCCGTTCTGGCGCGCTCTGAAAGAGCATTAAAGAATGGGTTTTCCTCGATAAACTGTCTTTGCCGATCAGGATTGGTAATAAGATCGGCCAGTGTTTGCAGATCTGTCGTGCCTGTATCAATAAACGGCTGTATATCTTCTCGAGCTACATCTCTAGCCTCTTTTTGCGTACCGATTGCGGCGTTAATTCCGCGCACCTGTGCAGCTGCAGCGTCTTTGGCGGCTTCCGCGCTCGATCCTGTTATGCCGCCGACAATATCTTTAACTATGCCCATGGGTCATACTCCAGTAAGTGACAATCATAAAACTCCCCGTTTTTTTTATGGCCCTTCTCCTCTATCGCAAAGCGCCTAAATCCAAAATTCAAAGCAAAGTTAATTACTTCCATGTAAAGCGCCGGAATTGAACACCATACAGGATGTGGGTAAAGCTCAAACGCCTGCCTTAAAAGCGCCCTTGCGTGCCTTCTGTAGGGCTTTAAAACCATATAATGCAGCTTCCCGCTAACCACATGAAACAGACTTGCAACCTCACCGTTTACATAACCTGTTATCATGGTTCCAAGATACACCATCTGAAAAGCTTCAAGCGGCGGCGAATTATCATCTGATATACGGTCATAAATTTCAGGGTCGTAAACAACCCTGTCAACTTCTGCCTTGGTCGAATAATCAGATTCCAAACTCAATATCTGCCGCCGCCCAATGAATTGAACAAAAGACGGGATCCGATATTTCAAAGCGGAAAATCGCTTCTTCAAATTGACCAAGATTATGCCACTCCACTTTCAACTGAAATTCGCCAGATTTTCCGATTGCTGCGGCGTTTTCTTCCGAAAATGTCCTGCCCCCATCGTTTGATATTTGCAAAACTATCTTTGGGTTTTGCCCTTGACCGGACAATAAACCAACCCCTGTTTCCATTATAAGCTCTAATCTATTAATTTGAAATGGTTTTCCGTGTCTTTGAAACAATCCGCCATGCAGCGGCCCGGTATCACGAATTCTAACAATAGTTTCTCCGTCTTCTGTGTACGTGTTACGATCAAGCTCGTAAATATTTCCACTTTCAGAATCCCCGACAAGGTGTTTCCCGGCAAAAAACGCATAAGAACTAATGCGGCTTTTACCGCCCTCCGTGCCGGAAGACCATTCAAACCATTCCCCGCCTTCTGGATAAACCCAAGTCTTGTTAGCTGTTGGGAACGTAATGACATAAAACCATTGACCCTCAAGATTAAAACTAATTGCATGTGCATCTGAAACAAGAGAATAAGCCGCAAACTCTCTTGCAAGTGCGTCCGTAGTTACAGGCTGCGTTTGAACCCCATTGAGGGCATGAACTTGCTTATCATCGCCGAGAAAGTACGTAAAATCTTTGGTATTAGCAACTGAATAAATTGCTGCAAGTCCAACCTGAATAGTTGCGTTTTCAATCCTGTCAAACGGTGGGTTTCCTACGCCTGAGTTCCACCATGGTTCAATCGTTTTATCTCCAAACAGATATAACGTCTGATTAAACACCCACGGCCTGACAATATCATCCGCGTCACTTTCAGCCGTGGCATAATTTAAACCATTAATACTTGTTGCATCACCAACATCCGAGCTTACAAACCTACCGCCATCACCATCATAGATAATCTGGTTATTGATGTGCGCGGCGGCATTAGGCGTTTCCAAATCGCCGTCTGTCACGGTTGTCAGTGTCGAGCCGTTCCAGACATATGGCACTCCATCTGTAACGATAACCACGCTTGACCCAATACCTTCAATAATCGCGCGGCCCGTACCGGGTATAGTTCCAAGGGTGGTTTCTGTTCCGGTTGCATCCACGCTATATAAAGTTGTATCTGTTACCTTGTAGAGCGTGCCAAGGTGTTCAGCCATGCCTCTATCACGAGATCCCGCAATCGAAGCAAAGTTTTTTAATCCAACCCATGATTCCAGCACATATGGGCTTTTTGGTGCGTTATCATCCATCCTTTTTGGCCAGAAGTTACGCGTTACCTGTGCAGATAGTGGTTTTGATTTCTGTGTATATGTGCCGCCAGTGATTAATAAAGGAACTAAAGCCATCTAAAAATCCGTAGGACTATCAAGTGAAACATATTCCGGCGTGACCAGCTTTCGTATTTCCCGCAAAGCTAGGTTGCCATCAATTCCCGCCTTAGCCACAAGCCTTTGCATCCGTGAATCCGGTATGCTGTAAGTTTCCGTGCAATTCAATGCCACCAAAAGCACCACATAAGGCGCAATATCATTCGGAACTGAACCCGTGCTGGCCCATGTTGCCAAGCCTTCTTTTTTTAAATAACCGTAAACCTCGTCATAAGCTGATTCTATGCGGGTTTTGTCCTTGTCTGTTAAAGGCTGGTTCAGCCGCTTGATACCAAGTTCAGTTGCGGCCCTATCGCGTGTTTGGGCTTTTGTAAGCGGCATATCACTACCTTTATCTTTTAATAGATGTTACTTCTGATAAATCATTGATATTCACACCGGCCTCGACTGCGCGGGCAACCTTTGCAAGCCTGTCATTGACCTCATAAGCCGTACTATGCGCGACTATAAGATTTTTTAATTCATTAATTTTCTGGTTAGCTTCATCAATAACAGTTTGATGCTTTGAGGCCAATTCTTTAAAACTTCGCTCTGTAAAAGGAGGCTTTGAAAAGTCCGGCCTGCCGCCGGACAACCTGCCTTCTACATAGTCAGACTTACCCAATGGGGAAACATCAGGTATGACTACTTTAATGCCTAAACCCTTGGCAAAACCCACCCATGCCTCCATACATGGCCTTTGCCAAAAATACTCATGGTCATCCACCGTAAGATCAACGCCATAAATCTGTATTTCTTCAGCACCTTCAAGTATTGCAAGCCCCATCATATAAGCCGGTGAGCTTGTCAGATATAAAGATCCATATAACTTCTCTATATCTTTAAACGGGTAAACATAGCCTTCAGAAAGCGGCGAGTTTTCACCAATAACCAAAGGTATTTTATGGCTTTTTAGCCAGTCGCAGTATTTATTTATGTCACCATGCTCTGAAAGATCGTCATGGATTTCAAAAATTCGTGTAACACGTAAACCTTTATCAAGAAACCGGTTTAACCGATTTCCCAAAACCCATATTTCATATTCTTCATTATCAAATGGCGCTAGAAATTCTGAGCTTGGCGCGCCACATACGATCGCAACTTTCATAAAAGAATTTTAATAAAAAAAGGAGGGGCGGTAAAGCCCCTCCCCTTTAATCAGTCAAGATAACCGTAAACCTGAACAGTAACGGTCCCGGTCGCGTTGGTAGCAGCATCCTTTACAGATCCATAAATATCCAAAGCACCACCGGGATCGGTTGTTTGCCCGTTTACAAACTCCCAAGCCTTCTTACCAAAGTTTGCGTGATCCTTAATCAGATCTGCAGAACTTGCAGAAGTTACATCCAGACCATCGTTCAAAGCATCCGGATCGGAAGTGACATTGCTGTCAACAGATCCAAGCCCAATATCAAGGGTCGGGCTTCCGCTTGTAGCAAGGTCATCCCAATATACTTTAGATGCGCCAGCAATGCGGGCATTAGATGCAACTGTGCCAAGTTTTACTGTTGTACCAGAGGCAGACCCAGCCAGTTCAATCGTACGGGAAGACAGAAGCTTAATTGCAGCCGCATCCCCTTTGCCAGCAACAAGCCCCGTGCTGTCACGGCGTTCCGTAGCATCATTAGTGTAAGAAATATCAGCCATTTTTTTTCCTTTCTATGACTTCTCAAGTGTTAAGTCAGTCGTGTCGCTCAATGTAGCAGGCGGAGAAGTGCCCACAGCGGCAGCCAATGCGTCTTCATCTGATCCACCAGATCCCAAGACGGCAGCATAATCTGTGCTGGCGTTTATCACGTCAGCAAAATCAGCGTCCATCTTTTCGTAAAGTGCAATCAGATTTAAACGTAGGTTATTAACCAGTGTCTTGTTATCGGCACTGACTGTCCGTTGCGTTGCATGATCGTCCACAAGCTCATTAACGGTATCGACAAGATTGCGAAGGAGCTTGACCAGATTTCTCTGGTCAAGTCCTGTTTCCGTTATTTGTGCTGATAGCGGTCTAACAGTCATAAAAAACCCCCTTAGCTATCAACGGCAGCGCTATGGAATGATGTCACCATACCATGCTGCTTGTTGTTATAGAAGATCTTCTTGATGTCATGCTTGGCCGTGATACCAACGCCAGAAAGATGCTCGTAGTCATCTTCTTTGCGGCGCTTGAACTCAGCCATACGGCCAACATGGAAACCAACTGCCTGAGCGCCACACAGGAAACCAACACCTACACGGCTAGAGCTATCTCCACCAGTTGCAAGGCTGTCACCAGTAGCATTTGCACCCCAAATGCCGTCATATTGACCGCTTCCGGATCCATCAATGAAAGTATCAATTTCAGGAACTTCCCGAATGATAACACCATCATACAAAAGATCACCATCGGTAAAAATGGGGTTCTTCATAATGTCGCGTGGCCGCGCTTCACGGTTGGCCTGCGCGATGGTGCTGTCTTCCTTCAGATCGCGGAAAGAAAAGCTTCCAACAAACAGAACATACCACGGCTCGTCATTCTTGATCTGGATCGGACGAATAAGCGGAGAAGCCGTTTTCGCCATCCGTTTCAAAAGTGACACCATTGCCGCATCCATCTTGTCGTTTGTGGTGTCAATCGCAGACAAAGATGTCGTGTGATTTCCAGCTGTCAAGTTAGACTTGGCAGAACCATACAAGATGCGATCTTGGTTATTCGTGTTCCAAGTATCCATATTGGCTGCAGAAGCTGCACTTGAACCATATGCGCCTGTGCTTTCGCCGCCGCCATAGTTGTAGTACGTGCCACCCGCTTCAATAGCACCCAAAGCCTGAATCATTTGGTCGCGCTTAAGTTCCATCATCCAATTCATAAGTGATGGGCGCGCCTCTTCAAACAGATCAAATTCTGACTTTTCGCGCTCTTCGTTATCAATTAGAACAGCGTTCCGGTGATAAGTCGGCTGACCTGTTGCCGCATAGTTAGACAAGCTTTCTTCTGATCCAGAAAGCTGGGAAGAACCCCGCACACCAGATCCGCTTAGCTTGCCAACAAGCGGAATAGATACTTTTTTCAGATCACGGTTTACCTGAAAAACGGCATTTTGTGTATTGCCAATATAAGGCCCGAATTTCCCCTCACGAACGTACTCTCTACGTACTTCTTCCTGGAACCTCGTAACCTGATTGGCGCTCGAAATGGTTGATTGAGTCATTTCATTTTACCTTTCATGTCAAAAGCAGCCTACAACGGCGAATCTGCGAATATCCCCTTGATATCGCTTGTCTTCGCCACGGGTTCGCTATTGCTTCCCGCTGCAGCTGCATCGGTTAAATCAGGCGCTTCTACGGCAGACTTCTTCTTCGCTTGGATTTCAGAACTCTCACGGATTTCCTTTAGAATTTCTTCTCTAAGGCTCTCCTTGAGCTTTGGAAGTTCGGTTTTAAGCACTTCTTCACGCTGCTTATCCTGATAAGCCTTTGCCGTTTCATAGGCAAAAGCAGCCGGATCAGCCGCTTCGTTCATCTGCTCAACCAGACTTTCGTCAACGGTTTTCGCCAGATATTCAAAGACCTTTTCCTTTTCAAAATAATCAGCGTGTTTTTCAATCATGCGGTCGCGTGATTTTTCAATGCGCTTATTACGCTCCTCCTTTAGAACCTGAGCTGCTACGTGCTTGCGGAATCCTTCCGGGTCTTCAAGTGGATCCGGTGCGTCTTCGTCCAACGCTGGATCTAATTCCCGCAACCGCGCTTC